>NZ_CAMLFY010000017.1 GCF_946479415.1 uncultured Shinella sp. | reverse complement strand
CCAGATGAACCGCGATCTGGGCGCCGGCGACCTCGACCTCGCCATCCTTTTCACCCCGCACTACCTGCCCGACCTGCACTACGAGCGTATCGGCGACGTGCATTACGAGATGGTGAGCAACACGGTAAGCCGGATCGAGGATGTGCGGCCGGAAGACTATATCCAGGCCGTCTATTCCCCCGCCTTCGACCGGTTGCACCGGCAGGCCCATCCCGCGCTCTCGACCGCGCCGATCGCCAGCGGCGAGACGACGGCGATCCTCGCTTTGATGCAGAAACTCGGCGGCTCGGCCTTCGTAACGCAGGCGGATGCGAAACGGCTGCTTCGAACCGGCGCCGTCAGCCGCGTGGCGGGCGCCGAGCCGATTTCACAGGCCGTTTACGCCGCCGTCAACGTGCGCACTCGCCATGCCCACCAGCATCGACGCATCATCGCCGTTCTTCAGGCGCTACTTGCGGCATGAGCCATTGAAACCCGCGGGAGCCATGCCTATTAACGGGCAATCCGCATCTGACGAAGGAATCGCCCATGGCCGCCCGTGACCGCTATTCGCGCAAACTCGAATGCGCCATGTGCGGCAATTCCGGCTATGCCGAGGTCTCGGAAGACGACATGCCGACGCGCAAGGACCCGGATTTCAAGATCGATGCGCTCCCCACCGGCTTCCTGACCGAGCGCCCGTCGAAATATCCCGACAGGCACATGATCCGCTGCCGCTGCGGCCATATCTTCAAGTTCCAGCAGAAGACGGTCTATGCCGAGGGCGGCGAGCCCCGGCGGCGGTAACGGCAGTTGCCCTCGAGGGCGGCGAGCGCATTCGCTGAGGCAGCAATGTCTGTTTCTTTGTGATCGCGGCCCTCGCCTCCTCTCTGCCGTCATCCTCGGCCTTGAGCCGAGGATGACGGCAGAGAGGTTCGCGGTTTCCCCGAAAAGTAGCGCGTGCCTTTAAAGTTCCGACAAAGTATTACCCCCGCCCCACGAACGGCATGTTGGTCGCCATCACCGTCATGGTCAGCACATTGGCGTCGAGCGGCAGGCTCGCCATGTAGATCACGGCATCAGCGATGTGCTTGACCGACATGGTCGGCTCGCTGGCGATCTCGCCGTTGGCCTGCAACACGCCGGCATTCATCTTCGATGTCATGTCCGTGGCGGCATTGCCGATATCGATCTGGCCGCAGGCGATATCGTATTTGCGCCCGTCGAGCGCCGTCGATTTGGTAAGGCCGGTGATGGCGTGTTTCGTCGCGGTATAGGGCGCGGAATTCGGACGTGGCGCAGTGGCGGAAATCGAGCCGTTGTTGATGATGCGCCCGCCGCGCGGCGCCTGCGCCTTCATGATCCGGAAGGCGTGCTGGGTGCAGAGGAACGCACCCGTGAGATTGGCGGCGAGAATGCTCGACCATTCCTCGAAGGGAATGTCTTCCAGCAGTGCCGGCGATACATTGGAGCCGGCATTGTTGACGAGCAGGTCGAGCCGCCCGAATTCCCGCTTCACCGCATCGAAGGCCGCAGCCACGTCGTCCGGCTTGCCGACATCGCAGGCAATCGCCCGAACAGGATTGCCCGTTTCACTCGAAACGTCAGCCGCCGCCTTCTCCAGCACGTCGGCACGGCGGCCGGTGATGACCACGACATAACCCTCGGCACTAAGGCCGCGGGTTATGGCAAGGCCTATGCCCGTGCCGCCGCCCGTCACCAGTGCGATCCTGCCGTTTCCGGTCCTGCCCCAATCGGTCATGTCAGTCCTCCGCCGCTTCTATCCAGATCTGCGCTGTCCGGCTCGCCGAAAGCGGCCGTTCGAACAATCCGGACCAGAATGGGCGGAAGCGGGACAGACGCGGCGGCGCAGCAAGGCAGCAAGCCCGTTCTACGACGTGTTTCCGCGCTTGACCAGCAAGCAGGCATGACCGCCCCTTCGGGCGGTCGGCCGGCATGGATGCTGACAATCAGGAATGAAGATGGATTCGCTCGCGGCGCTCACGAATCGCCACAAGCTCTTGTTCTATATGGATTTTTCGTGCGTCGTCCATCGCGGCGGCAATGGTCTGACTGATGACCTTCACGCAGTGCTCCGACAATGGCTCGGAAGCCCCCTCGCACTCGGCTGCATGGATTTTATCAAGAGCGCTGGCAAGAAGCCGCGCATAATCTTCCGGTTTGCGACCCATATTACCCACCTTTTTTGATTAGATCCACAGAAAACCACAAAATGCGGCAAAAAGCCACATGTTTCTCACATGGAAAATGAAAATAATTGTGGGGTTTTCCGGCACCCTCCGGTGCCGGAATGCTGGAAAACGAGATTGTTCAGAAATGGGGCGGTGGCAGGCCGAAAAACCTCACCGGGCGGCGGGGAACACGATCTCGGCCTGGAAGCCGTCAACACGCCCGGGGACAGGCGAGGTCAGCACGAGGCTTGCCCGCATCTGCTGAAGAAGCCTATCCGCAATGGAAAGGCCAAGGCCGGAGCCGGCAGCGGTCGTCTTGCCGCGCGCAAAGCGTTTGCGCACCGCCGACAGTTCCTCCTCGGAAAGCAAGGGCGCGGCGTTGGCGATGCGCACATTGCCCTTGCCCGTCAGCCGAATTTCCACCGGCATATCGGCCTGTCCATGCAGCAACGCGTTCTCAATGAGGTTGCGCAACACGATGGCGAAGGCGTCGGCCGTGCCCTCGTGGAGCCGGGGCGTCGTCAGCGCGTTTACAAAGTCGATCCTGCCCGCATCGTCGGATGCGCGCTGGAAATCGGTCACGACGACACCGACGACGTCGGCAATGTCGAATGTGGTTTCCGCAACGCCGATGCCCGCTTCGGCGCGGGCAAGCTGGAGCAGCTTCTCGGTGAGTTTCGTAAGCTTCTGCAGCGATGTCTCGATCTGGTGGGCGCGGGCATGCGCCGGGCTGTCCTCAAGCTCCGAAAGCAGAAGCTGCGTCTGCGCGAGCGCACCGGCAATAGGCGTGCGCAGCTCGTGCGCGCTGTTGGACGTGAACTCCCGCTCGGCGGCGATAACGGCGCGCAGACGCGCCAGAAGCAGATTGACCGAACGCAGGATCGGCTGAAGCTCAAGCGGCAGATGCGCCGCCTCGATGGCCGCGAGATTGCCGCCATCCTTCTCTCCGATTGACGCGCGCAACGTCTCCACCGGCGCGAGCACCCGCCGCACCGCGAACCAGACCGCGGCGATCGTGATCGGCACGATGAGCAAGACCGGCAGCAGCAACGCGAGCGAGCCCTCCCGCGTCGCCTCCTCACGCTCCTCCGCCGTGTCCTTGACCTGCACGAAGATCGTGCCCTCGGCAGCGACCGCGGTGTAGACCCGCCCATCCTCCGCCTGCCAGAACCCCTCCTTCAAAGGCGCCTCGAAGGGCTTGGTCGTCGCGGAATGCGAATGCAGGAGAACGCGGCCGGTGAGATCCCGCACCTGATAGGACAGATATTCTTCCTCGACCTGCGGGCGCGATGCCTCGATACGCTGCGCCTCGTTGGGATCGTCACGGGAGTTGATGTCGCCAAGAAGCAGCGGCGTCAGGCGCTCGGCCGTTTCCTGCAGGGCGCTGTCGTAGATTTCGCCGAACTCGTCCTGCATGATGAGGGCACCGAACCCGACAGCGACAAGCCACAGCCCCGTGATGGTGGCGGTGATCCACAACATCAGCCGGCCGGCGAGGCTTGTGCGCCTTGGACGGGCTGATCCGCGTGCGTTCTTCTGGCCGTCCTCCGTCATCGTCCCAGCCTGTAACCGATGCCGCGCAGCGTCTCGACGCAATCCTTGCCGAGCTTCTTGCGCAGCCGGCTGACATAGACTTCCACGGTGTTGCTTTCGATCTCCGAGCCGAAGGCGTAAAGCGCCTCCTCGATCTCACTCTTGGAGACGATGGCATCCGGCCGGTTGGCAAGCCGCGCCAGAACCGCCCATTCCCGGCTCGAGAGATCAACCGGCTGGCCATCGCGCAGCACCCGGCGGTCGGCAAGCTGGATGGAGAGCGCGCCGGCCTCCAGCACCGGCAGCGAGGAGCCGGCATAACGGCGCGCCACGGCGAGCATGCGTGCGCCGAGTTCGCCGAGATTGAAGGGCTTCACGAGATAGTCGTCCGCCCCGCTGTTCAGGCCTTCGATCCGGTCGGAAATCTGGTCATGCGCGGTGAGGATGATGACGGGCGTTACCGCACCGGCACGGCGCAGCTCCGTCAGCAGCGTCAAGCCGCGGCCATCCGGCAGGCGCAGATCGAGGAGGATAAGGTCGTAATCGACCGCCCGCGTTGCCATCCTGCCGTCATCCAGCGTCTGCATCCAATCGACGGCATGGCCGAGGCCGGCAACATAATCACGCACCGCCTCGCCCAGAACGGCGTCGTCTTCGATCAAAAGAATTCTCAAGCCAGACTCCCGGAACCAGGAGCCACAATAGGCATCACGCCTTTCGCCCGCAAGCATGCGTCAAATCCACCGGAACGTCGGTCTTGTCAGCTCGTCGCGCCGAGCCGGCAGGCTGAGATGAGGTCGAATGCAGGGTTGCGGACCTTGGTTTCCACCCGCATCATGCCGAGCACCGAGTGAAACAGGTTGTCGTGCGACTGCGGCTTCTGCGTTTCGTCCTTCAGGCAATCCGCCGAATAGGCTGCCTTGGCATCCTTGCCGAGCCAGAGCACGAATGGAATATGGGTCTGCTGCGGCGGCGCGATCATATAGGGCGCGCCATGCAGGTAGAGGCCGAATTCGCCAAGCGACTCACCGTGATCCGACATGTAGAGCATGGAGACGTCGAGCCGGTCCTGCTGGCTGGCCAGCCGGTCGATCACGCTGGCGAGAATATGGTCGGTATAGGCGATCGTGTTGTCATACGCATTGACGATCTCCTCGCGCGAGCATTCGGAGAAATCCGCGCTGCGGCAGTCGGGCGCAAAGCGGCGAAACGCCTCCGGATAGCGCTTGTAGTAGGCAGGACCATGGCTGCCGATCTGGTGCAGGACCAGCACGGTATCCCTGTTCACCGACCCGATCCACCCGTCCAGGGCATCGATCAGCACCTGGTCCTGGCATTCGCCACCCGAGCAATAGGCCGGGTTGCCGGTGTCGATCAGCGAATTCACCTTCAGAAGCCTGGCAATTCCCTTGTCGCCGGTATTGTTGTCCCACCATTCTACGTGGACGCCGGCATTGGAGAGCACGCCGAGCAAGCTCTGCGTCGCGAGCCCCTTGCGATGCGAATATTCGGCACGGGTATAGACGGAGAACATGCAGGGCAGCGAAACGGCCGTCGCCGTGCCGCAACTCGTCGTCTGCGGGAAATAGAAGATGTCCTTCTTCGCCAGTTCCGGATTGGTATCCCGTTCGTAGCCGCCAAGCGAAAAATTGTCTGCGCGCGCCGTTTCGCCTGCCACAACGATCATCAGGCGTGGCTTGCGCGCGGTGAGCGGCACATCGCTGACCCGTGCATCCTTGCCGAGCGGTGCCGCAACGATATTGATATCGCCGGATTCGCCGACGGCGAACTGCATGGCCGTTACCATGGGAACGAAGGGGTTCAGTGCCTCGAACCAGTCGTGGTGCGCGCGCACGGCTGCCGCATAGACGCGAGCGTGTGAAAGACCGGCGACGAGCGCGATCACGAGCATCGGCACGATGACGGCGAGATTACCGCGCACCTTCCAGAGGAAGGGACGATGGCGAACCTTGACCCAGACCAGCAGCAGGCAGGGCAGCACGCCAAACGCAAACATGTGCAGCACGAAGCCGGCAGTGATCATGTTGCCAGCTTCGGCACTGTTGGTTTCCGCGGCATTGCGGATCATTTCAATGTCGATGACCACGCCGAACTGGTCCATGAACCACGCGCCGGCGGCACTAGACAGGATCAGGAAGATGAAGACCGGCTTCATCAGATATTTCACCGAAACGGCGACGCAGAACGCGACATAGAGGCAGGTGATACCGATGGCGATCGAGGCGAACGTCGTCGGGCGGCCCTCCAGATAAAGCCAGCCCTTCGACCAGAAGCTCTGGTTGGTGATGGCCAGGAGATAGAGTGCCGTCAGAATGGCGACCGTGATGCTGCCGAGCTCGGGTCTCCACAGACCCTTGCGGCTCGTTGCTCCGGTGTCTTCGCGCATCGTCTTTCCCTTCCGTGATCATGCCGGCACACCGCATAGGAAGCGCCAGCCTGCCTGTCCCTGACGGGGCAAGCTGACAACAGGCTGAACGAAGCTGACGGAATGTTCAGCGTGACGTCAGGTTTCGCTCGCATAAGGCTGGAGACACTGCGTGAGGTGAGATTTGAAATCGAAGCTGCTCAATCCGGGAACCCTGTTCGTGACCGCCCTGATCGTCATGATCCTGGCGATCCCTTTCGCGCAATTGCAGCTCTCGCGGACGCGCGGCGCCGACGTGCCGCAGGTCATTCTCTGGCGGGCGGGCTGAAGCGCGTCTCGACGCTTTCGTCTCCTCCATCGCTTCCGACATGAAAACCCGACCGCCGGCGAGCAACCGGGTTACCGCTGCTGCCTGGCGTCTTCCAACTGATGAAAAACAGATTGCATTTTGCAATCAGTTCTGCGACAAAAGGGCCTCAAACGTGGAGGTCGCTATGAAACCCGTTCTCTATGCCCATCCGTTTTCCAGCTATTGCCAGAAGGTTCTGACCGCGCTCTACGAGAACGGCACTGCGTTCGAATACCGGCTGCTCGATCACAACACCCCGGAAACCCTTGCCGATTTCGAGCGGCGCTGGCCGATCAAGCGGTTTCCCATTCTGGTCGATGGCGATCGTCAGGTGATGGAGGCAACCATCCTGATCGAATATCTCGATCTGCACTACCCGGGACCGGTCAAGCTCATCCCGGCCGATCCGGACAGGGCGATCGAGGTGCGCATGCTCGACCGTTTCTTCGACAACTACATTTCAACGCCGCAGCAGAGGATCGTCTTCAACGCCATCCGCGCGGAAGCCGACCGCGATCCTTATGGTGACAAGGAGGCGCGCGCGATGCTGGAACGGGCCTATGCCTGGCTCGATCGGCATATGGAGGGCCGCATCTGGGCTTCGGGCGATACGTTTACGCTCGCCGATTGCGGCGCCGGCCCCTTCCTGTTTTACGCGGACTGGACCCATGCCATCGATCCCGCCTTCACCCATGTGCACGCCTATCGCAAGCGCCTGCTCGCCCGCCCGTCCTTCGCCCGCGCCGTGGATGAAGGACGACCGTTCCGCAGTTATTTTCCGCTCGGCGCACCCGATCGCGATTAACCGGCCGGGCAGCCGCGCCGTTCGCGCGCCGTCGTTTCGCGCGCGATGCCGGTGATGACGAGCGTATCTCGCTCAGCCCGGCGCTCAACGTGTCCGCGCAACGCGAGGCGGCCGAAATAGAGTGCATCCATCCGGCGGATACGCTCCCGGTCGGCCTCGGCCAATGCATCCAGATCCGGAGACACGCTCTTGAACGTCTTGTCCGTGGCAAGATCGCGCACGGTCGACGACGGGCACGGCGCCTTGAAACAGCGAAGACCGTTGTCGCAGACGACGTAGAGACGGTCAGCGGCTGCAAGCGGTGCGGCAATGCAGAGCGACAACAGCGCCACTGGAAGACGGTGCCGGATTTTCATACGGCATCCTCCGCGCAAATTACGGCCGAAGCGCGATCAGTTCGGCCGGCGGTCTTCGTCGCGCATTTCTGCAAGGGCGCGGATAGCGTCCTGCCGCCCCGTTTCGCCGAGTGCCTCGAACAGGCGGGCGGCATCGACGCGCATGCCGAGATTCTTGTAGGAGAAGGCACGCAGGATCATCAGGTCGGTCGGCTCGGCGCGAAACTGATTGCGCTGATCGAGATAACCGATGGTCTCGCGGTAACGCTTGGCCCGGAAACTGCTGACGGCGCGGTCCGCGAGAATGGCGGTCTGAAGCTCGGCGCCGCGGCTTTGATCGAGCTTGGCCTTCGTCGCTGCGACCGCCGCATCGCTGGTCAGACCTGCCCGCAGATAGGCAAGGCTCTGGCCATAGGCGGCATCGCTTTTTGTGCGCCCCTCGCCGTTCAACGCCACTTCGAAGGCCTGCGCGGCCTCCAGCGGGCGGTTGCGCTCCATCAGGCACCAGCCGAGCGTCAGCGCGCTTGCAGGCGCCAGGCCGGCAGGATTGCGGGTGCTGCGGCAATCGGCCGTCACGCTGCCCGCGCGCCGCGCCGTGCGCACCCCACGCTGTGGCCGGGCGGCAACCTCTTCGACGACCTCACGGGTCATGAGGCGCTGCTCGGTGCGTGCCACCCGCGGCTGGCGTTCGGTGGTCACCTGCGTCTTCTCGTCCGTCGCGTCCTGTTCACCAAGCCTTGCTATGCGCTCGGAACGGCCGGCCCAGGCCTGCTTGACGGCGGCGACACCCGCTTCATCCTCCAGGCGCAGCCTTGCGACGCCGAGACCATAGGCAGCAGGCTCATAGTCGGCCTTCCATTTCAGCACCTGGGCGAACCATTCCTCAGCCGTCGCCGACTGATCCATGGCCAACGCATACCAGCCGAACTGCTCGCCCGTCTCGGGATGTTTCTCCTCGAGCGTCACCTGCGCGATGCGGCTCAGCACCTTGGTTTCGAGTTTTGGCGGCGGGTCGAGGGCCAGAAGATTGGTGGTCGCGGCCAGATAGGTCTGCATCGCCTGGTCGGAGGTGGTGCGCCAGGCATACATGACATCCTCGGCCTCGCCCGGCATTTTGCGGGCGAGAAGGATCAGTGCGAGGCCCTGTGAGGCGGAGGCGGAATCCTCGACGGCCCGCGCCTTGCGGAAGAACGGTTCGGCAGCCGCGTTCTGGTCGCGCCGCAGGTGATACCATCCGAGCAGCAGCGCATCGGAGGCAAGCCCCTCGTCCGTCACCAGCTTTTCGACCAGCTTCAGATAGGCGGGCGCCACGGTGATTTCGGGGTCCTCGTCGCCCTCGCCGACGAAACGGCGGGCGAGGTCACTGCGGATCGCATCGAATTCCTTGACGCCGTCAGGCCCGGCGCGCTCCCGCGCGAGAAGGTCCTGCATGTCCTGATAGCCGAGCAGCGTCGAGGCCTTCTGTACGGTTGCCACGCGCACCGGTGCATCCGTGCAATTGTCGAGCATGTAGCCATAGGCATCCTTGGCGCGCTGCACGCGGTCGGTCTTCACGAAGGCCTCCGCGACGCGCCAGAGTACATCGGCATCCGAGCATGTGAGCAGGCTCGGCGTCTCCGCACCGAAGCGCACGACATCCTCGCTCTTGCCGGCATTGGACGCGGCGACGAGCGCGGCACGCTTTTCCGCGACGTCGAGGCGCTCGACCAGATCGGCCGGCGGCGTCCATTGCGGCTCGTCCTTCTGGCGCTTGGTGATCGCCGCGCGCACATCCGCATAGCGCGACTGGCTGTAGAGCGCCCACATCTCCTCCAGCTGCTTGTCCTCGTTGACAGGCACGGCGAGCGGATTTTCCGGTGGGGTCCAGGTTGGGTAAAGCGCCCGCAGGCGCGCAATCTCGGCGTTCAAACGGGCCGTATCGCCGCGCGACGCGAAATAGCGCAACGCGCTCTCATCGACGGCGGGGCGGCGTTCGACGGTTTCGACTGCTTCGATGGCGGGTGTTGTGCTGGCCTGGCCGCTCTCGGCCTGCGCGATCTCCAGCCGCGATTGCTTGGTCGCCGGGGTCGCGACCTCGTCGGTACTGCCGGTTGCCACGTTATCCGTGCCCACGCCGAGACGTGGCATGCCCTTGGTTAGACTATCGGGCACGCCGAAGGACAGGCCGGCGACACCGGCCGCTCCAGCCGAAGCAAGGACGACCGCCATGAGGATCGACTTCATGCCGAGCTTCCTTCGGTACACATCAACCATACGGCTCCTCCACACCGCAACGACGCGCATAGGGAACGCCAAGCGCCCTTCCGGAGAAACCAACGAGCTTCGATAAAACCGCGATAGGGTTAACCGGCGGTAAACAGACACCCGTCAGTGTTGCGGGGGGCCGCTAAAGCGGCCGGCCAAAACGCCGCAAGAGCCCCGATGTGGCAATGCCCAGGAGAATGGAAAGCGCGCAGAAAACCAGGGCATAGGCGAGGATGTTCGACGACAGCCAGTTTGCCGCGATCAGCCGCAAATTGGCGAAGGTCCACGGCTGGGTCGCAACGAATCGGGTGCGGCTGACCGCGCGCGTATCGAGTGTCTCGGCATCCTTGCTCTCAAGCGTCATATAGCCGTCGAGCTGCTGCCAGCGGGCATCCTGCGCCACGGCGTCCATGCCGGCGCGAAGATCCGCACCCGTCGGGGCCGAGACGACCGTCCAGACGGCCGTGCGTTCGGGACTGTCACCCTGCGCAACCAGGAAGCGCGCCGCGTCATCCGGCGCGACCTGCGCCTCATCGCCGGGCAGAAGTCGCAGCGAGGACAGCGAGATGTCGAACGTCTCCTGCAGCCATGCTTCGAGCGCCGAAATCTGCCCGCGCCAAGAACCGCCCCGCACGCGCGATTGCCATTCGTTGAGAGCATCCTGCGTCGCCCCCGGCCCCGCGCCGTCATCGACGGCACCGCCCCAGCTTGATGCGCTCTCGGCCTCGATATGCGTCTGGCCGAGCACCAGCGGGGGAAGCTGCGAGATCGTGCCGAAGAGGATGGCGTCCCGCTCGCCGATCGCGAGCGCTGAGGATTCCGGCCGCACCTGCACCGCCCGGCCGCTTGAAACAGCCATTTTGCCGAGGAAGGTCGCGCTCGTCGACAGCGTGTCGGTATCGAGACGGTCGAGATAGAGTGCAATCGGGTCGACGGCCCGCGAATAGGGAAAACCCGTGCCCGAAAGTGCGGCAAGGTTCGGCAGTTGCGCAATCCGGGCAAAACGCGGCATGCGGAACTCGGATGTGTCGAAGAGAGCGAAGCGCGGTTCCTCGGAGGCGCTCGAGCCGGGCGCACAGACTTTGTCGGCGGCCGTCATCAGCACGGTCTCGATGTCGATGTGGTTCGGCCCCGGCCGAAAATGCCGCATGGTCACGCGGATCGGCAGATGCCGGAAAATGCCGCCATTGCGATTGGTGATCGGCACCGTCGAGGCGATATTGCCGTTGACGTAGATATCGACATGGCTGCCAGGCTCCACTTCGGCCGAATAGGCGGCATCGAGCAGCAGCGTCGCCTCTCCATAGGCACCGGCGTAAAAGTCCGAGGGAATACCGACGTCGAAGCTGGTGCGCAGGCGCCGGCCGCTGAACTCGGCGGTGCGCACGCCGAGCGACGCGAGCTTCAACGTCGTCTCGCCTGTCAGAAGCGGCATTTCCGCGGCGTTGCGCTGGCGCACGCTCAGCGCCTCTCGCGTCACGCCGAGCGGTCGGTCGATGGGGGAAACCATCCCCTCCACAGCCCCTTCGATCGATGGCCAGTCGGGTCCGCTGACGACGAAAACCTTGCGGTCGCCCGAGGGCACATCGATGAACGTGGCCACAGCCGACGACCGTGCAGAGGCCGGCAGGCTCGGCAGCAGCGGGGCAAGGTCCGCCGCGGTGCCGACCACGACCTGTAGCTCGCCCGCTCCGCCCTTCGCGGGCAGCGTATCGACCACATTGAAGGTCTGGTTCGGCATCTTCGCCATCAGCGCGAGGCCCTGGCTTAACCGCATCAACGCATTCGTGGCAACCGGCTGGCCCATTTCGGGCACGACCATGGTGAATGTCGTGCGCCCATCGGGACCGACGCCGATACCCGCGATGTCGTCGGTCGTCAGCAGCCGCCCGCTGGTATCGCGCGGCACCGTCAGGTAGGTGCGCGCCGGGTCGAGCGACGTCCACAGATCATAGGTCGAGCGGATCGTGCAGTCGGTGCGATGCCTCTGCACGGCGTTGAACGTCACACGGTTGACGCCCGGCCTGAGCAAGCCCGCCGGCAGGTCGAAGCGCATGTCCTTCGTGCCCTCGGGCGACTGGACGGGCATTTCGCCGACCGTCACGTCGTTGACGATGACGGTCAGGCTGGAGACTTCGGGCGCAACGACGACGGCATTGGAATAGCCGAGGCTGATCGACGTCGCCGCGGCCGCCTGTTGCGGCGTCAGATAAACCGGAAAGGAGCGGCTCGCCGCCTCGCCTTCGAGCAGCAGCGAGATTGCCGGGATGATATAGCGCCGCGTCGCGGTATCGGGAACCTCCGCTTTCTTCTCCGGCACCTTGGTTCCGACCGTCGGGGTGGCATCATCGATGACGACAGGTTTCGTCTCCGTATTCGGGCCGCGTTCGCCCGACATATCGAAGGGCGTGGCCCCCTGTTGGGCGAAGGCCGCCGATGCGGACAGCATGAAGGCGAGGCCGAACAACGCGGCCCTTGGCGCAGAGAAGCTCACGACGCGCTCTCCCCCTTGCGCCCACCGCCGAAGCTGCGCACGAAATAGATGAGCCCACGGCTCGTCTGGTAGGCGGCGATGCCGAGGAACCAGAGCGTGCCGCGGAAGAGGCCGGGATTGTAGCGGCGCGAAACCTGGAAATCGCTCCACTGGTTGGAGTTGGCGAAGATGAGATCGGCGACGAGGGAATGGTGGCGTGCCACCTCCGGCATGAAGCGGCACCCGACGGCCAGCACGCTGCCCAGGCTTTCGACATTGCGCACTTCGACGGGCAGCGTTTCCTCTTCCGTCCCGCCGGAGGGCGTGAAGCGCAGGTAGCCACGCGTGTTCATATCCACCTGCCCCTCGAGCCCGAAGACCTGCACGCGCGCACCATTGGCCGAGACATTCTCGAGAGTCGACGGATAGTCGCGGCCATTCATGACGAAGGTGCAGCGGCGCTTGACCGTCACGCGCCGGCTGGCCGCTCTTTCGCTACGCTCGGAGACAACACCGAGCGCGCAGCCCGCGATCAGCAGATTGAGCAGGTTCCAGGCGCCGACGACGAACGTGACATCGGCTTTGTAAGGCTCCGCATAGAACCGGTAGACGCTGATGAGGAAAGCGACGAACAGCGCGCCGAAGATGACGAAGAACGGCCGGCTGATTTCCGACAGGCGCGACACGCTGATCGACTCGTCCTTCGCCGTCACCTTGAAGGTCGGCTTGGTCGGGTTGAGCATCACGGACACGACGGCGGGCAGCAGATGCACGCTCTGCACATATTCGTAAAGCTCGGAGATCCATGGCCAGCGGAACGACCCGTAGAGGTAGTTCTGCATCATCAGGTTCACGAGCATATAGGCCAGCGTATAACCCAGGAATTCGCCGCCGGAGGCCGTGAAGATTTCGAGGTCGAAGAAGAGATAGAAGAGCGGCGCGACGAGGAAGATCGTGCGTGGAAACGGAAACAGCCAGAACAGCATGGACGACATGTAGCAAAGCCGCTGCGGCACCGAGAGCCCGCCCTTGAAGAGCGGGAAGCGGAAGCGCAGGATCTGCATCATGCCCTGCGCCCAGCGGCTGCGCTGGCCGATGAAGCTGGCGAAGGTTGCCGGCTGCAGGCCGGCGATCAGCGGCTTGTCGACATAGACGCTGTTCCAGCCGCGCGAATGCAGCGACAGCGCCGTCTCGCAGTCCTCGGTGATCGACAGGCCCGAGAAACCGCCGACCTCGTTGAGCGCCGTGCGCCTGAGCACCGCAGCCGAACCACAGAAGAACGACGCGTTCCATTTGTCGAGGCCGCGCTGGATGATGCCGTAGAACATCTCGTTCTCGCTCGGCATCTTCTCGAAGGTGCGCAGGTTCCGCTCCAGCGGATCCGGATTGAGGAAGAAGTGCGGCGTCTGGACGAGGAACAATTTTGGGTCGTCTGCAAAAAACCCGACGGTCTCGCGCAGGAAATCACGGGCCGGCGCATGGTCGGCATCGAAGATGGCGATGAGTTCGCCCGTCGAATGCTGCATGCCGTTGTTCATGTTGCCTGCCTTGGCATGCTCATTTCGGGCGCGTGTCAGGTAGTTGACGCCGAGATCCCGGCAAAGGTCCTGCAATTCGCGGTGCCGTGCCTCGGCGGTCTGCGCCTCGATCACCGCGGCCGCATTGCGCTTCTGCTCCGTGCCGCCATCGTCGAGCAGCCAGATCGTCAGCTTGTCGGCCGGGTAGTCCATGGCCTTGGCGGCGGCGAGCGTGTTGGCGAGAAGGCCGATATCCTCGTTATAGCTCGGCACGAAGACGTCGACGGAAGGCAACCGCCCCTCTTCAGCCCTGCGTCCCTTGCGCGGCGGCAACGGCATCGACACCACGAAGAGGCTGAGCGCCAGCATCATGACGCTGTACATTTCGGCGAGATAAAGCAGGAAGCCGGGGATGAAGTTTTCAAGCTGGTTCAGCGGCGGCAAGGTGCTCGTCGTACGCCAGTAGACATAGCGCAGCACGATGGCGGTGCCGAAGGCAAGCGCGATCAGGCGCCAGATGCCTTCGGCCCTGAGCACTTTGATCACTGCCATGAGGGTGACGACCGCGATACTGGCGATCAGCTGGGTCTGCAGGTTGATCGGCAGCGTAATGACCAGGATTACGACAGCAGAAACAAGCGCCCACAGAATGATCGTGCCGGTATGTCTCATATGCCGTCCTTCGCCATCATAGCGTTCCAGCCCGGACCTTACGCACCATTATGTTAAGGAAAAATTAGGCTGGATGACCGCTTTGTCAATTGCAGGTTGCCGATCCCGATGCGCCCGTAACGCAGACGGGCGACGGCACCACGATTGCATCCTCCCCCGATGTCGTCGTCGTCGTGGCCGCACCGCCGGAGGGTGACGGCACCACGACAACGTCCTTGGCCACCACCTGCTGCGCGCGCCGGACGACCGGCTTCGTTTCGGTGACGCGCCGGCTCACGGGCACCTTCTCAACGGTCTCGACGCCGACGACCGTACGCCGCGGTTCCTCGATCGCCACGCGCAGCGGCTTGCCGCCGCCGACTTCGGCATCCACGGCCGCTGGCGTGCCATAGGGATTCCACGTCGCCCCCGAGAAACCGCCGGTGATGGTATAGCCATACATCAACTCGACCAGTTCCTTCTCGCCTGCACCCGCCTGGCAGACGCGCAGACGAATTTGCAGCATGCCGAAACTGTTCAACAGGTTGCGATCGGCCTCGTCAGACCGGATCTGCTGCCAGCCGTAGAGGCAACCGTCATTGCCGGCACCGGGGCCGTAGGCATAACCGAAGGGGCCATAGGTGTTGCGCACGAAATTGCTGGAGATCGTCAGCCGTCCGCCGGGCACGTAATTGCGGATTTCCGCCTGGATCGCCGAATGGCGCACCGGCTTGAAGGCCAATCCACCGCTCGGCATCGCGACCGTTTCGGCGGGACCGAAGGCCTGGATGCTGATGAAGTTCTGACCCGACGTCGAGGCCGAGGTGGACAGCGCGATCTGCTGTTCGATGGCGTTCGTATATTGGCGCTGGACCACGCTGACGATGGAGAGCGTGCCGGGCGTGGGCAAGACCAAAGCACTTGCTGCCGGAACCGTCGAGGAGAGCGTTGCCACGCCCGCCCCTGGCCGCGCCGCGCAGCCGCCAAGCACACCTGCGGTGAGCGCCGCAAAGAGAGCCCCCCTCCGAAACACGCCGCCGCCACGGCCTAAAAAACGAATCGCTGCCGAATCATCCATGACAGACTCATATTTCGCCCGGCGCCGAATAGGAATCCCCAGATCACACCACATGCAAAGGTCAGTGGCGTCAGGGTGCGATGAGCTTCATGCAGGACAGGTAACTGCGGCCGATACGAACTTCACTTCCGTCGAAAAGCTCCGCCGACCAGGAGCCATGCCGGCCGCGCCGAAACCCCTTGATGGCCTCCGTTCGCAGGATCGTGGAACGATGAACACGAATGAACTGCTCGGCCGGCAGCCGGCTTTCGAGCGAGGCCAGCGTCTCGTCGAGCAGATAGGTTTCACCGTCGGCATAGAGGCGGGCGTAGTCCCGTTCGGCATCGATGCGGGTCACGCCCGCCGCCGAAACGCGCACCAGCCGGCCGCGCGAGCGTACCCAGAAGGGCGGCAAGCCGCCCTGCTCCTGGCGCATCGCCCGGCGAAGTGCCTCGAACGCTCCCGCCATCTCCGCCAGCCGCTCGGCTGCATTGCGGGTCTCGAGGCGCTGGCGCACGCGCAGAAGCGAAGCCGCCAGCCGCTCTTCCTCCACCGGCTTCGTCAGGTAATCGACTGCATCGGCGGCAAAGGCGGGAAGCGCATAATGGCCGAAAGCGGTCACGAAGACGATTGCCGGCGGCGCATCCTTCAACGCATCGATCACATCAAAGCCATCGCCGCCGGGCATGCGGACATCCAGGAGCAGAAGGTCCGGCAGATGTTTGCGCGCCTCCTCGATGGCGGCGGCAACGTCGCCAGCCTCCGCCACCACCCTCACGCCGCCGATAGCGGCAAGCAGACGGCCCAGCCGTCGACGCGCGATCGGCTCATCGTCGACGATGACGACGGTCAGGTCATGTCCGATTGTCATGCGCGCCCCAGCGGCAGCAACAGGCGCACGGCAAAGCGACTTGGGCGTATATTGCCGCTCGACAAGCTCGCAGCACCGGAGAAATGCGTGGCGATGCGCTCGGCGACGTTGCGCAATCCGATACCCATGCCGGGGGGCATCTCGCCGGCATCGGCCAGGGGGGCGTCATTCTCCACGATAATGACCAGGGTGTCGTCGAGGCGCTGTGCCCGCAACGCGATCTCCACCGGCCCCCGCGTCGCGCCGACCCCGTATTTCACGGCGTTTTCGAAGATCGGCTGGAGGATCAGCGGCGGCACGCAGATATCGCGCACGTCGTCATCGACGACAAAGGAGACCTTCATCCGGTCGGAAAACCGCGTGCTTTCCACCGCAAGATAATCCGACTGGAGCGCCAGTTCCTCCTTGAGCGGGATATCCTGCGTGGGATCAAGCGTAAGGGTCTTGCGCAGGAACGCGGCGAGTTTCAGCACCATGCCGCGCGCATGGGCGTTGGCACCTTCCTCGATGAGCCCGGTCATCGCGTTCAGCGTGTTGAACAGGAAATGCGGATTGACCTGATAGGCGAGCGCCCGCATCTGCGCCTGCAGCGCCTCCTCACGCAGCGCCGCCATCCGCCGCTCGCCCTCGGCCAGTGCAAAGCTGTAGCTGAGCACGAGAGAAAGGCAGCACCACCCGAAGAACAGCGCCATGCTGGAGACCAGACTATAGACGAATTCCTTGATGTCGAACGTCACCGGTTCGGGGTAAACGCAAACGACATAGATGAAGTAATCCACGCCCGCCGACAGCGGGGCCGCTGCAAGCGACAGCATGAAGGCAACGATCGTCTGCTGCCAGAGCGGCCGGGACAGCGCATGCTTCAAAAGCAGCGTCATGCCCGTCGTCAACAGCGCCGCAAACGCGATCGAAGCGAGCTTGCCGGGCGCCGATTCGATCGGATCGGTGCCGGCGATCGCCCAGAACACGCTCGTCGAGAGGAAAACCGCCAGCCAATAGGCGGCGGCAAGGCGCAGGATGGCCTTGCGCCGCTCCGTTTCCTCTCCGCCGCGCGCCGTATCCCTGTGCGCCACCGCCCGGAAACCGGTCTCGGCTAGATTGGCCATTCCACTCCCCGCATTCATCGCTGTCCAGGCCGACTATTTCGCCGATTGGGACATCTGTCGATAGACGCTCGTCGCCGCAAGAGTGCCGTTTGCAGAAATTCACTCTCTCGGCGGTAGCACGCGTGTTCTACCCCAGGGCGCTGCGGAAGCGAACGAGATTCGACGCCCGGCAATGGTCAACGTGCGGTTTGCGCCGAGCGGACCTCGCCGCTTCGCCGCCACGGACGGGCGCCAATGCCCTCTTGGCCACGCAGGATCCCCTATCGATTTTGAGGAGTTCATATGTCCACCATCCCAGGCGACACATCGACAAACGCAACCATCAGCCACGGTCAGGTCATCAAGAACAGCCTGACCTTCTCCGGCGATGCCGACTGGTTCAAAGCCGCCTTTTCCGCAGGGCTCGACTACGGCTTCCGCCTTTCCGGCGACGGTTCCGGCTCGTCCCTGCCCGATCCCGACCTGTATCTCTACGACGCCAACGGCAACTACCTCGAGGGAAGCACCAACTACAGCGACAGCAGCGTCACCGTGAATTTCTCGGCGCTCAACGGCGGCACCTATTTCGTCGGCGTCAAGGACAATGCCAGCGATATCGGCAATTACATCCTCACCTGGCTCGGCAATGACACCATCCGCCGCGACGTCAACACGACGGCGACCTTGTCCCAAGGGCAGACCGTCAAGGGGGCGGTGGATGTTTCGGGCGATTCCGACTGGTACAAGATCAGTCTGAAGGCCGGCCTGGATTACGGCTTCGTCGTTTCGGGCGATGGCAGCGGCTCCTCGCTGCCGGATACCGATCTGTTCCTGCGCGACGCCAGCGGCAACTGGGTCGCCGGCAGCACGAACTATAGCGACAGCACCTACGCCTTCTCTTATGCAGCGGGCCAGAGCGGCGTCTATTTCCTCGACGTCCGGGACAACGGCAGCGACGTCGGCAACTACAATCTGAGCTGGGTGGGCGCCGATACGATCCAGCGCAACATCACGACGACCTCCGTCCTCGGCACCGGCAAGAGCATCACGAGCGCCATCGACGTCGCCGGCGATTCCGACTGGTTCAAGGTCAGCCTCAAGGCCGGCATCAGCTATGCCTTCACGGTTACCGGCACCGGCACGAACCGCCTGCCGGACGGCGACATCTTCCTTCGCGACGCGAACGGCACCTATGTCGCAGGCGAGACCAACTACTCCTCCGCAACGGGCATCGTGACGTTTACGCCGACGTCCTCCGGCACCTACTTCATCGACGTCAAGGACAACGGCAACGATATCGGCCGGTACATCGTTTCCAACCCCAGCCTCGACAATGTCTTCAACAACGTCAAGACGACCCACAGCATCCTTGCCGGCCGGACGATCGGCGGCAAGATCGACGTTCAGTCCGACAGCGACTGGTACGGCTTCACGGCCAAGGCGGGCGTGACCTACACCTTCACGGCAAGTGGCAAGGGAAGCGCTGCGGCAAGCGGTCTCAAACTTGTCCTGCGTGACGCCAACGGCAACGTGATCAGTTCGGATTCGGACACATCTGCGGTCATCGAGTTCAAGGCGACCAGTTCCGGCAAGATCTATCTGGACGTCGCCGGCTACTCCTCTTCCGTCAAGGGCGACTTCATCCTCACCGCCATCTCCAATGAGGCCGTGCAGAAGGGTACTTCCGGGGCTGATTCGATACGGGGCGGTGAAAACGATACCAAAATCTACGGCCTCGCCGGGAACGACCTCCTCAACGGTGGCGGCGGTAACGATGTGCTGATCGGTGGAACGGGCGCGGATCGACTTTATGGTGGCAGCGGCACCGATACGGCGTCTTATCAGGACGCGACGAGCGGCGTCATCGCAAGCCTGTACCGTCCCGCAGACAACACTGGAGAAGCGAGAGGCGACACCTACTCCTCCATCGAGTCGCTTATCGGCACATCCTTTAATGACAAGCTCGAAGGCAACAGCAGCGCCAACCGCCTCACCGGTGGTGCTGGCAACGACAAACTCTATGGCCAGGGCGGCAACGACATTTTGATCGGTGGCGCGGGTGCGGACATCCTTTCCGGTGGCAGCGGAAGCGACACTGCGTCATATGCGGAAGCCAAGGCTGCCGTCGTAGCAAGCCTCGGCACCCCCTCCTCCAACACGGGCGAGGCGAAAGGCGACAGCTATTCCTCGATCGAGAACCTCGTCGGGTCGTCCTACTCCGACAGGCTTGAAGGAAATAGTGCCGCCAACATGATCAAGGCCGGCGCTGGCAACGACCGCATCTATGGTGCCGGCGGCGCCGACAAACTCTATGGCGGCTCGGGTGCCGATGTCTTCACCTTCAAAAGCTATAAGGACAGCATGGCGACCGGTCAGGACATGATCTACGACTTTTCCCAAAGTCAGGGTGACCGCATCGATCTTTCGGGTATCGACGCGCGCTCCTCAACGACGACCAACGACGCCTTCACCTTCATCGGTGAAAAGGCCTTCACCAAAACGGCCGGCCAGCTTCGCTACATGAACAAGGACGGCGATACTTATCTCTATGGTGACGTGAACGGCGACGGCACCGCCGATTTCTCGCTTCGCCTCGATAAGACCATTGATTTCGTCAAGGGTGACTTCATCCTGTAAGCAAGACGGGGCGGCTCGGCCGCCCCGTTCTTTCGTCATGGTGCGACGGATTCGTAGCGCGTGTTGCGCCAGTAGCCGGCCGGTTCGGAAAGGCATTCCTTCAGCCCTGCCCGCTCGAAGGCCTTGCGCTGCTCTGCGGCGGCGTTTTCCAGAATATCCTGCATATTGAGATGCGTTACCTTGCGGCCGCGCATCAGCACACGTCCATTGACCATCACCGTATCGACATCGGCAGCATTGGCGAAATGCGCGATGCGCAGCACCGGCATACCCGGGGGATAGAGATGGGGCTTGCGCATGTCGACGAGCACGATATCCGCCTTCTTGCCGACCTCCAGCGAACCGATCTCGTTTTCCAGCCCCAGCGCCCGAGCGGCATCGATCGTCACCAGCTCGATCGCCTTGCCCGGCGGCAGATAGGCGGGATCACGGAAGTGACGGCGATGATAGTGCATCGCCTGCGACATGTGGCGGAACATGTCGTAGCCGCGGTCGGGCGCGGAGGCATCGGAGGCGATGCAGACATTGATGCCGGCCTCGAGCAGTTCCGGTACGGGGCAGCGGCCGTAGATCGACATGATGGCGCTGGGATTATGGATGATGGAGGCGCCGGTTTCCTTCAAGGCCGCGACGTCCTCGGGCGTCAGATCGACGCTATGGCCGAGCAGCGCGAAGCGGCCAAGCAGCCCGAAATCGCGGGCAAGCGCGATCGAGCCATCGCGATGACCATCCTGCGTGAAGAGCACGCCAAGCCGCTCGCGCAGTGCCACGACGGCATTGCCCATGGCAGCAATCGCCTTGCGATCCTCCGGGTCTTCGACTTGCTTGGCATTGTAGACAGGCATCATCAGGCACACGCCGGTGCCGCGTCCCAGCACGTCGTTCCAGCGCGTGATGAGGTCCTCGCTGACCTCGAGCTGGTGCTGGAAGCTCACGGCGACGTCGCGCACCGGCCCGTTGTCGAAACGCCGGAAACTGCGCGGAAACGGCGGACGGCGCGGGCCGACGGCGAGGATGGTGCGCAGGCCCGATTGCGCGGTTGCACCACAATGGGCATCGCCGAAGGCCGGGTCGTCCGTGCGCATGATATCTGCCCCGCCGCCAAGCAGCGTCATGCCGGTCGTGACACCCGCCATCAACCGTTCGAGCATGGCAAGCTCCGCTTCCGCTCGCCAGAAATCCGGGGTCGAGCCTTGGGCATAGATGCCCTCGCAGACCTCCGTCCAGCGATCGATGTCACCATAGCCGGCGGCACGGATGAGGCCGTGACCTGCATGGGAATGGCAATCGACAAGGCCGGGCATGGCGACCATGCCGGTGCCGTCGATCACCTCTTTCGCGCCTTCCGGCGGCTGCTCCTCCGGAAAACCGATCCCGACAATGCGGTCGCCGGTTACGGCGATCCAGGCGCGTTCGATGACGCGGCGCTCCTGATCGACGGTCAGCGCCGTCACGTTGCGCAAAAGCACATCCGGGTGGTCCATATTCGCTCCCTTTATTTCCATACAAAATCAAAAACTATTGTATACAAAATATTGACATCACTGTCGTCGAATGCAAGCAATAATCCACGGCAGCCCCGCATGTCCTTGCTGCGGTGGTACGCAGACATGCACTCTCGCACAGGCGGCCGGCCGGGAGGACTGATGGAATTCGACTTCGCACAATTGCCAGCCCAGGATCGCTATCGCCTGCTGGTGAGTTTTGTCGCGCCGCGCCCCATCGCACTCGTCACGACCATCGATGACGAAGGGCATCACAATGCGGCGCCCATGAGCTTCTTCAATGTCTTCTCGCAGGATCCTCCGCTCGTCATCCTCGGCATGCAGATGCGTCCGAACGGCGGCATGAAGGACACGGTCGCCAATATCCGCCGCTCCGGCGAATTCGTCGTGCACATGGTCGATATGGCGATTGCCAGACAGATGATCGTTACGGGCATCAACTTTCCCTCCGAGGTGGATGAGATCGCCTTTGCCGGCCTGACGCCGGTGCCATCGGTCAAGGTGGCTCCGCCGCGCATCAGCGAAGCGCCGTGCGCGATGGAATGCCGGGTCGCCCACACGATCGAATATGAGCGCCGCACGATCATCTTGGGCGAGGTCATACAGATGCATGTGCGCGACGACTGTCTGGACGAACGCGGCCGCTACGTGCGCCCGGAAAACTACCAGCCGATTGCCCGCCTGCACGCCGATAACTACATCGTCGCCGATCGCCAGTTTGTCCTGAAGAAACCGGAGGATCTGATGCATTACGAGATCGCCGCCGGGTATGCCGACCCGCCGTCGATGAAAACGGAACCTTGAGCGTAAACCCCGCCAGTCTGCAATGGATAACCCGGATGTTTAGGGAAATCCGGTCCTCAGCGCCAAGGGGACGTGTTGCGGATAACGGCAGCCATCTTGTATTGCTCTGCTCGATTGCCCAACACCGCCAAGTTTTACATAAGCCTTGAATAGAACAGCGCGGCATAGAATGGTCGGCCGCTGTGGAGCAACCGCCGCCGACCGGGGAGAGACGATGGATCAGGTGTTGAAAACGGCGGCCGGTGAACGCGCTGCGATCACGAAGTCCAGAAAGCGGACAGGCCCGACCGACGAATATATTCATGGCGAGATCTACAGCGCCATCATCAACCATCGCCTGCGCCCTGCCACCCCCTTGCAGGAGGATGCGCTGGCCGGCGCGTTCGGCGTGTCGCGCACCATCATCCGCAAGGTGCTGCAACGGCTAGCCCATGAGAAACTGGTCGAACTGTTTCCCAACAAGGGTGCCTTCGTGGCACGGCCTTCGATCGAGGAAGCACGGCAGGTTTTCGAAGCGCGGCGCGGCATCGAATGTCTGCTGATCGAAAAGCTAGCGCTGACGGTGACGGAAGACAATATCCGCCAGTTGACCGGCATGGTGGAAGACGAAACCGATGCCGTGGCACGCAATGACAAGAAGCGCCGCGTCCAGCTATCGGGCGATTTCCACCTCGAGCTTGCCGCCATGGCCGGCAATGTGGTGATGCGCGCCTTCGTGCAGGAACTCGTGTCGCGCAGTTCCCTTATCATAGCCCTGTACGAATCCCCCGGTGCCGTGCCCTGTTCGCATGGCGAACATGCCGAAATCATCGATGCATTGAAGCGCAAGGATGCAAAGCGCGCCGCAAGCCTGATGGATCATCACCTGCGCCACATCGAGGCACAGATCGATCTCGAGGAACAGCCGACCCGCGTCGACTTCAACGCCCTCTTCCGGTCGACGTGAGACAAAAGCCCCGGTCTTCTTGGAAAAACCGGGGCTTCCTATTTCCAATTATTTCAGCTTGGCGCTGACAGCTTCAATGCCGGCGCGTGCGCATTCGTCGTCGATATCGCCGCTCGGAGCGCCGCCGACGCCGATGGCGCCGATCGTTTCCTCACCGGCCTTGACCGGAACGCCACCGGCGAGAACGAGCAGCTTGTCGATCGAGACGAGCTCGGCAGCCGCCGGGTTCTTGCCGACGTTTTCGGCGATCTTCTGGGTCGGCGTGCGGAAGGAAGCGGCGGTGTAGGCCTTGCGGACAGCGCTATCGAGCGTGTGCGGGCCGGCGCGGTCGGCGCGCAGGACGACGCGGGTCACGCCGGTGCGGTCGACGACGGCAACCGTCACGTTGAACTTCTTGGCGGCGCAGGCCTTGACGGCGGCATCGGCAGCTTCGACGGCGATGTCGAGCGGCATGTTGCGCTCGGTGAGGATCTCGGCCTGGGCGGCGCCAGCAAGCGTCAGGGCGGCAAAGGCGGCGGCTACGAACGTCTTCATGGGTATCTCCATCTGGGGCCGCTCGTTTCTCGTTGGCGGCGACGTCCCTCTTTTCGGAGATTTCCGCGTTTTGCGGTATCGGTGGACGGACGGAGCGGCGTCCGTAGGACTACGGAGCCTGGCCGATCAGCGACAAGCGCGCGAACTCCGCGACCGACGTCGTGCCGAGTTTCTGGGCGATATTGGCCCGGTGCGTATCGACCGTGCGCGGCGACAGCTGCAGGGCTTCCGCGATCTCCTTGGTCGACCAGCCGCGACCCACTATATCGAGCACCTCGCGCTCGCGATCGGTCAGCTGCGCGACGAGCTGCGCGGCCTCCGCCTTTTCCGCCCGCGCATCGAGCGCACCGGAGGCCTGTTGCAGAGCCTCGATCAGCACCTGCTCGTCGATCGGCTTCGTCAGGAAATCCACGACGCCGGCCTTGAAGGCGCGCCGGCAGGCATGCACGTCGCCATGGCCGGTGCAGATGATCGTCGGCCAGTCGCAGCCGATGGCGCGCAGCTTTTCATGCAGTTGCAGGCCGGTAATGGCGGGCATGCGCAGATCGAGCATCAGCACGCCCGGCTTCAATTTCGGCGCCCGCGCGAGAAAGGCGGTCGGATCGCCGAAGGTCTCGATTCGGATGCCATAGGTGCCGAGCAGCAGCGACAGCGCGCTGCGCACGCCCTCGTCGTCATCGACCAGATAGACCGGCGCCATCGTCATTCCGCTGCTTCCTCTCGTCTTGCCGTTTCCCGCGCGGCCGGCAGGCGCACGGTGAAGACCGCGCCGCCCTTCGGATCGTTCTCCGCCGAAATGCCGCCGTCGAAGCGCTCGACGATGCTTTCGCACAGACTGAGACCAAGGCCCATGCCGTCAGGCTTGCTGGAGAAGAACGGCTCGAACAGCCGCGGCAGAATATCCGGCGGAATGCCGGTGCCATTGTCGGACACGGTGATCTCGTAATTGCCACCGGCCGGCTTCAGGGCCACAAGCACCCGTCCGTCCCCTCGCCCCGCCTGCTCCACCGCATCGGCGGCATTGCGGATGAGGTTGTGAATGACCTGCTCGATCTCGACGGGATCGATACGCGCCAAGGCCGGTGCATCCGGCAGATCGATAGCAAGCGCGATGCCGCGCCTGTCGAGATCGATGCGCGAGAGCGCGACGATATCGGCGACGTGCCGGCCCAGATCGTGCACGCCGGCCTCCAGCGCACTCTTGCCGACATAGGCGCGCAACCGCACCAGGATATCGGCCGCGCGCTTGGCCTGAAGCACGTTTGCCGCCAGCACGCCGTCGATCGGCGTATCGGCAAGGCCATTCGCGGCCGCGATGCGCCGCCCGGCCTGGCTCTGGCTGAGCAGCGCCGTCAGCGGCTGGGTGAGCTCATGGGCGATGCCGGAGGCCATCTCGCCCATGCTGTTGATGCGCAGCGCATGCGCCAGTTTCGTCTCGTGCTGGCGCAGCGCCTCGCGCCGCGATGCCGCCTCCGCCGCTGCGCGGGCCATGGCCGCTTCGTGGCGATGGCGCAGCAGCGAGCGGACGAGCACCAGACCAGCCAGCGAAATGGCCGCGAATAGCGCAAAGGGCACCGGTGGCAGAAGCTGCCCCAGCGTGACATGGCGTTGCAGCGACAGGCGCAGGGGCTGCGTGACACTGGCGACAGGTGCTTCGAAACCGAGGTTGCGGGCGCCGAAGGACATCCCTGCGGAGGCTCCGTCGCCCGTCTCCAGCAGGGGACCATCGACCATGGAGAGGGTCAGCACCGCCCAGCGCGGCAGCTCTTCGCCTTCGACCAGCTTGGCACCGTCGATATCGAGACTGACGGCCATCGTGTCGTTCATGCGCTTCATCAGCCGGTAGTGGCCGGGCTTGGTATCCGGCCCATAGACCGCCTTGCCGGCGGCAAGCGCCGCCACCGCGCTGGAAACCAAAAGAGGATCGGCGGTCGAGCCATCGGCCGAGGTCGCCGAACTCACCACGCCCGGCTCGCCTGTGGAGATCCGGACGAGATCGATCGCAACAATGCGCGGATAGAACCGCAGGATCGACCGGGCAACGAGATCGAAATCTTCCGACGGTTGCGTCTGCGCAAGCCCGAGCGCGCTGAGGCTCGTCAGATGTGCATCATGCTGGGCGACCCGCTGTGAAATCGCCCTTTGTAGTGCACGGCCACTTTCCGAGACTTCCTGCTCCAGCGCCTGCTTATGGCTTGCCGCCGACATCAGCCCGAAGGCGATGAGCAGCAGAAGCCAGATGCCGGCAAGGGCGAAGGGGGAACGAAGAAAAGTCAGGGTTCGCTGCATCGAAGGTGAAGCCGGCTCAAGGATCGGGGACGCCATCATAGGATGTCCCTCAGGCCTTGGCGATCCGCAGCGTCACGGATGCGGCAACACCGGCAGCGAGAGTGGCGCGAGATCCGAAACAGCACGGCCACGCGGATCGTTCGCCTGCAAACGGCACACCGCGAAATCCTGCACCGCCTGCAATTCCGCAAGCGCGCCGTCGTAGTCCACACGCGTCGGCCGGTCGTTTTCCATGACGCAGGCGCCATCGACATAGACGGCGGCCACCGCGCGCTCGGCGGCGCAGTGCAGGAGATTGCGCAGGGGATCGTAGACCGGCTGCATGCCGGGATGCTTGAGATCGACCAGCGAGAAATCCGCCTTCGCCCCCTTGGCAATGCGGCCGATATCGCTGCGGCCAAGCGCTTTCGCGCCGGCAAGCGTCGCCACATCGAAAATATCCGCCGTCGAGACGTCGAACACCGTGCCGCCGGCAATGCGGGCGTTGATCAGCGCCGTGCGCATCTCTTCCAGCATGTTGAACGGGTAGCTGTCGGTGCCCAGCGCGACGTTGACGCCGCTCCTGCGGTAGCGACCGACCGATTGCAGCACCATGCCGCTGCGCGCGAAGGTAACGGGGCAATGGGCGACGCTGGTACGGCTGGCGGCGAGACGCTCGAGATCATCAGCCGAACGCTGGCGGGTCCAGCCATGGCTGTCGATGAAGATGCAATGGCCGAGAATGAGATCCGGGCCGAGCACGCCGAGCGTTTCGAGATAGCGCACGGCGGTCATTCCGTGACGGCGCAACAGCTCCTCATGCTCGGCCATGGTCTGGGCAGCATGGATGGTGATCGGCACCTTGCGGTCGCGCGCGGCTTGCGCCGCCTCCTGCAACAACTCCGGCGAGCAGGTCTCGACCTGCGCGGGGGCGACGATGCCGCCGAGGCGGCTGGACGGATGGGCCTCGGCCGCATCGACCGTTTCCAGTGCCCGCGCAAAGGCCTCGCGGCCGCGTGCGGCATCCCAACGGAAATCGAGGCGATGGCTGCCCTCGACATGCCAGGCCGCCTCGCGGAAACCGGGCGCGACATAGGCGCGCGCACCGCTCTCCGCCAGCGTCGGCAGCCAGCATTCATGCGGGCCGGCAATGTCGACGAAGGTCGTGACGCCGCTGCGCAGGAGATCGCCGAGCATCACCGTCAGCGCCGCCTTCACCGCATCGTCGCCGATCTCGATCAGCGTCGAATATTCGTACATCGCCTGCCCCCAGAGCGCGGCGGTGCCCTGGTCCTCGAACAGACTTTTCGAAATAGGCTCCTCGCCGGAATGGCTGTGCACATTGACGAAGCCCGGCAGGACCATGCGGTCGCGGCCGGAGATTTCGCGCGTGAAGGGGCCGTCGTAGCGGCCGCCGATATGCAGGAAACCGCTGGCGTCGAAGGCGACGTCGGCATCGTTGAGATAGGCATGGCCGCCGGTCGCCGCGTTGAAGGCGACGACGGTATGGGCGTTTCGGATGACGGTGATGTCAAGCATGGGTCGTCCTGAAGTATTTTTCGAGGAAGCGGCTATAGGCACCCATCAGGGCACTGAAGGTGAAATAGACGGCGGCGGCGACGAGATAGCCTTCGAGCACCGCGATGCCCTGCCATTCCGGATCGCGGATGGCGGAGCGTACCGTATCGAGGAAATCGACGAGGCCGACGATGGTGACCAGCGTCGTATCTTGGAAGAAGCCGATGAACAGGCCGACCATCGGCGGAATGACCTTCTTCAGCGCCTGCGGCAGCACGATTTTGCGCATGACCTGCCAGTAATGCAGCCCGAGCGACTGGCCCGCCTCATACTGGCCCGCCGGCACGTCCTGCAGGCCGCCGCGCACGATCTCGGCGATATAGGCCGAGGCGAAGAGGATGATCGCCACCTGGGCGCGCAGCAATTTGTCGATCGTCACGCCATCGGGCATGAAGAGCGGCAGCATGACCGTCGCCATGAAGAGGATGCTGATCAGCGGCACGCCGCGCACGATCTCGATGAAGCCGACCGCCAGAACCCGGATGGCCGGCAGGTTTGAGGCCCGCGCCAGAGCCAGAACGATGCCGAGCGGCAGCGCGAGCGTCAGCCCGACGAAGGAGAGCATGAAGGACAGCGGCAGGCCGCCCCAGTTCGACGTCGCGACCGGCGTGAGGCCGAAGACGCCACCCGCCATGAGGATGTAGAGCACCGGCAGGATGACGACGATCCACGCGATGAGCAATCCACGGCTCCAGAAGCGCGGCACCATGGAAAACAGGCAGGCGCCGAACAGCAGCAGCAGCGCCGAAAGCGGCCGCCATTGCTCGTCATAGGGATAGAAGCCGAAGAGCATGTAGCGCAGCTTCTGCGCCACGAAGGGCCAGCAGGCGCCGCTCGTTCCCTTGCAGGCCTCGCCGTTGCCGGAAAAGACCGCATCGATAAACAGCCATCCGATCGCAAGCTTGGCGACGAAGACGATCGCGACGATCGAGGCGACGCTGATGATGGTGTTGCCGGGCGTGCCGAAATAGGCGGAAAGTTTGCCCATGCGGGCAGCAGTCGGAGCCGGCTGCGGCGGTGCGAGGACCAAGGCCTGGACGTCGGTCATCTCAACGCTCCCTCAGCGCGACATGCGCATTGTACCAGTTCATGAGAAGCGAGATGGCAATCGACAACGTGAGATAGACGCCCATGAAGATCGCAATCGTTTCAATGGCCTGGCCGGTCTGGTTCATCACGGTGTTGGAGACCATGACGAGATCCGGATAACCGATGGCGATGGCCAGCGAACTGTTCTTGAACACGGTGAGATAGGTGTTTGTCAGCGGCGGAATAATGATGCGCAGCGCCTGCGGCAGCACGACGAGCCGCATGGCCTTGCCGCGCGAGAGACCGAGAGCCGCCGAAGCCTCCCACTGCCCCTTGTTGACGGCCTGGATGCCGGCGCGGACGATTTCCGCGACGTTTGCCGAGACGCTGAGCGCGAGACCAAAGAGCAGCGCCACGAATTCCGGCCGCACATGCAGCCCGCCCGTCAGGCGGAATTTGCCGGCCGTCGGGAAATCCCAGGTAACCGCGACGCCGTTCGCCAGCCACAGAAGCAGCGCAGGCAAAACGAGCACGGCGAGCGCGATGAGGCCACCATGATTGGACTGGCCGGTCGTCACGCGGCGGCGGGTCGAGATGATGCGAATGACGAGGGCCGCGATGGCGCCGCCCAGCAGGCAGGCGAGAAGCGCCAGCTCGCCGCTTTCGACGAGGGCCGCCGGCACGACGAGGCCGCTGTTGGAGAGATAGACGCCCGGCAGAAGGTTCAGCGCCTGCTTGACCGGCGGCAGGATCAGGATGATCAGCGAGTACCACAGGAAGAGATAGAGCAGCAGCGGCACGTTACGCAGAAGCTCGACATAGACAAGCGCGAGCCGCGCCAGCAGCGGATTGTGCGACAGCCGTGCAATGCCCACGCCGAGGCCAATCACAGTACCGAATATCGCCGCCAGAAGCGAGACCTTCACCGTGTTGGCGATGCCGACGAGGATCGCCCGGCCGACCGTATCGGTCTGCTCGAAGGCGATGGCCGATTCCGTGATGACGAAGCCGGCCGGCCGCGTCAGGAAATCGAAGCCGGTCGCGATGTTCTGCTTGGCGAGATTGCCGCTCGCCGTGGAGAACATCGTCCAGCCGATGAGCGCGACGAAGCCGATCGCGACGATCTGGTAGAAATAGGCGCGAAAGCGCATGTCATGCAGGAAAGCCATGAAACCTCGCCGCCATGTCAGGGAATGAAGAAGGCGCGCGCACCGCCATGCGCGCGCCCGGGTGATCGCTTAGATGTGGAAAGCGGTCAGCGGATCGGCGGCGAGTAGATCAGGCCGCCGGCGTTCCACAGCGAGTTCGGGCCGCGCGTCATGCCGAGCTTGGTGCCCTGGCCGACGTTGCGCTCGAAGACTTCGCCGTAATTGCCGACGCTCTTGATGACGTTGTAGCCCCACTTGTTGTCGAGGCCGAGCATCTTGCCGAGCTCTTCGGTGGCGCCGAGCATGCGCTGCACGTCCGGATCCTCGCTCTTCAGCTTCTCGTCGACATTGGCCTGAGTGATGCCCTTCTCTTCGGCAGCCATCAGCATCCAGACCGACCAGGAAACGATATCGCCCCACTGGGAATCGTTCTGGCGGAAGGCCGGCGCCAGCGGCTCCTTGGAGATCGTGTCGGGCAGAACGACATAGTCATCCGGGTTGTTGGCAACGGCGCGGATCGATGCGAGGTCGGAACGGTCAGACGTGATCGCTTCGCAGCGGCCGGAGAAGAACGCGGCGCGGTTTTCATCCGGGCTTTCGAAGACGACCAGTTCGAACTTGCCCTTGATGGCGGCGAAGAAGTCGGAAATGTTCTGCGCCGTCGTGGTGCCCGGCAGCGTGCAGATCGCGGCTTCCGTCAGCTCCTTGGCGCTGGTGACGCCGAGCGACTTCGGCACCATCAGGCCCTGGCCGTCATAAAATACCGTCGGACCGAAATCGAGGCCGAGCGAGGCGTCGCGCGAGAAGGTGTGCGTCGTCTGGCGCGAGAGAACGTCGATCTCCCCGGACTGCAGCGCCTGGAAGCGCGTGTTGATGTTGGTCGGGACGAATTCGACCTTGTCGCCATCGCCGAAGACGGCAGCGGCGATCGAGCGGCAGATATCGGCGTCGAAGCCCTGCATGCGGCCCTTGTCGTCGGGGGCGGCAAAGCCCGGCGTTGCCAGCGAAACGCCGCAAACGAGCTTGCCGCGCGCCTTGACGGTTTCGAGCGTGGTTGCGGCCGAGGCCGCGCCGGCGGCCGAAAGGCCGAGTGCGGCAGCAAAGATCGAAAGAAGTGCCTGTTTCATGCTTCCCCTCCCATTGGGTGTTGGCTGGGTCCGGCCGCACCGCCCTCCAGCAGCACCCCCGACCAGCATCGCGATCTCGCGGATCGCCAAGATTGTGTACAATGTTAAAAATTTTGCAGCAACATACGCGTATATAAAATGTCGGTGATCTCCCATAAAGTTTCGTGGGCAATGTTCATCACCCCATGTCCGAATTGCATAAAGGCTGCGGTTTCGACGTCTGTTCACCACGAGGGAAGCGCAGCAGAGCGGAAGGGCAACCCAAAAAATGCAATGATAAATTCTATAGTATACAATAATGCTCCATTCCGTAGGCCGGAGAGCGCCTTAAACATTATCTGATTTGATCGGTCTGAACGCGGCCTCTCGACGATATCCTGGTGCGGGATCGCTCCTCCGCCGTGCTGGCTGCCACGCATGCACCAAGAGACTTCGGCACGGCGGGCGGAATTTTTCCGAGAGCCGGCAGGAACAATCGAAGCCCCTGCCGGTTCAACATCCGTACCATGATGATTGGGCGTGATCGCACATGACGGAACAGTCCAAGCTCTTTCCCGAACACCGCAGGCTTTCGGGCGAGCGCTACACAATCGAAACATTCCGCACGGCCTATGACCTGCCCCAGCAGGAGGCCAAGCGGCTCTTCGAAAAGTTCGGCCCCTCGAAACGGGAGCTCGATCTCCTGATGCGCGCGCGCCGTGATCCCGAGCAATTCCTGAATTTTTAAGGAAACGGCCATGACGAAGATCGACGCACAGAACACGCCAAAACCCGCCTCTCCCGACAAGAGCAAGGTCGAGACCTACGGGAAGCCGGAGACCGAAGAAGAGAAGATCAAGCGCGAGCAGGCGACGAAGCCAGCGCTGATGCCGATCGGCGATCCGGCAGGGGCGGCCTGAGCGGCCACCCGCCTCCTGTTCAGGCCGCAGCCAGCCCCTCGCGGTTCCCGGGTATCGGCCGGAAGGTCATCGCGATCAGGAAGGCACCGAGGCCGATGCCGCAGGAGCCGACATAAAGCCAAGTATAGCTGGCGAAGGTGTCGTAGATCAGACCGCCGGCGACCGGCCCGAGCGCCATGCCAAGACTGCCGGCCATGGCCGTGCCACCAATGACGGTGCCCATCAGCCGCAACGGAAAGTTTTCGCGCGCAATGACCGCATAGAGCGGCATGACGCCTGCATAGATGAACCCGAAAATCCCCGCGACCAGATAGAACGAGGCGAGCCCGCCGGTGAAGACATAGGCCAGCGCGCCGATGGACTGCGCCAGAAGCCCGAGCACGAGAATGTGCTTGGCACCGAACCTGTCGCCGAGCAGGCCGAAGACCACGCGCCCGCCCATGCCGGCAAGCCCCTCGACCGAATAGATGGTGACGGCCGCGATCATCGGGATGCCGCAGGTGATGGCATAGCTTACCGTGTGGAAGATCGGCCCCGAATGGGTGGCGCAGCAGAAGAAGTTGGTGAGGCAGAGAATGATGAATTGCGGTGAGCGCAGCATGTCGCGCGTCGTCATGCCGCCCTGTGGTTCGTCCGCCGCGGCAAGCGCCTCGTTGCCGGCTTCCAATGCCGGCGGGCGCTTGATCAGCAGCGAGACAGGGATCATCACCACGGCGACGACGACGGCGATGATCTGCATCGACGTGCGCCAGTCATGGCCGGAAACCAGCCAGGCGGCGAAAGGCGACATGGTCATCGGCGCCATGCCCATGCCGGCGGAGACCAGCGAGACGGCAAGGCTGCGATGCGTGTCGAACCAGCCGGTGACGCAGGCCATCATCGGCGCGAAGACGGCCGCCGCCGCCGCCCCAACGATCAGCCCGAAGGTGAACTGGAAGGCGACGAGCGAGGTCGCAACGCTCGCGCCGGCAAGGCTTGCGGCGAGTAGCACCGAACCCGTCAGCACGACGGGGCGCGGCCCCCAGCGGTCGGACAGGCTGCCCCAAAACATGCTGGCAAACGCCATGGAGAGAAAGCCGATGGTCATGGCGGTGGAAATGCCCGTCACCGACCAGCCGGTTTCCTTGGAAATCGGCAGCAGGAACACCGGCAGCGAGAACATGGCGCCGATGGCGATGCAGCCGAGCAGGCCGCCCGCCGCCACGATCACCCAGCGATAATGCGTATGGATCATTGTCATCTCCTTCGCGGTCGCCCGGCCCGGCCGGAACCGCCCCAAACCTGATATTGATCGCGCGCCTCGTTCCCGGTCTCGAAAGCAGGGACAGGCGGGCACTCTACACCTTCCCGAGGTGGGCTGAAGCGGGAAGACATCAGCACACTCTCCCGGCCCGCCTCTCTGAAAGACGCTGTCATTTTCCGTTTCCGACATCGGCCGCGTGAAATTTTGCGCTTTCGCAAAACACATCCCGCTGCCATCTATTGCAGGCGCCTCGGGCGACCGCATTGCCCTGTACAGATGCGGCCTGCTCAGACTAGGCGGCAGGCACCCGCGAGCGGGAGTTACAAGTGTGACGGGAATGCAATGGACTCGATGATCACTGCCGCCGCCCGCGCGCTTGCCGCCGGCGATCCGCTCGGCGCGCTGAATCGTGTGGCCCTGCGCGACGATGCCCCGGCGCTTGCGCTGCGCGGCATTGCCATGGCACAGCTCGGTGATCTCGACCGGGCGAAAACGCTGCTGAAAAGCGCCATCACCGCCTTCGGCCCACGCGAAACGGTGGCGCGGGCGCGTTGCATCGTGGCGCAAGCGGAGGTTGCGCTTGCCGGCCGCGACCTCACCTGGCCGGTCAAGGCTCTTGAGGCTGCCAGCGAAACACTCGCCGCCCATGGCGACAGCCTCAACGCCGCCCACGCCCGTACCCTTGCCATCCGCCGCCTGCTGCTCATCGGCCGGCTGGACGAGGCGAGCGCCCGGCTTACCGAAACCGACCCCGCCACGCTCGTTGCCCCGCTGCGCGCCGCCCACGAACTTGCCGCCGCCGGCATCGCCATCCGCCGGCTGCGCACGAAGGTGGCGCGCGCTGCCTTCGTCCGCGCGATCGATGCCGCCCGGCAAGCCCGCATTCCGGCGCTGCTGCACGAGATCGAGCTTGCCGCGACGGTGCTGGAAAAGCCGGCCGCACGGGCAATCGCCAACGGCACGGAACAGGCCCTGCTGCCCGACGATGTGGAAGCGCTCTTTGCCGGCAAGGGGCTGATCATCGACGCCTGCCGCCATGTCGTGCGCTGCGAGGCGGCCGCCCTCTCGCTCGCCACGCGCCCTATCCTCTTTTCGCTGCTGCGCACGCTGGCCGAGGCCTTTCCCGGCGATGCCAGCCGGGAAAAACTGCTCTTCAACGCCTTCCGCGCACGCCATGCCGATGAATCGCACCGCGCCCGCCTGCGCGTGGAAATGGGCCGGCTGCGCGCCGAACTCACGCCCTTCGCCGGGATCGAGGCGACCAAACACGGCTTCATGCTCTCGCCGCACGGCGGGCGGCCGGTCACGGTGTTGGCGCCGCCGCTGGAGGAGCCGCATGCCGACATTCTCGCGCTGTTCGCCGATGGCGAGGCATGGTCGAGCTCGGCGCTGGCGATTGCGCTCGGCACCAGCGCCCGCACCGTGCAGCGCGCTTTGGAACAGCTCCATACGGCGGGGAAAGTGCAGGCGATCGGCAGCGGGCGGGCGCGGCGCTGGCTCACGCCGACGCCGGGTGCCTTCTCGACACTCTTGTTACTCCCGGCTCCGCTGCCGGGCGACTAAGATTGCGATCATCAACGATCCCAAGGAGATGACGATGACGACTTCGCAAGCCCAGATCCTGCGCGAATACGGCCCCTTCCCCGATGTGGAACAGGTGGGCGGCGTGACCTATGACGGCAAGAAGGTGTGGTTTGCCGTCGGCGACCGGATCAATGCCCTCGACCCCGACAATGGCGAGGTGGTCGGCGCCATCGCGCTGGCCGCCCATGCCGGCACCGCCTATGACGGCCGCCACCTCTTCCAGATCTCCGAGGATGTCATCCACAAGATCGACCCCGCCTCCGGCGCGGTGCTCTCCACCATTCCCGCCCCCGGCAAAGGCGGCGATTCCGGCCTCACCTGGGCCGAGGGATCACTGTGGGTCGGCGAGCATCGCAGCCGGAAGATCCACCAGATCGACCCCCAGACCGGCACGCTCCTCCGCACCATCGAGAGCAACCGCATGGTGACGGGCGTCACCTGGGTGGATGGCGAATTCTGGCACGGCACATGGGAGGGGGACGAGAGCGACATCCGCCGGATTGATCCCGAGACCGGCGTGGTGCTGGAGACGCTCGTCATGCCCGAGGGCACGGCCGTCTCCGGTCTCGAATCCGATGGCGGCGAGCGCTTCTTCTGCGGCGGCGGACGCAGCGGAAAGGTCCGTGTCGTCCGCCGTCCGGAACGGGTGTAAGCCTTAAAGACCGTGGGTGCCGTCGTAGCCGTTGACCGGCGGCGGCGCCCAGCCTTCCGGCCGGCCCTTGGGCTTGTAGATCTCGACGACCATGGGATGGCAGGCCGCCGTGTCGGAAGAGTGCTCGGCCGAGCAATCGCCGCCGGGGCAGGCCGACATGCAGCCCAGCAGGTCGATCTCTGCGAAGAACTCCAGATAGTCGCCCGGCCGCACCGGGCTCGCCTTCATGAAATACTGGCCGGTATCGCGGGTGAAGCCCGTGCACATGAAGACATTCAGCACGTCATGCACATAGGTCTCCGCCTCGCGCGGCGCCATGCCGGTCTTCTGGGCGAAGGCGCGCGTCAGGTTGGAATGGCAGCAATGGTGGTACTGGCCGCCGTGGCTGAGCAGATTGTGCGTATAGGGATCGCAGCGCGTGCCGATCACGTCATGCACCGCGCCGCCGAATTCGTCGAAGCCGTACCAGTCGAGCGTGTCATGCGTGATGATCGCGATGGGGCGCAGATAGGGGAAATTGGAGAAGAGCTGATCGCCGAGACCGACATGGGTGCCGTTCAGCGCCCGCGTCTTGCCGGTGTAAAGGCGTTCCTTGAGGTCGTTGGCGTTGAAGAGATTGAGGTCGCCGACCTGCGGGCCTTCCGAGCAGACGATGCGGCAGAAATGGCCCGCCGGCACCGACCAGGTCGCCGCTTCGCGCGGCGGCACGATCACGGTCTCCACCAGCGTGAGGTCATCGCGCAGCGCGCGGTAAGTGGAAAGATCCGGGCGCGGCAGCGTCTCGACGGGGTAGCAGACGACCGGCTTGATCGCCTTGCGGGCGCTCGCATCGGCAGGGGCCGCGGTAATCGGTTTCGGCTTCATGGAAATCCTCCCTCTCCTCCCCGGCGGCGCGCTCCGAACGGTGCTGCATGCGCCGAAGAAATCCACGTTTGTTGAATAACAGGAATATTATTGTTCAACAAGATTGAATTCATGCGCAACCGCGCTTCCGGCAAATGCCGAAACGACAGAAATGACATTTCGACAGGGGGCGCGCCTGCGCCTACTCGCGCGCACCGTCCGCCAGCGCCGAGAGGCCGGCCAGGTCGCAGACCAACAGCTTCTGCCGACCACCTTGCACCAGCCCCTGCGATTCCCAGGCGCTCAGGATGCGCGAGACGGTGTGCAGCGTCGTGCCGGTCATTTCGGCGATATCTTGCCGGGAGATCGGAAAATCGATGCGCACACCCTCGCCTTCCTTACGACCGGCCTGCTTGGAGAGCCGGAGCACGGCATGCGCCACGCGGCGCTCGACCTCCTGCGTCGACATTTCGCGGATGCGGGTGTGCGCCTCTTCCAGCCGCTGGCCGATCGTCTGCATGGCGCTGACGGCAAGGCGGGGGTTCTGTTCGACGAAATGCGGCCAGAGATCCGTCGGCCAGCCGAGGATGACGCTTTCCGTCGCGGCCTTCGCGGTGCCCGGATAGTCGGAGCGCTGCAAGGCCTTGGCAAAGCCGAAGAGATCGCCGGGATGCACGACGCGCACGATGATCTGCTGGCCGTCCTCCGTCACCTGCGTCACCTTCAGGCGCCCGTGCAGCAGAAGGAAGAAGCTCGCCGCCTGCTGGCCCTGCTCGAAGACGGCGTCGCCCTGCGGCACGCGGCGTGCGGTCGCGTGGTTCAGCAGCCTGTCGAGATCCTCGTCGCTCATCCTGTCGAACAGGGCAAGCGACCGGACGACGGTCCGGTCAATCTTCACAATCGTGTCCCTTTGCGTGCGCCTTCATCGGCACACCCGGCTTCTATCACGCCTCTCCGCCGACAGAAAGTTCAGAACGCAAGTCCCTTCTCTCTAAGCTTCGCAAGAAGCGGGGCATGCCAGCGCGTATCCTTGACCAGCCGGAAGCCGACATTGTCGGGCGGCACCCCGACCGCACAGCCGCCGCCCTTCGGGTTGCGCACGAACGAACTCAGCGCCGCCCGGTGCTTGCCGCTCGCGACATAGATGCCGCAGGACGACACGTCGTTCACGACGGTGCCGGCCTTGTCGAGATTGACGCGCCGGTTGCAGGTCGCGGTCCACTCCCAGATGTTGCCGGCGAAATCCGCAAAGCCGTATTCGTTCTCGCCGAAACGGCCGAGCGGCTGCGGCACCGGATCGCGCGAGGCCTTGCGCGCCGCCTCGCGATTATAATCCGCCAGCCACCGATCGGCCGGATTAGTGCTGTTGATATCGACGCCGAGCGCATCGTCGGGAAACCGCGAGCCGGCAGCAAAAGCGAGATCCTGATCGCTCGGCAACACCCAGACCTCGCCGGTGCGCGCGCTCAGCCAGCCGGCATAGGCGATGGCATCGTCATAGCTGACACCGGTCGCCGGTGTCGTGGTGGCATCACGGGGCGCAAAGCCCGGCTCGGCCGGCGGGCAGGCGCCGTCGGCCACGCAGCGGCCGTAGTCGGCAGCCGTCACCTGATATTTCATGATGGTGAGCGGGCGGCGCCTGGTGACGCTCTTTACCGGCCCATCGACGGCAAAGCCGTTGCGGAAGAACTCGCCGCTATCGCGATAGTCGAAAGTACGCGGCGCGATCTCCACCGTCATCGGCTCGTCCAACACGGGGCCGGTAGCGGCCGATCCGATAAGATCGGCCTTGATCGCGACCGAGCCGGCAAGTGCCGCCAGCAGCAGGGCGGGAAGCGCAAGCGATTTCAGGGGAATGCCGGGTTTCGATGTCAGCGCAGCCATGAAGGCCTCCTTACGCCTCGCCCGGACAATCGTTCGACGTCCGGGACAGGCGCCGATTGGTATGTGGACCGCAGCCTTGCGATCCGCAAGCGCGCCCGCCCCAAGAACAGGCGCGCCTTTGTCGGGTAATGTCAGGCACCGCTGGGCGGTGTGACCGAGGTCATCAGATCATCGTTCCAGTCGCCGGTGACGGCGAAGTGGCCGGCGGCACCCAGTTCGAAGGCCTCGATGAGATTGTGGTTCACGTACGCGTAGATGCCGGGCTGCTGGAAGGTGTAGTAGGCCGCGCCCGCCGTGCCGCCCGGAATGAACCAGGTTTCCTGGTCGACGTCAGGCGGATTGTGGAACTTGCCGGTCTGCCAGACATAGTCACCATGGCCGCCGATCAGGTGCGGGCGGGTGTCGCGGTTGGCCTGCGAATGCACGACGAGCACCCTGTCGCCCACCTTCGCCTTCAGTGCATTGTCGCCCGTCAGTGCGCCCACGGCGCCATTGAAGACGATGTGGCTCGGGGTGAGGGTCCGCATGACCGCAAGCGTATCGTCATAGGCTTCGCCGACGCTGGCATATTTCTTGAAGTTGCCCTCGGCATCACGAGGGACATAAAAGTCCTGCTCGCCGACATAGTAGATGTGGTCATAGGTCAGCTCCTTGCCATGGCCATCGCTCAGGCCTTCGCGCGGCAGCACCATGATGGCGCCGTTCATGCCCGAGGTGACGTGCCACGGCACCATTCCGGGAGGTGCGCAGTGATAGACGAAGACGCCTGCCTTGGTGGCCTTGAAGCGCAGCACGGTGCGTTCGCCCGGATTGACCACCGTCAGCGCGCCGCCGCCGAGAGCGCCGGTCGCCGCATGGAAGTCGATATTGTGCTGCAGCTCGTTGGTCTCGGGGTTGATCAGCGTCAGCTCGACATAGTCGTTCTGGTGCACCACCATCAGCGGGCCGGGAACCGAGCCGTTGAAGGTCATGGCGTGCACTTCCGTGCCCTTGTCGTCGAGGATCATCTTCTTTTCCTCGATCGTCATGGTGAACTCATAGACCTTCGGGCCGCCTTCGGCCTTCTGGGTGTGGGCGTGCACGAAGGGCGGCTTGACGAGCTCGACCTTCACGCGCTCCAGCTTGGCTATATCGGCCGCGGTCGCCGCGGCGTTCGTTTCGACCGTGCCGCCTTCGGCGCGGGCCATCGACGCCGCAATGATCGGCGTCAGGACGCCGGCAAACGCGGCACCGCCGAGGATCGTGCGGCGGGTCATCTGAAACTGCTCGGTCATTGAATTTCTCCTTTTCGAAAGGACGGAGCGATGTGTCTATCGCCCGGTCCTCTCTGTTCTAGGAGCATTCGCGCCAACCTCTTTGTGATGGGACAAACAGACCTTTCCGGCCGCTGCGGCATTTTGGCAGATGCTGATTTGCTCTTTGCCATCTCGCAAAGAAAGCACCCGATGGAGGGCCTAGAAACAGCTGACGATTGCAAAGGAAAGTGACATCGATGTCTGCAAATCCCCCCGTCAGTCCATCCATCAGCCGCCCCGTGCCGCGCGGCCTTTCCCGCACCGGTCCGGTGCTCTTCTCCTACGGGTTCCGGCCGTTCTTTCTCGGCGGCGCGCTCTGGGCCATCGCGGCCATGGTCCTGTGGATCGCCGCGATCACCGGCCGCATCACAATTGCCGAGACCTATGGCGCGCCCAACTGGCACGCGCATGAAATGCTGTTCGGCTTCGCCTCATCAGTGCTCGCCGGTTTCCTGCTGACGGCCGTGCCGAACTGGACGGGCCGCCTGCCGGTTTCCGGCTGGCCGCTGGCAGGCCTCTTCGCGCTCTGGTGCGCCGGGCGCATCGCGCTTCTCGTCTCCGATACGATCGGCGTTGCCATTGCCGCTACCATCGATGCGCTCTTCCTGCCCGTCCTGCTTGCCATCTGCACGCGCGAAGTCGTGGCCGGGCGCAAGTGGAAGGACCTGAAGGTTTTGGCCGGGCTGCTCGCCTTGTCCCTCGCCAACGCGCTCTATCACGTGGCGGCCATTCACGGCGGGCGTGATCCTATGGCGATCCGGCTCGCCGTCGCCGCCTATGTCGTGCTGATCATGATTGTCGGCGGGCGCATCATTCCGAGTTTTACGCGAAACTGGCTCAACAAGTTCGGCCGCACGGATTTCCCGGTGCCCTACAACAGCTACGACATGGTCGCGATCCTCGCCGGCACCGGTGCGCTCGGCCTCTGGGCCGTTCTCCCCGAACACCCGGCAACCGCCGCTGCAGGCGCGACCGCAGCCGCCCTCCATTGCATCCGCCTGCACCGCTGGCGCGGCTGGACGGTGGCGCGGGACCGGATCCTCGTCATCCTGCACATCGTCTATGCCTTCATCCCGCTCGGCCTCATGGCCCTCAGCCTCAGTGCGCTTGGATATCTCGAAGAACGCTCGGTGCTGCATCTGCTCTCGGTCGGCGCCATCGCCTGCATGATGCTGGCGGTCATGACGCGGGCGAGCCTCGGCCATACCGGCCGCGCCCTGGTCGCCTCGAAGATCACGGTCGCCTCCTATGGCGCCCTCATCCTCTGCGCACTGGTGCGCCCGCTTGCGGAAATCCTGCCGGACCTCAGCCCCATCCTCTATGCCGCCTCGGGCCTTCTCTGGATTGCCGCCTTCGGCCTCTACTGCCTGGAATACGCGCCGATGCTCGCGCGAAAACGCCGCGCACCACTCTGAAACGAAACGGCCCGGAGGTTCTCTCCGGGCCGTTTCGTTTCAGGCAACATCCAACATCATCTCGGGCGTCCACGGCGGCTCGTAGGTCAGCCGCACCTCGGCATATTCGACGCCCGGCACATACCAGACGCAGGCCTGCACCGCCTCCTTGAGGAAATCCGTCGCCGGGCAGAAACGTGTCGTCGTGGTCATGGTGACATAGACGACACCGCCCTCTTCCACCGCGATATCGTAGACCAGACCGAGATCGACGATGTTCTTGCCGATTTCGGGATCGATGATCATGCGCAGCGCCGTACGGATGTCCTCCGTAAGCGTGGCCTTGTCCGTCTCGTTCATCGCCCTCAAGCCTCCCCGATCCGCACGAGGATGCGGTAGGCCGATCCCGCCTCATCGAAATTGCCGGCCCATTGGTGGCCACGCTTGGTCAGCTCCGGGAAGAGGAACAGCGGTTCGCGCGCCAGCACGGCGAAGAGCACCTCGCCCGGCTCCAGCGCCTCGGCGGCGGCGAGAATGCGCACCATCGGTTCCGGCGGATCGAGATCGGTGAGGTCAAGATGCTCGGACGGATCCGGCCAAGTCTCGGGGCGCTCGGCATCGACGGAGGTCTCGACGGGCGCCGCGTCCTTCTTCGGCGTGAACAGCACCTCCCAGTCGCCGCCGTCGATCTCGCGGGCTGCATGGTCGAAGCCACGCCCTTCCATCACGCGAAACAGCGGCTGCGGGCGAAACGTGGCGAGCAGCGTCAGCGCCTGTCCGGGCCGCAGGTCTTGAACAGCCTGCATGATCGCCTGGAACGGCTCGCCGCCGCTGCGCAGGATCGGCCGCACATCGAGCACCTTCGGTGAAATCTCGGGCATCATTTATCTCCTTGGAAAGCGGATAGAGGCAGAAAGAGGTGCGGCCGCACCAAGCCGGCCGGCGCACGTAGCGCAACCGGTACGATGGACAGGCGGCGCGCCCGGATGAATTCGCGGATCAGGCAGAGCGTCGCCAAAAGCTGCGCTGCGACGGCCATGCGGAAAAAGCCGGTCGCGCCGGCGGCAAGGGAGAGCGTCGCGACGACGACTGCGCCGTAATAGAGGCGGAACAGGATCAACGCATGGCGCTCATCGACGAGATCCTGCACCCGTGGCACCGGCGCACGGCCCAGGATGGGGCCATAGGCCTCCAGCCAGGTGAGGAAGGCGACGATCTTGTAAAGCTGGGCAAGGCCGAGCCCGGTGAGCCAGCCGAAAATGAACAGGTAGACGACCGCTGCCACAATATCGCCGGACCTGAGGGCGGGAACATTGAGAAGGAAGATGGACAAGACAAACAGACCAAGCGCCGCGAAACTCGCGCGAATGTTCAGTTCCGCCTGCTTGCGCTTCCGCCCACGGTAGATGTGCAGGACATCAACGCCGTAGAGCATCACGGCCATCAGCGTGAGCAGCAATGCGGCGGTGAAAAGCAGCGCGGCACCGAAAATGCCGGACAGCACGAAGATTACCGCCACGGCAACAAGCCCGACCGCCAGGCTCGCGCCCCACCAGGCGGCGCGGCTGCTCGAACGCTCGACCTCCGGCGCCAGCAGGAACATCGAGAACAGCCGGTAGCTGACGCCGACCGCCGTCGCGCTCAGCCAGCCGCCGAGGCCAAGGGCGGCATGCAGCTCCACCCCTTGGGCGACGAGCCGGTCGAGCAGCGGATTTTCCGCAAGACCGGATAAAGCGACCGTCAACGCAGAACCGATGAGCGCCGCACCGACAAGCGCGGCAAGGCCGGTGGCGACGAAGCGGGCGGGTAGCGACAGAGGCCGCGCAGAAAGAAGCGTGACGGCGAGGATGGCAGCAAACAGGCCGAAACCGGCCAGAAGCATCAACCCGCCGACGGGCAGCAGAACAAGCGGTAGGTCCAGTGCCCCGGACACGGCAACGAACCCACCCAAAAGCAAGCCCAGCCCGCCAAGCAGCAGCAACAGGGCCGGCAAGGCGAAACGCGCGCCGACGACAGGCCGGGCGATGAGCACCGGCACGAATTGCAGCAGTGCCCCGGCCATCAGCAGGCTGAGCCAGCCGATGGCGACGAGGTGGACGACGACAAGCGTTTCCGGCGCACCGGGATCGGCGAAGGGATAGCCGTAACCGGCGACCATCAGCCCCTGCCCCGCCACGAGCATGAGGCAGGCGGCGGCGAAGTAGGACATGGTCCAGCGGGAGAGCGTTGCGCCCGGCATGTCGGTTTGCCTCGCCGCGCCCTGTTCAGTGCTCGGAACCGCAGCAGCAGTCGCAGCCGCCGCCGTCTTCCAGCCGGTCGATCTCGACGCGCCAGACTTCCGGACCCTGCTCGAGATAATCCCAGCCGAACTGGCCGGGGAAATTGGTCTCGAGCTGATAGTGCAGCGGCCGCGGATCGTGATCGCTGGTGATCAGCATGGATTTGCCGGGCATCAAGGCACCAAGCATGCCGAAAATGCGCGGATGGCGTTCGCGCGGCGGAATGGTGCGCACGTCGATCAGGGGCTTGTCCAGGGTCTCAGACATGGTTTGGTGTTTCCGTCCCGGCCGTTCCGATACCGTTCCGGAAGGGCACGGCCCGACCCGACCGGAACCATCTGACGCTAACCCTGCCTCCCGTCCCGCACTTTGACCCTGCGCAAACAATTGACGATTTTCAGGCCTCCTGCCGCGCTGCTTGGCTTTTCGCAAAGAAGGGGGTGCCTGCTGCTCCTACCCTTTCGGCAATCGACACACGGAAAGGAATGCGCCATGCAACAGGCCCTGATCGAGAAATACGGCGAGGCGCGGCTGCCGCGCTATACGAGCTATCCGACCGCGCCCGCCTTCGCCCCGGTCGTCGGCGCCGGCACCTATGGCGACTGGCTCTCCTGCATCAAGCCGGGCACCGAGGCCTCGCTCTATCTGCACATCCCCTTCTGTCGCTCCATGTGCTGGTATTGCGGCTGCCACACCACCATCACCCAGAAGGACGCGCCGATCCTCGACTATCTCGACATGCTGCGGCAGGAGATCGGCCTCGTCTCGGACCGGGTGGAAAACCGCATCAAGGTCAAACACATCCATTTCGGCGGCGGCACGCCGACGATCATGCAGCCAGAGGAATTCCGCGATCTCATCGGTCTCCTGCGCGCCCGCTTCGGCCTCGTCGCCGGCGCGGAGATCGCGGTGGAGATCGACCCGCGCACGCTGACGGCGGAAATGGCGGCAGCGCTCGGCGAGGCGGGCGTCACCCGCGCGAGCCTCGGCGTGCAGAGTTTCGATCCCGTCGTGCAGAAGGCGATCAACCGCATGCAGAGCGAGGCGCAGACCGCCGAGGCCGTGAACCGGCTGCGCGCGGCCGGTATCGGCGGCATCAATTTCGACCTCATCTACGGCCTGCCCCACCAGACGGTGCAATCCTGCATCGACACGGCGAAGGCGGCGGTCGCCATGCGGCCGGAGCGTTTCGCCGTCTTCGGCTATGCCCACATCCCCTCCTTCAAGAAGCACCAGCGGCTGATCGACGAACGCGCGCTACCGGACGCCGCCGCACGCGCCGAACAGGCGGAGGCGATTGCCGAAACACTCGTTGCCGCCGGCTATGTCCGCATCGGCCTCGATCACTATGCGCTGCCAGGCGATGATCTCGCGATCGCCGCAAAGCGCGGCCGGCTGCGGCGCAATTTCCAGGGCTATACGACGGATGCCTGCGAAACGCTGATCGGCTTCGGCGCCTCGTCCATCGGCCGCACACCGGATGGTTATATCCAGAACGAGGTGCCGCCCGGCCTTTATGCCCAGCGCATCGCCTCGGGTCGCTTGGCCACCGTCAAGGGCTACCGCCTCACCGCCGAAGACCGGCTGCGCGCCGAGATCATCGAGCGGCTGATGTGCGACTTCCGCGCCGACATCACCACCATCGCCGCCCGTCACGGCTTCGACGCGGCCCCCCTTTTGGACGGCAATGCGCGGCTGGCAGCGCTCGCTGAAGACGGTGCGGTCGATATCCGCGGCGGCACGGTCACGGTGCGGCAGGACCATCGTTTCATCATCCGCGCCGTCGCCGCCGCCTTCGACGCCTATATCGACCAGTCGGCCCGCACGCACAGCAAGGCGGCGTGAACGCAAAAGGCCCGGCGTGGTGCGGCACGCCGGGCCTTTCTCGCAGATCCCGTGTCCTCTATCCCACGAGACCGCGATAAATCGCCGGCAGCGCCGCTGGCAGCCGGGCGATATTGCTGACGATGGCATAGCCGTTGCGGCCGAAGATCGCCGGCACATAGGCCTGCGCCTCCCGGTCCACCGTCACGCCGAAGACGCTGAGGCCGGTCCGCCGGGCCTCGTTGACGGCGCGGCGGCTGTCCTCCAGCGCGAAGCGACCCTCGTAGTGGTCGACATCGTTGGGCTTGCCGTCCGTCAGGATCAGCAGCAGCTTGCGGCGGTTCGGCTGCGCGCGCAGCTGCGCCGCCGCATGGCGGATCGCCGGGCCGATGCGGGTGTAGAAACCCGGCTTCAGCGCCGCAATACGCGCCTCCACACCATGGCTCATCGGCTCGCCGAAATCCTTGACCGTCTCGACGCGCACCCAGGAGCGGCGGCGCGAGGTGAAGGTGAGAATGGAATGGCTGTCGCCGCAGGCTGCGAGGCCATGAGACAACACCAGCAGCGCCTCCTTCTCCACGTCGAGCACCCGGCGGTTGTCGAACCAGGCATCGGTGGAGAGCGATACGTCCACCAGGATGGTGACGGCGAGGTCATGCGCCTGCGGCCGGCTCATCAGATGGATACGGTCGCTGCCCTGCCCGCCGGCGGCGAGATCGCTGCGCGCCCTCACCACCGCATCGAGGTCGAGTTCGGCGCCGTCGAGCTGCGCGCGCAGCATTTCATGGCGCGGCCGCAGCACCTCGAACTGCCGGCGCACGCGGCGGATGAGGCTTTTCGTATCGGCATCGGCCTCCGGCACTTCGGCCGTATCCGGCGCGGGCGCGGCCAGCACGCGGCAATGGTCCGGCAGATAGGTGGCCGTGCGATAATCCCATTCGGGATAGGTGAACTCACCCGTCAGCCGCGTGCGGTCGAGCGCTTCCGGCGGCAGGTCGAGATCGAAGCGGAAGCGCGCGGCCGGACGGCCCTTGCGCTCGCCGAGCGTCATGTCGTCGAGTTCGTCGGCCGCCGAAGAATCGTGGTCGTCGCTGTCGTCGCCGGGGCGGTCGACATTGACCATCTCGGCCATCGCCAGAATCTTCTCGAAGCGGTTGAGGATGAAGGGGCGGCGCTCGGTCTTGCGGTTCTCCGCCTTCTCGCGCAGCGCCACATGGCGCTCCGTTTCCGGCGCGTCGGGGTTTGCCCCGGTGGCCGGCTGGTCCTCCTCGCCGCGTCCCTCACCCTCCTCGCGCCACAGCGCATCCGGCCAGAGCGGCACGGGAAGCATCGGCAGATAGCCGGCCGGGGCGCGATGCGGGAAAATCACCGGCAGCGTCTCGTCGGCACGCCCGGCGCCCTTGCGCAGCAGGCTGAGAATACGGTTCTCGACATGGCGCTCGACGGAGGGAAGCGGGCGGTGCTGGCGCGCTTCCAGCATGGCGGACGAAAGCCGGCGGTAGCGCCTTGCGAGACCGGGAAAGGACGCGAGCACGGTTTTCGCCGTCGCTTCCGCGCGCTGGAGAATGGCGAGGTCCCGCAGCAGCGGGTCGCTTTCGGCAACCGGCTCCAGCGGCATCAGGGCCATGGCGGCGGCGAGCCAGACATAGAGATCGCGGTTGAGCGAACGCTCCGGGAAAAGGTCGATCGCGCCGGGCAGCATGACGGTTGCATGGTCGCGGCCGGGCTGCACCAGCTTCTCCTCGCCGAGCCCCATGCGCTGACGCAGCCGTAGGCGATGCGTCGAGGTGCGCCCGCGCGCCGGCGCGATCTGCACCGCGCCCTCCCCGCCGAAACCGCGAAAGCAGACCGCGAGCACCGGGCGGATGTCCTCCAGCCGCACCGCCTGATCCGGGTGGCGCGGCCAGCTGCCGGTATTGCCGACCAGCCGGTGCCAGGCCCGGCCGACAGTCTCCTCAAGCTCCAGAAAATCCAGCATGGTCAGACCTCACCGGATCATCGCATCGGCGATTTCGAGAAGGGCGGCACGCACATCGGGTTCGTCAGTCAAGGGCTCTATCATCGCCGCACGCACCGCCTCGCGCACGCCCATGCCGCTATCGATGAGGCAGGCGCAATAGACGAGCAGGCGCGTCGAGACGCCCTCTTCGAGGTCATGGCCCTTCAGCGCGCGCAACCGGTGCGCCAGCGCGACGAGCGGCGCGACGCGCGCCTCGTCCAGCCCGCTTTCCGTGGCAACCACGGCGATCTCCGCCGCCTTGGTCAGGAAATCGAACTCGATGGCGACGAAACGCTGGCGCGTGGAAGGCTTCAGGGCCTTCAAAAGGTTCTGGTAGCCGGGATTGTAGGAAACGACGAGCATGAAGCCGACAGGCGCTTCCAGCACCTCACCGGTGCGTTCCAGCGGCAGGATGCGGCGGTCGTCGGTCAGCGGATGCAGCACCACGGCGACGTCCTTGCGCGCCTCGACGATCTCATCGAGATAGCACACGCCGCCCTCGCGCACGGCACGCGTCAAGGGACCATCGACCCAGACCGTATCGCCGCCCTTCAGCAGATATCGGCCGGTGAGGTCGGCGGCCGAGAGGTCATCGTGGCAGGAGACCGTGGAGAGCGGCAGGTTGAGCTTTGCCGCCATATGGCTGACGAAGCGGGTCTTGCCGCAGCCGGTCGGGCCTTTCAGCAGCAACGGAAGCTGGCGTATCCAGGCCTTCTCGAACAGTTCGCATTCGTTGCCGGAGGGGCTGTAGGCGGGAATGTCCGCGTTGATTGCCTTGAGCATCACGGTCATGTCAGTCTCCAAATCTTATAGAGGAAAGGTGCCGGCCCCGCGGGATGACGGGGCCGGCCAGCACTCACTCGGCGGGTTGGACCATCCGGGTGAGGCTGTCGGTACGCTCACGACCGGGCACCAGCACGGCCCAGATGAACATCAGCGCCGAGACGAGCACGACGACGCCCGAGCCGAGACGGACCCAGTAGAACAGCGCCAGCTGGTCCTGCACGTCCATGAAGCTTTCGCCGAGCACGCGCTGGAGATGGATCTGGACCACACCCGCAAAGGTGAGCGCGAAGGTCATGACCGACATGGCGGTGCACATGATCCAGAAGCTGACGATCGAGAGCCATTGGTTGTAGGGCTGGCGGCCGCGGATCTCCGGAATGGCATAGGCCATCATCGCGAGGTTCAGCATCACATAGGCACCGAAGAAGGCGAGATGTCCGTGCGCGGCCGTCATCTGCGTGCCGTGGCTGTAGTAATTCACCGACGACAGCGTGTGCAGGAAGCCCCAGACGCCCGCTCCGAAGAAGGCCATGACCGAGCAGCCGATCGACCACAGGAGTGCCGCCTTGTTCGGATGATTGCGGCCGGCCTTCCAGGTCATCACGAAGGTGAAGATGACCATGGTGAAGAAGGGCGCGACTTCCAGCGTCGAGAACAGCGAGCCGATCCACTGCCAGTAGCCCGGCGCGCCGATCCAGTAATAGTGGTGGCCGGTGCCGAGGATGCCCGAGAAGAGCGCAAGGCCGACGATGACATAGAGCCACTTCTCCACGACCTCGCGGTCGATGCCGTTGAGCTTGATCATCAGGAAGGCAAGCACGGACGCCATGATCAGCTCCCAGACGCCTTCGACCCAGAGATGGATGACGTACCACCAGTACATCTTGTCGAGCGCGAGGTTCGCCGGGTTGTAGAAGGCAAAGAGGAAGAACAACGCCAGCCCCCAGAGACCGAAGAGCAGGATGTTGATAACAGTGGTCTTGCGGCCCTTCAGCGCCGTCATGGTGATGTTGAACAGGAACATCAGCACGACCACGACGATACCGACCTTGGCGATGAAGGTCTGCTCAAGGAATTCGCGGCCCTCATGGATGCGGAACATGTAGCCGACGACCGTGAGGCCCGCCGCGATGAAGAACATCCAGAACTGCGCGATCGCGAGCTTCGGGCTATAGAGCTCCGTCTCGGTTTCCTCGGGGATCATGTAGTAGGTGGCGCCCATGAAGCCCATGAGCAGCCAGACGACGAGCGCATTGGTGTGGATCATGCGCACGATGTTGAAGGGCAAGAGTTCGGACAGCGTGTTGGGCAGCACATAGATCGTGCCGGCCACGACGCCGAAGAGCACCTGGGCGAGGAACAGGCCGAGCGCGCCGTAGAAATACAGCATCGCGACCTTTTGCGTTTGATATTTCATGTCGTCTCTCCTTAACCGGCGTCGTTCGGCGGCCAGTTCTGGGTCTTGATCTTGCTCGTCCATTCGAGGAAGTCGGCGAGATCGTTGACCTCCTGTTCGGTGAGATTGAACTGCGGCATCTGCCGCCGGCCTTCCGCGCCGCTCGGCTGGGCGGCCATCCAGGCCTTCAGCGCCTCGCGTGCGCCCTCGGGATCTTCCACACCGCCATAGCGCTTCCACACATTGCCGAGTTCGGGCGCGAAATAGGCGCCTTCGCCGAGCAGCGTGTGGCAGTTGATACAGGCGTTCTTTTCCCAGACATGCTTGCCGCGCGCGACGCTGTCGGTCAGCGTCGTCTCGTCGGTGGAGACCGTGCGCATGTAATAATGCGAATGGGCGGTCAGTCCCACGAAGATTGTGAAGAAGAAGATGGACCCGCCATAGAAGACGTTGCGGGCCCCGGTCTTGGTTAGGCGCTCTGCCATCCCCTGGTCCTTTCCTTGCCGGGAAACCCTTTGGCGTCCGGCGTCAAACCCCGCGAAAACGATTGCCGGCGATTCCCCTCGCCGGCGATGCGGGACGCTTCCGTTCTAGCGTCGGGAGAAAAGGCTTCTTTGCGCACAGGCAAAGAGCGGGACGGTTCGTCAGCCGATGAGCGAAACGGTAACGGCGCGGACGAGCGCCAGCGACAGGAGAACCGCCGGCCAGGCGAGCAGCGCCGATTTCAGCACGCCGCGGCTTGCGCGCAGCTCCATGAAATCGAGCACGATGAAGCGGCCCTTGGCATAGGCCATGATCAGCACGGCGGTGATGGGCACCAGCAACCCGCCCGAGAGACCGCCGACGAAAGCACCACCGGCGGCGAGCGTCAGCAGCATGGCGAGGGTGGCGAAGAACTGTTCGCGGGCCTGTCGGGTCATCCGGATATCCTCAGGTGAGATAGACGATGGGGAACATGACGAGCCAGACGAGATCGATCGCGTGCCAGAGCGTCGCGATCATCACGACGTTGCCGCGCGAGGGCCGCCAGGCGACGAGAAGGAGGATCGCCGCGCCGAACACGACATGCAGCAGGTGGAAACCCGTGATGAGGAAATAGAGTTCGGCGAGCCGGTCGAGACCGCCTATACCGGAGCGGACTTCCAGCGCGTATTCGAAGACCTTCACGGCTGCGAAACAAAGGCCAAGCAGGGCCGCCAGCACAAGGGAGCGGCGGACGGCCCTGCCCTCGGCACCGAGCCGGACCGCCAGCGCCGCCTGCCAGCCGCTCAGCACGAGGATGATGGTGTTTGCCGCCGCAAGGCCCGGATGGAGATGCGTGCGAAACAGCGCGGCACCCTCCGGATCGATCACCGTCATCACCATGAAGGCGATGAGCAGCGCGCCGAAGGCCGCAAGCTCGCTCCAGACTAAAATCCACAAAAGCAGGCCGTCGCCCTCGCCACCCTGCGCCTTCGTCACCGCCATGCTGAAATCATCCGTCGTCGCCATGGCCTTTTCTAGCGGGCCGGGCCGCCGCCTTCTTTGCGCCGGCACAAAGATGCGAACCGGCAGACGCGGCAGGATGACGACAAAGGAAAGGATCATCTCATGACCGACGCGCAGATCGGCATTCTCGTCGCGACCCCCGTCATCATCGGCTTCGCCCTGATGCTCTACCGCATGGGCGTGCTCCAGGGCGCCGGCACAATCTCGGCCGTCGGCGCCTCCGTGGTCATCGCCGCCGTGCTGTTCTTCGGCCAGTAGGAGGCGAGCATGAGCGGACAAACCCTTGCCGCCGCCGATATAGGCCGGCTGGAAGCCCTACACGGCAATCTGCTCGACCTCTGCCTGCGCCTCGAAGAAGCCGCCGGCGACCCCGCCGGCGCCGCCGAGCTGCGGGACCTTGCCGACGCCATCCCGCCGCTCCTGAAATCCGTACACGATCTGGAGGAACGGCTGCTTTTCCCGGATTTCGACCGCCACGCCGGCTCTTGCTTCGCCGCCATGACCATCGAGCGCCTGAAGGCCGAGCACCGCTGCGACCGGCTGGCAGCGGAGGAATTGTCACTCACGCTCAAGGCCGTCGCCGACGGCCGCTGCGGGCTTTCGCCCGATACCGTCGCGCGCATGCTGGGCGGCTTCCAGGAAAGTCTGCGCCGCCACGTCTTCTCCGAAAAGACGATCCTCGAAAGCCTGCTCGCCGCAAAAGCCGAAGCCCGCGAAATCTTCGGCTAGAGCATTTCCAGCCGAAGCGGCATCGCTTCGGCGTCGGACAATGCGGCAAAAATGTAAGGCTAGAGCAATTCCGGTAAACCGGAATTGCTCTAGCCTCGTTCCTTCACCGTCTCCATCACCACATTCGTGGAGGTGTTGGCGACATAGGGCAGGTTCGAAATCCGCTCGCCCAGCACCAGCCGGTATTTCTTGATGTCGCGCGTGCGGATCTTCAGGAGATAGTCGAAGCGGCCCGCGATCATGTGGCACTCCTCCACTTCCCTGATCTTCTTCACCGCGTTGTTGAAGGAAGTCAGCGCCTCCTCGTGCGTGTTGGTCAGCTTCACCTCGGCGAAAGCGATGTGATCGAGGTTCATCTTGGACGGATTGAGGATCGCCTTGAAGCCCTGGATGAAGCCTTCCGCGAGCAAGCGCTTGAAGCGGTTCTGGCACGGCGTCTTGGAAAGGCCGACCTTCTCGGCAAGCTCCGCCACCGAGATGCGGCCGTTCTGCCCGAGTTCTTCGAGGATTTTTCGGTCGAAGGCGTCCAACGACCCATCAACCTGCAAATTATCAGTCAATTAGACCTCCATTCAACGAAAAATAGAACCATATAGCCTAAATCAACGAAATATGAAGTCCATATGTTTCAGCGCCGCGTGATATCTATTGCGCCCAGTTTCCAGGAATGAATCCACCCAACCGGCCACCAAAGCGTATGTCGGCCAAGGCGGCATTCCCGGCCAAAGACAGGGGGAGATGGGATGCAAGACAGGAACTTCGATGCTAGCATGCCGGCGGACCTCATCCGCCACTACAAGCCGCTCGCCATCCGGGCCGTCGTGGCGGCTTGCAGCATCAGGGCGGAGCGGTCCGAAAGCGCCCGCGAGCGTGTGATGCTCCACGGCGCATCAGAGTTCGACGACGCCCCGTTTCTGGACGAGCCTGCCCCTGCCTTCATCCGCTGATCTCTTCAGACACCGAACGCCTCTCATAGGTCCTTCCATGCAGAACCCCTTTTCCGATTTCGCCCCGCCGATCCGTCCGCAGAGCGCGCTGCGCCAGGCCATCACGGCCGCCTACCGCCGCCCCGAGACCGAGTGCCTGCCGCCGCTGGTCGCGGCCGCCCGCGTTTCCGAGCGCGAGCGTTACGACATCCGCAGCACCGCCCGCACGCTAATCGAGGCGCTGCGCGCCAAGCACAAGGGCACGGGCGTCGAAGGACTGGTGCAGGAATATTCGCTGTCGAGCCAGGAAGGCGTGGCGCTGATGTGCCTGGCCGA
>NZ_CAMLFY010000016.1 GCF_946479415.1 uncultured Shinella sp. | reverse complement strand
CTCTATCCAGCATCCGGCGCGACGCTGGAGGAAGCCGAAATCGCGGCCCTGGATGAAACCTGCGCGCATGCCGATCTCACGGACGGGCAGGACATTCTGGAACTCGGCTGCGGCTGGGGCTCGCTTTCGTTGTTCATGGCGGAGCGCTATCCCGCGTCGCGCATCGTCTCCGTTTCGAACTCGTCCTCACAACGCGCTCATATCGAGACGGAGATCAAGCGGCGCGGCCTTTCGAACCTGACCATCGTCACCGCTGATATGAACGCATATGCGCCCGATGGCACATTCGACAGGATCGTTTCCGTCGAAATGTTCGAACACATGTCCAACTGGCAGGCGCTGCTTGAGCGGACATGCCGCTGGATCCGCCCCGACGGCCGGCTCTTCCTGCACGTTTTCTCCCACCGCAAGACCGCCTACCGCTTCGACCACGCCGACAAATCGGACTGGATCGCCCAGCACTTCTTCACCGGCGGCGTGATGCCGAGCCACGGGCTGGTGCGCGAATTCGGCGACAGTTTCATCGTCGAGAAGGATTGGCGCTGGAACGGCAGACACTATGAACGCACCGCGCTCGACTGGCTCGAAAACTTCGACCGGAACCGCGATGCGATCCGCACCATCTTCACGGCGACCTACGGGCAGGACGCCGCGCTCTGGATGCGTCGCTGGCGGCTGTTCTTTCTCGCAACCGCGGGGCTCTTCGGCCATGCGGATGGCGAGGAATGGGGTGTCAGCCACTATCGTCTGCGCCCCTCCGGCCCCGCGTGATGACCTCCGGGTTTCGCACCGTGATCGAGGGCGTGCGGGCCTATGCCCGCCATCCTGACCCGCGGGTTGCCGCCGCAAATGCCATCTCCCTCCTGGTCGCCTCCAACCAGCCGTTCTATCCGCTCTATCTTCTCTGGCTGGTCAAAGACATCACGCCTGCCTGGTTCACCTTTCTCTCGACGCCGTTCTTCCTTGCCGTGCCGGCCGTCTCGCGTTGGAATGGCGCCGCCGGCCGGGCGCTGTTGCCGCTTGCCGGCATCGGCAATACGGTGATCTCCACCTGGCTCTTCGGCCCGGCCTCGGCAGTCGAAATCTTTCTCATCCCCTGCGGGGTGATTGCCCTGCTGCTTTTTCGTCCAGGCGAGCGTCTTGTCGGGCTAACGCTCACTGCGCTGGCCTTCTGCGCCTTCCTGCTGCTGCACAATGCCTATGGCGCACCCCTCGTGACCTATGACGCGAGCGAATATGCCGGACTGGCGCGGCTCAATATCCTCAGCGCGAGCGCACTGACGGCGTTCGTCGCCCTTCTCTTCTCCAGCCTTCTCGCAGAGGCGGAATGATCAGGTAAAGCGACTGGCGGCGAGGAAGCCGGCGGAGGCGCCCACGGCCGTCACGAAGGCGCCCCAGGGAATATCCGCAAGCGTGATGGCGAGCGGCCAGTCGCGCAGCGTTGCCTGGTTGGTGAGATCGTAGGTGGCATAGGCGACGAGGCCCAGTACCGCACCGTTCAGTGCCGCCCTGCCAAGCCCGCCGCTCTGGAGAGCGGGCAGGATCGCGAAGAACACGATACCGGCGATATAGATGAGGTAGAAGCAGATTGCCGGCGCAAGCCGGAACTGCGGCTCGAGTTTATCGCCCAGAAGCGGCCTGTACAGTATATCGGCCATCGTCGTCAGCCAGACCGCATCGACGATCAGAAAGGCGATGCCGGCCGCGAGATAGGCGATGATGACAGTTTTCATGCCGGAGCCTCCGCTGGAGCACTTCCAGTCGAAGCGAAATCGCTTCGGCGTCGGACAATGCGGAAAAAACAAAAACCTAAAGCATTTCCGGTGAACCAGCGTTCGCCGGAAATGCTCTGGCGTTTAAAGAAATCTACGCAATTCCCGAGCGGCCGGATCACCATCGAATGAACCGATCGGCCCCATGCTGCGTATAGGAGGGAAAGCAAGGAGGATGGACCGATGATCAAGACGGTTCCGACTGCATTTGCCCTGTTGATGATCACGATTGCCGCTGCCCTGGCACAACAATCCGCCGATCCAAGCGGCGTCTGGCTGCGCGACGATGGCAATGCGCGTGTACGCATCGCGCCCTGCGGCAGCAATATCTGCGCAACCAATCTATGGATCGGCGATACCAGCAAGGGTGAAGAGCCCGGCGACCGTCTCGTCATGTCGCTCAAGCCGAAATCATCGGACACGCTGGCGGGAACTGCCTATGATGCCAAACGCGATCGCACCTATTCGATCACCGTGCAGGTTTCCGACAATGCGCTCCTCACGCGCGGCTGCATTCTCGGCGGCGTGCTGTGCAGGGACGTTCACTGGCAACCGGCAAAATGACGGCTTCCGCAAGGTTTGAAGCATGAAAACCGCGCGCATTACCAGCATGGAGGAGAACGGCCCGCCGCCCGCGGCCGCTGGCACGCTTTATCCGGGAAAGGTCATGCACCAGCGGCTCAATCCGTTCGGCCACCGCTTCAGCTACACCGTCTTCTCACTTCTGGTCGATATCGACCGCCTTGATGAGCTGGCGCGCCTCTCCCCGCTTCTGTCCGTCAATCGTCCCGGCGTTTTTTCCTTCCATGAACGCGATCATGTCGAAACGAGCGGTGAGACACTGCGCCAGTTCGCCGACCGCCTGATCGCCGGCGCCGGGCTGGAGAGACCGACGGCACGTATTTTGCTGCTCACCTATCCGCGCATGCTGGGCTATGTATTCAATCCGCTCTCGACCTATTTTGCCTATGATGCGAACGGCAGGCTGAGCGCGATCATCTATGCGGTGCGCAATACATTCGGGGAGCGCCACAGCTATGTGGCGCCAGTGCTTCCGCACGAGGAAAGCCCCGCCGGCATCCGCCAGACGCGCACGAAGATCTTCCATGTGTCGCCGTTCATGGATATGGGCCTGCGCTACCATTTCCGTATTCTGCCACCGGGCAAAACCGTGCGTGTCCGCATTCATGAGACATCCGGCAAGGAACCCCTGCTGGCTGCGACGTTCAACGGCAGCCAGGCCGCGCTGGAGAGCAGGACGCTGGCCGCCTATCTACTGCGCTTTCCATTCATGACGCTCAAGGTCATGGCGGGCATTCATTGGGAAGCGCTTAAACTCTGGTCGAAGGGCGCCCGTTTCCGCTCCAGCCCGAAACCACCGGCAACGGCCAGCTTCCGCGATGAAAGATGGCCGATCGCGACCGAGGGCGGCGACGTCGAATAGAGCGGTTACGCTCGAAAGACCGCAATTCGAACCGCCAAAATCGGGAATTTGGACGCTTTACATTCCCTCATCCTTTTTGGGGGAGATTTCATCAACTTTAAGATCCAGATCTATAATGGCACCGGCACCCACCTTGTGCGGCCCCCACTTTTTCTCTTTTCCATTTGCGTGCCTGAGAACAACATATATCTCCGTACCGGCCTCCACCTCGAAGCCGCCGTAACTTGGAAACCGTCCCCTATCCCGCGCGAAGAAAGACAATATACCGCTGCCGCTGCTGCCTTTGATCGCGCCGACATAAGGCGGCTCTTCGCGCTTGTTGCTCAGCGTTTGCATGGGACCTATCATCACATCGACATCGCCGGCCCTATTGTCCTGATCCCGTATTGCCCTGACGGCTATCCAGGCCTTGGTCGGAGGTGGTTTGGGGGCACTCTGCGGGGTGCTGACCTGCCGAACCCCCAAGGCAACGAGGATGGCGTTGATGCCGCTGCTGCCTCCAGCCAGAACGAGCGCGGTCAAGATCTGCCCGCCCGCATTGATCGCTTTGGGCGTATACTCACTGCTCGCGTTGATGAGTGCCGTCACGATGTCGAGGTCGAAATAATATACGAACCACCAGGACAAACCGAAAGCCACCAGCGGCCGCACAGCGCGGGGATTGAAGAACTCTGCAAACGGGCGCCATCTGAAAACCCCGGCCAATGCGGATTCAAGCAGAACCGCAAGGGCGAAAAGCAGCACGAGCGTCTTGGCTACGGCGCCATACACGATATCCGGCGCTGCGCTCGGAATGGACCGTATATTGACTTCAACGGTTTTCTCCGCTTCCCCGTTTATATGGCAGACGACCTTTTCACTGACATTCGCCTTACCCTTTGCTGCCGTGTAGCGCAGGAAAACCTTCTTATCGACGGGATAAGGCGAAAGCGTCCCGTTCTCCACCGTCGACTTGTCGATCTTGAACGTTCCTCCATCCACAACGCCAATATCAACGACGGATTCAGGGGGAATGGTGACCCTCGTCTCACAATCCGCAAGGGCCGCCGTAACCGGGAGAAGAACGAAAGCAAACGAAAGCAGCCCGCGTTTCAGATTTTGGCATAGGTCCATTGATCTCTCCCCAGAGAAACAGAAGTAAGTGCGCTCCGTCAGCCTCCGAACGGCCTACGTTATCGCCAAAAGTTCGGGCGAATATTTTTTCAGGCGCGCGTTCAGCAAAGCCCGGCCATGACGGACGAGGACGTCCATCTCTGCTGTGTTCAAGCTTTTCAGGTTCGTGCCGATAAGCGACGCGAAGGCGGCGTCTCCCGCCCTCTTCTCGCCTTCCGTACTGTCAATGGAAAACCACAGCGGCTTCGGCCCCTGTTTCGCCTGATGCGCCAATTGAAGGCGGCTGAACTGCAATCCGCGAACCTGTTCCATAAGGATATTGATCGCTTCCTTGAGAACAATCGTGCCGGATTCCGTCGGCTCGGGCGTGATGGCAAAAGGCTTGCCGCCATCGCTGACAATACAATAATCGAGTGGATTTCGTTTGTTTCGGAGCAGAGGGTTGATGCCGAGATTGTCGTAGACACCACCGTCCGTCAGCGTGACATATTCCGTAAGCGCATTAGGATATACATCCGCATCGACCCGCAAAGGCGGGAAAACCGGCGGAAAAGCGGAGGACGCGGCGACAGCACGGCTGATCGGAAAATCACTGGCGGCCGTCGTGCCGCTTTCGTGTTCTCCCATCGTCTCGCCGGCATCTCCGCCCGGCACGAGACTTTTACCCGCGACGAAAAAGAACATGTTTCCCGTCGAGAGATTGGTGGCGTTGAAATAGATGCGGGGACCATTGCGCAGATCCGACAGTTTTTTCGTGCCGAACAGATCCCGCTCGTAGGTCTCGGCCAGCTTTTCGAGACGGGTGCTGAAGGGGCTGATCAGCCCCCCGACAACGGATGAGATCGCAATCGACTTTTTGGAAAGATAATCGCCAAGCCGGTCGAGAACATCAGGCGCATTCCAATTGCTGGCCAAAAAACCGCCGGCAATGCTTCCACCGCTGACACATGTCAACAGATCCAGCTTGTCGAGCAGATTCAGCGCCTTGAGTTCGGTGAAAACACCGAGATGGAATGCCGCGGCACGAAATCCGCCTCCCGACAGCGCAAGACCAAGCTTTTTTGTTTCTCCATTGATCGTGACTGCCATCGTTTCCTCCTGTTGCACGCAAGTCGTGCCGTTATGTGTTGAGCGCAAGCCAATACGCAGACTTGCGGAACCGATGCGTAGCGCGGCGAAACCGGCCGGCAGTGCGAAATTCACCCCTCGATGGTGAGGTCAAAACAGAGATCCGTTTCCCTTACGCGTCCAAGGAACGACGGCCAGGTCGCCGCTCCCGATCCGATCGGCTTGACGTCCTGCATTCGTATATCGGTCTGAAACACCCGCCCTTCCGCCTTGTGCAGCAAGGCATCCTTGATCGCGGGCAGCGGATGGTTCCAGTCAGGTTTCGGCTTCTGATGCGCCCAGGCTTCGACGGCGGTGATCATTGCTGAAAACTCGCGCGCGCCCTCTCCGTGGCCCAACCATGCCAGATTGGGATGCCCGGATTCAGCTTTTCCGTTCAGTGTCGCATTGTGGCTTCCATGATGCCCCACCTTGTAGAGCACAGTGCGGCCGAGAAGGTCTTTCGTCGTGATTTTCGTGCCGGCATCATCAAAGTCGTCATCCGACCAGGATCGCCAATTGCCGGCCTGAGCATCACCGGCAAAGAGCAGCACCTTGCCGCCTTTCGACAGTTCAAAGGCCAGAACGACACTCGCATTGTTGGTGGCGTTGTTCATGGCAAGCGCCAGCGCTCCGGCATCGCTCGCATCGTCGCTGTTCATCCTGCGCCAAACGGCGTCGCTGGCCACTTCGGCACCGTCCACACCGTCGATGGCCGCAGTATCGACACCGTAATACCTTTGGAAGAAGACGCTGTGGTCGCTGATGGTGAACGCCTCTTCCAACGGAATGGCATGCCGGCGTGGAAACGGCGACGTCTTCAGGCGGTCACCTATACCCGGCGGCGTATCCATTCCGATCGCATGGTCGTCTTCGCCGAAATTCTCCTCCCCAATCGGGTCGAGATCGTCGATCTTGTCAATATCGCGCGGCGGGCCGAGGACGAATGCGCGAGCACCTCCCGCTCCCGGTATCGGGAGCGGTTTGCCATGCGGATAGAGATAGTCGGGTTCCCCGGAGCCGCAGTCTCGCAAGAATTTCATGCTGACTTTATTGGCCGATTTCGCCGGATCCTTTGCCGCAGCGGAACGATGCGCAAGACCGTCGAAATCACCGGGATCCTCACCCAGTTCGAGCTCCAGGAATGCATCAATTCCATTCGCCTCTTCCGCTCCCGCCCCCAACAAGTTGGCGCGCGTATCGATGAGGCCCAGCAGCCGGTCCTTGAATTTTCGCCTGAGCTGATTTGCGATGTCGTCATCGGGATTTTCGGTCCAGGCGAACCACACCTTGCCAACCTTCAGGCCGGGAAAATTTGTCGCTGAAAGACCGTTCACATGATCCTGATGCTCATGGGTGACGACAGCGATATCGACGAACCCGCCGGTCGTGGCGATGATATCGGCACCGATATCCTTCACGCTTGTGGGAGGCACCAGCTTGCCGGGCGATCCGGGCTTGTAGCCGCAATCGATCAGCACGTAAGCCGGCCGCTCCGGCTTCGCCCCATCAAAAGCGATGAGGAAACAATCACCATGCCCGACCCGGTACATGCGAACGATGGCGCCGCCCGTCGGAGGCTTCATGGGGAAGCCTGTTCCGGGCGCCTTTTTTACCTTGGGTTTTGCAACCATCTTCAGTCTCCGGCATGGGAGTGCAGAAATGCAAATGGTTCGGCACTTTGCTTGAATCGGTCTGCGACACCGGCAAACGCGTTGGCTGGGGAGAGACCTTCAAGAAGATAGCGCCGCATGCGGTTCAGCTCGTCATCGTCGGCGACATTGCCCGGCGTTCGGATGACGCGTCGGATCCCCATCTGCTCCGGATCGATCAGAAGAGTGCATCCGGCACGATATTTGAAATCCCTGCCGGGCAGGTTCCAGGCGCCCGGCGTGCGATCCATTTCCGCCTGTTTGCCCTTGTCGAAAAAGCCGGCGCGCCATTGACTGATGACGACGACCATATTCGGCTCGGGAAATCCGAGAGCCCCGCGCTTCATGGCGGTGCGGACGGAATGGATCTCGACATTGGCATGGCCCGGATTGTTCTTGCGCGCAGAAATGGTCGAGGGGCCGCCTGAAATGTTCAAAATCAGCCCCAGCGCATTTGCCAGCAAGGCCCAGTCTTCATCCAGAAGCCAGGAATGGAACATCGCCGCCTGCTTGTCAGCGTTGAGCCAGATGTCGTGACGTGGCATCGAAAGCGCGATCGGCGTCAGCACATCATTTGACCAGCCCGTCGGACCGGACGCGACGGCCCGTGATTCCTTCTCCGTGTATCCCTCTTCGCTGCTTTTGGGGGCGGGCGTATGAAACATCTTGCTGATCACAGACCGGCCTTGCCGGCTTGCGACGGTCTCGATCTGCGTGCTGGTCATCATGTTTGCGTTGAGACGTGCCTCGACCTTCACCTGCTCCTTCGTCAATTCCTCGCCCGTCGGCCAGAGCAGGCTGTCTTCGGCCATCGACCGGATCCGCGGCGGCGAAATCCCCCACTCCCGAAAGCTTTCGATGAAAGCAAGCCGCCAGTTTTCTCGATCGATCGGATTCATATCGTAGTCTGCGGTGACGACCGCGCGCAGGTAGCCGCTGAAAGTGATCCCGACGGGTGGGCAATAGTCGATCGCGCGAATGCACATCTGCAGCGCGCGCTCGGCGCAACGCTGCGCTTCCTCGGCAAGGCGGTTCACCAGATCGGGATGGATATCCCCTTCCCGCAAAACTCCGGTGCCTTCCGACGCGATACGAAAGAGGTCGCGCGTGCGGCCGCCATAAACCTTCGTGAAGGCGCCGAACACAGCTGCAACCAGAATGGCGCCACGATCATGCGGCTCGAGGGTCGATCCTATCAGCGTCGGATCAGGCGTTTTCGCCTGCCATTTCCCGTTCTTCTTAGCGCCCAGATAACTGCGAAGCGCATCGCCGCGTCCCGATGCCAGTGCAAACTGTTGGGCAAGCTGACCCAGCACGCTTTCCCGCGCGAGGTCCCCTCTCGTCCTGGCAATCTGGTCGCGTAAAACGCCGGGATAGGAAAAATGCTGGAACAGCGCGACGATATCGGCAAATGCCTCATGGAAGGCCAGCACATCCTCGTTCACGGGCTCGCTGAAGCGAGGGTGGACGCCATCCAGCAGGGCGTGCGTGGTCTCATGCGCGATAATATCATGCGACAGGCAGGTAAACACGACCGTCCCTGCGACGCTTCTCGCGCTTTTGGCACCACCGGCGAAATAGCCGAAAAGCAACGCCTTTTTCTGGGGACTATAATATGCGTTCTGCTGTCGCAAAGCGTGCGGATAGATTCGCAGCCGCGGGACATAATTTTCGGCAAATCTTCCGGCCGTTGCGTTGCTATGGGACGACCACAGGGCTTTACGGCCAAGTGCGCGCTCGAAATGCTCGATCGTTTTCATTGCAACCGCATAAACCATCTGCTGATGGAAGCGCGGGTCGGATTCCGAGGGCGTCAACCCGTCCGTTGCAAGAAGTTCAGGCGCATTCAAATTGATCGGAGGATAGGCGGCGCCACTTCCGGGGTCGATGTCGACGACCTCGACATATTCGCCCACCGGCCCCGGTTGGAGATTGTCCTCCCAGGGAATCTCGATCGTCACCCCGCTGACGCCGACGAGATCGTATTGCGCCGCAAGCGCAGGGTCGAACGAGAATATGCGCAATCGACGCACATTCGGGCGCGGATACTCCTTGTTTGCCGACATGCCATCCCCCTAGGATTTTTCATGCGCCGACCGTCATTGCTGGAGAAAATAAGGTAGGTCACGTCACACCGGCGAGCCGAGCCCGTCGCAAGCAGGCAGGCTCCCGCGACGACTGCCTTTCATCTTCTCGGGCATTGCCGCGTTATAAATCCTCCCCGGTCAGATCGATCGACTTGCCCTTGCTCCACAACACCTTGCCGTCCGGCGAGGCAGGATAGACGTTCGCCTTGCCCCCATGCACATATTTGCCTTCAGCAAACAGCTTCTGCTCCGCCTGCCGCCGGTCCTTGATCTCCGGGGGTTTGAGCCAATTCATGAATTCCTTTGCCGCCTTTTTCCGATCACCGGCATTCAAGGATTTGACCAGCGCGGCCGTGCGGATCCCGCCCGTGTTGAAATGAAAGGAAACCAGTGCCTCGAACTCCGTCTGCGAGACATCGACCTTTACGACGTCATTGACCGCATCGACATATTTCTGCAGGTCCTTCTTGTAGAGTGCGAGAACCTCTTTGACGCTCAAAGTGCCGGTGAACGTGTTCGGGTTGGGCGGCCCGGCGGCTTTGGTATGGCCAACGCCAATCGTCCATACACCGACCGAATCCTTGTAACGGGTTTGAACGATCGCCTCGTGGCCGATGAGTTCCATCAACCCTTTTTTCGACAGGGAATTTTTCGCCATAGCACCCTCCCTTTGTTTACGTCAGAAAGCCCGCCAATGCCGGCGCAAGCGGTGTCGCCGCCAGTCCGCCCATATGCACGAAACCGGCGTGCCGATTTTCATCGCCGACCGAGATAGAGGCCCATGCCGTCAGATAGCGCTTTCGGCTGGGCGGTGATGGCTGAATACATTGACCGCGCGCGCCATATACGATCGCGCGGACATGCACGGATGTGCCGTTTGCCAGCGTTTGCAGCACCGCCGATTTCGCATTCGGCTCTTCCCTGAGATTGAGGGAGCCATCGGCGCTCTTTATTTTCGTCTTGAACCCCAACGGCTTCGGTGACGGCAGAAGCGCGTCGAACGGCGAGAAGTCAAACAGCGGACCGGGGTCGAATTTCCCCATGATCGCCACGTCATGGTGCCCCGCCACGTCTGTGATGGGGTAGGCACCGATGATATCTCTCACGATCTTCGCGCAGGCCTCAATTTGTGGTTTCGGGTATTTTTCCCATCGCTGCATCGACGGGTCATTGGGGTTGTAGATGAGCTTTCCCGCCGCGCTTGCCGAAGACGGCAGCGTCTTGTCATAGGCATAGCCCTTGTTCATCAAGCAGATGCCGACCGAACCGGTAGCCACCGAACTTCCGAGACCGACATCCCGGTCCGCCTTCCAGTTGCTAAGACCTGCATGCGCTGCCGTTTCGTTGAAACCACGCGTTTGAAACGCAGTGCCATCCTTCTCGATAAGAATGTGATAGCTTAATTTCTCACGATCCAACGCTCGGACGGCCTCGGCAACCGTATTGGTCACGGAGTAATGAATCACGACAAGACGCGGTATCTGGCTTCTTCCTTTGTGGATAAGAGCCTTTTTCGCCAGACCAGTAACAAAATGATCTTTTATGGTCATTGTCGCCTCGAATACTTTTTGACCGGCAAAATTTTGCCATTCTGAAGCGCGCAAAGGGCCGAATAAGATACGACAGTGCTAGGATTGTAGCCGTTAGCCACACCCAAGAACATTGATCATATATTGAGGCAGTGCGCGTCGATGTATTTCAAATGCGATGCCCGACATTTGTATCACTCAAACCAAAGCATCTCAACATGAGGTTGATTGAATTTACTCAGGATCGCGAAAAACTTTCGAGGCGACATAGCGAGAAGGCGGAATTTACTGTTGCAACCTTTGATATCGCTCTTGTTCAGCGACAGCGGCAGAGAAGCCGCATTTCCTTCGCCTTCTTGCATATCGTCAACGGCGAACCGGGTTCGAAAATGCCGACTTTCTGAACACTCCGGATGCCGACCATCAAATTGGATGGAAACAGTATGACTTTTCCCTTGCCGCAATGTGAACGGCTACTAATATGATTATTGGTAGTTTCCGGGAACAGCATGGCTGGAATGATACTCGCACAAGCCGTGACGACAGGAGGCCTTGATAACTGCCGGATGCAATCACGGAGGCTATAGTGCATGGCTCCCAAGGCCCGCGTTTCGCAGTTCAGATTTATCAACACCGATGTCGATCAGGTGCGAGAGAACCTGCCGAGCACGCGCGAGTGCGTCGAGGTGCAGCCATTGTCGAAATCCAAAACGATTTCCATGGAAAGTCGCCAGTTCGCGATCGGTAACTTCGACATCTGGAAGACAGATTGCGCCACGGGCGTGGAAGCGAAGTTCCGCACCCCTCCGGATTGCTACAGCATATATCTGCCTCTTTCCGGCTCACTCGAAGTCCGCTGCAGAGGCATCGACCTGACGTCTCGTCCCGGCACCATTCTGATCGGTGAACTCCCGGAGACCGAGATCATGCGAAAGCATGACAAGAGATCCCATATCGCCATGAGCTTTCACCGCGGCGAGGTCAGGAAGCAACTGCACGAGATGCTCGAGACGCCCGTCTCGCGCGATATCGACCTCGCGATCGAAATCCCCGACACAACCGAGATCTACCAGCGGCTGACGGCGATAGGACATTTGCTTTGGACGAGCCTGTCGCTGAGATCTTCCGAATCCGTTCCAGTTCACTCGTCCGAGCGGTTGTTCCGCGCGATCCTTGCGTCATTGCTGGAAGACTTGCCGCACCGCTACTCGGATGCGCTCGCAAGACCCGTGGCGGCAGCCGTGCCTTGGCAGGTCAAGCGCGCCATCGACTACATGGTCGCAAATGCCGGCCAGCCTCTCCAGGCGAAAGACATCGCACAAGCCGCGGGCGTCAGCGTGCGCGCGCTCCAGATCGCGTTTCAGCGTTTCAAAGACACGACGCCGCTGGATTTTCTGCGACGGCTCAGACTGGAGGGCGCACATCGTGCCCTGCTCACGCCGGGTGCCGGCCCTATTGCGGACGTCGCGAAAGACTGGGGATTCGCCCATATGGGACGGTTCTCCGATCTCTACAAAACGGCGTTCGGCGAATTGCCCAGCGAGACCCGTCGATCGGCGAATGGAAATTGATCGGCGTGGCGTGCTTCCCAGGGAGACCGAGCTTCCAAGGCTGCGTCCATTCGCATAAGATTTTTCGCATCCGCATCGAATAAACTTGATTTTCGGAGAAAGTTTTATTCTTTGCGCGGGCTGCCGCTGGAACGTGTTTTGACAGCGCTGCTCTGAGCAAAATTATGGTGCGTATATTCAATCTTTGGCTGGCCGATCTCTTCCGTCGTTACAACGGTGACGCCGTCCGTTTCGCCGCGCGCCTTGTCGGCGATCGCGATGGTGGTGAGGAAGTGGTGCAGAACGCCTGGCTTCGCATGTCTGCCCGACAGAACACGACGCCCATCGAACATCCCAAGACCTATCTTTTTGCCGCCACCCGCAATGCGGCGGTCGATTTCACCCTGCGCCGGCAGCGCGAGTGGTCGCGCCGGGTCGATTTCGATGCCCTGACGGACGCCGATCTCGCCGACGGCACGCTTGTCGCCTATGAGCAGCGCCGTCAACTCGCCCGGCTCGCCGTCTATCTCAACGAATTGCCGCAGGCATGCCGTCAGGCTTTCATCATGAACAAGCTCGAGGGCTACTCGCACCCGGAGATCGCCGAGCGCCTGGGTATTTCGGTCAGCATGGTCGAAAAACACATGGTCCGCGCCCTCATTCATTGCCGCAACCTGATGCTTGCCGACGACCAATCCTGAAATCCGTTGTGCGGCATTGCGGATTTTTGCCGCGGCCGCGGTCTATATCTTTAGCTGAACTATTCCGGGCGAAAACCGCAATGAATGCCAATGACCCATCGACATCCATTCCGGATGCGCTCGCCGAAGACGCGCTGCGCTGGGTCGTACGCCTGCATTCGGGAACCGCAGGCAAGGCGGAAAGGCAAGCTTATGAGGCCTGGCGCGCAGAAAATGCTCTTCATGAACGGGCAGCGCTGGAGGCCGAAGCCCTCTGGGCGGATATGTCCGATCTCCATATCGACCGACGCAACGGCTTGATTGCGCCCGGCCGCCCGGCGACGGGTCTTTCCAGACGCGGCCTTCTCGGCGGCGCGCTCTGTCTTGGCGCTCTCTCTGCGACGGGCGGCGTGCTCTGGAGCAACGGGACGATGCGTCGCCTGACGGCGGACTATGCCACGGATACGGCGGGGGCGCGCACCGTTACGCTTCCCGATGGCTCAAAGGTCATTCTCAACGCGCGCTCGGCCATCGATATCGCCTTTACCACCGAGCGGCGCCGCATTTTTCTGCTGGATGGACAGGCCTATTTCGAAGTCGCGCCGGATGCCGCGCGCCCCTTCGAGGTCGAGATCGGCCATGTCTCCGTCACCGCGCTCGGCACTGCCTTCGATATCGCCAGAGATCTCCCCGGCAAGGGAACGGAAGTGGCCGTCACCGAACACGCGGTGCGCGTCAAAGCCATATCGAGCCGCTCCGGTGTCTATGGCCAAACCATCGATGTGTCGGAGGGTGAGAGCGTTGTCATCGACCAGGCGGGGGCGTTCGGCACCGTGTTGAAACAAAGCCGTGACGGAATGGCGGCGTGGCGCGATGGGGTCTATGTCGCCGAGGCACGGCCTTTGCGGGAAGTCGTGCATGCGCTGTCGGCCTGGTATCCCGGCGTGATCCTGATCAGTGACAGGGCACTTGAGGCGCTCGAGGTCAATGCCGTATTGGACCTCACCAATCCGGGCCGCTCGCTTGACGCGCTGGCCGGCGGCCTGCCAATTCGTGTCCGCAGGGTTTCGAATTATCTAACAATCATTTCAATGCGTTAAGAAAAATACTCGAAATGAACACGAAGATTGTTGAGGATTTTTCTCACCTTCTCTGTCTAAGCCAATGAGGGGCAGAAACGCCGCCGGGCAACATCCCCTCATCGTATCTGACAGGGGGTCAAACGTGAGAATTTCCAGGCAGACCGCGTGGCTTTCGATGGCGCTTGCAGCATCGGTCGCCATCGCGCCGCTCGTTTCAGCAACCGCCGCCAGCGCGCAGGAAGACAAGGGCGCCCGGCTTCAGCCGGTGAGCTACAATATTCCAGCGCAGCCATTGGCTGGCGCTCTTACCGCATTTGCCCGCGCCTCCGGCCTCAAGATCGCCTATCCCGCGCGACTGGCAGCCGGAAAATCGGCAAGCGGCATCAGCGGTCCCTACACCCGTACCGGCGCACTCGAACAGCTTCTTGCCGGCAGCGGCCTTGCCTATCGCTTCACTGCCAACGATACGGTGACGATCTTCGACCCGTCGAGTGCCGGCATTGATGGTACCGGTGCTGGTGACGGGACGCTTCTCTCCACGATCATCGTGACGGGCAACGAAGGCACGACCGAAGGCACCGGCTCCTACACGACATCCGAGATGGCGACGGCGACCGGGCTCGGCCTTTCGATCCGCGAGACGCCGCAGGCTGTTGCCGTCGTCTCGCGCCAGCGTTTGACGGACCAGCGCATCACCTCGGTGGAAGACGCCATGATCAATGCGCCCGGCGTCATCTTCAAGAAGAAGGCGACCGCCGACGACAACGAGAAGGGTCTCTTCGCGCGCAGCATGGAAATCACCAACATGCAGGTTGACGGCGTCAACATGCACAAGGATTTCAAGGCGCTGAGCCTCGACACCGCCCTCTACGACCGCATCGAGATCGTACGCGGCTCGACCGGCCTGATGAGCGGCACGGGCAATCCGGCAGCCTCCGTCAACCTCTACCGCAAGAAGCCGACGGACACGTTCCAGGCCGAGGTCAACGGCACCGTCGGTTCCTGGAGCATGAAGCGCACGGAACTCGATGTTGGCGGACCGGTCAATGACGACGGCAGTGTTCGGGCGCGCATGGTCGGCGCCTGGCAGGATGGGCAGTCCTATGTCGATCGACTGGAAGAAGATTCCCGCCTGCTCTACGGCGTCGTGGAGATGGATCTCGCCGACAGCACCATGCTGACGCTGAGCGGCGAGTACCAGCGCAAACATTGCACCGCCTGCTCCTATTTCGGCTTTCCCGGTGTCTTTGCGGATGGCTCGCCGACGGATTTCCCCGTCTCGTTCAACTCGGCGACCAACTGGAGCCGCCAGACACGCACGCGCACCAATCTGTCTGCGACGCTCGACCATGAATTTGAAAACGACTGGAAGGGCTCGATCACCGTTTCGCGCACGTCCGACAACAACGACCGCACCTATGGCTGGTTCTCAGATAACGGCCTGGCCGATCCCGTGACCGGCCAGGGGGCGTCGCTCTGGCTTGCCAAATGGCCGATCCCCAAGACGCAGCTTGCCGTCGACGCCAATATTTCCGGTCCCTTCGAACTGATGGGCCGCGAACATGATCTCGTCCTGGGCTTCAATGCGTCGCGCACACGGGCCGACTACACGATGTATCCGCTCTGGGTCGTACCGGGCTACGACCCTACGGTTCCCGACGTGTTCAACTGGGATGGCGACATGCCGGAACCCGACTGGGTCTCGACCGGTGAACGCCGCTTCCTGGAGCGGCAGGCCTCTCTCTACGGCGCGACGCGCCTCAAGCCGACCGACGACCTCTCCGTCATCCTCGGCTCGCGTCTCACCTGGTTTGATCAGAAAGCCTCCTACGACTATGTCGAATGGGGCCTCTATCCCGACAACATGTCGGAAAAGGGCAAGATCATCCCCTATGCCGGCGTCGTCTATGATCTGAGCGACAATCTCTCGGCCTATGCGAGCTATACCAGCATCTTCCAGCCGCAGCAGAACCAGACGGTCGAAGGCATGGTGCTCGATCCGCTGACCGGCAACACCTACGAAGTGGGCCTGAAAGGATCGTTCTTCAACGATCGCCTGAACGCCGGCGTCTCGCTGTTCCAGAGCAAACAGAACAACTATGCGGTTCTGGACGGGGACAAGATGGCGCCCAACGGCGACAACGCCTATGTGGCGGCCGATGGCGCGCGTATCCGCGGTATCGAATTCGACCTCTCGGGCGAAATCCTGCCGGATTGGCAGGTGCAGGCGAGCTACGCCTATGTCAGCCCGCACATGCCCGACGGTTTCGATCTCAATGTCGGCCTGCCGCGGCATACCGCAAAGCTCTTCACCACCTATCGTCTGCCGGGCGACTGGGAAAAGCTGACGATCGGCGGCGGCGTCCGCTTCGAAAGCGAAAGCAGCTTCGTGGCGCGCGGCACCTTCGCCAAGCCGGTCTATTCGGTACAGGAGAGCTTCTTCATCGTTGATCTGATGGCAAAGTACGACTTCAACGAAAAGACATCCGCCGTGCTGAACATCCGCAACCTCTTCGACAAGAAGTACTATTCGAGCACCAACGTCTACAGCAACTTCTATGGTGAGCCGCTCAACGCCTCGTTCTCCCTGAGCTACAAGTTCTGAAGGCACGCGTGGCGGGCCGGCTCTGCCGGCCTGCTGCGATTGGTCGATTGCCGATGCGCTTCGTTCACGCTCTTTTTCGCCACGCCGCCCGCGCGCACCTTTGCGCGCTGGTGGCTTTCGCGCATCCTGCCGCATCCCGCGATGCTTTCCCGATCGAGGTCAACCATGCCCTCGGCACGACGCGGATCGAGCAGCCGCCGGAACGTATCGTCACGCTCGGCTGGAACGGGGACGACATCCTGCTCAGCCTCGGGAGACGTCCCATCGGCATTGCACGATATGGATTGTTCGATGAGGGTGTGCCTCCCTGGAACCCGGAGCTCCTGCAAGCCCCGCGCCCGACGCTGCTCGACGACAGCCAGCTGGATTTCGAAGCCGTCGCGGCCCTGAAGCCCGATCTCATTCTCGCCGTTCGCACGGGCATGGGCCGGCTGCAATGGCAACGTCTCTCACGCATAGCACCCACTATCGCCTATCGCTCCGGCCCATGGAAAGCCGATTGGCGCGAGCAGACACGTCTGACCGGTGAAGCACTGGGAGAGAAGGCAAAAGCGGAGGCTCTCATCGGCGCCACGGAAACATCCTTGCAGCAGATGGCGACCGAGCACCCCGAACTGAAGGGCAAGACCTTCATCTTCGGCGCCGTTTTCCGAGCGGACAAATCGCTCGGGATCTATTTCGACGGGGATCCGCGCGTCGCAGCCTTGCTGGAACTCGGCCTTCTCATGCCCGAGAGCATCAAGGCACTTGCCCGGCAAAATCCAGCCCAGCGCGCAGTCGCCGTCAGTTTCGAAGCGATCGACACGCTCGACGCCGACATCCTGATCGTCTGGTACCAACCCGGTGCACGAGCCGAAGCCGAAAACGATCCGCTGTTCCGCCGCTTCGGGCCGGTGCAGCGCGGCGCCTATGTGCCGCTCGATGATCCCGCCGCCATCTGGGCGACCTCAGCCCTCAGTATTCGTTCCATCCCTTATGGCATGCCGGCCTTTCTCGGGCAGCTCGCCGAGGCTGCGCGCCATGCGGAGAAGACACGATGACACCAACCCCGCCCTACGAGGCCATCGTCCTGTCAAGCGAACGCCTCGGCCGCTCGATGCAGCGCCTGACGCTCGGCAGGGGAAATCTCGCATCCTTCGAGACGACCGATATCCCGGACGAGTTCGTCTGGCTTTCCTTTCCCACGACCGCGGATGCGGATGAGAAGGGACGTTACTACACGATCCGCCGCTGGGATGTACAAAAGCACGAGCTTCTCGTCGATTTCGTCCTGCACGCGGATGGTATCGGCACGGATTGGGCACGGCAGGCAAAACCGGGCGACGCGATCCGCTTCTACCAGCCGCGCGCCCGCTACAGTCCTCCTGCCGATCGGGACTGGACGCTGCTGCTTTGCGATCTGGCGGGCCTGCCCGCCGCCATGCGGATCGTTGAAGAGGAGACTGCGAAAAGCCCGATAATCCTCCATGCGGAAATTCCCCATGCCGGTGACCGGCAAACCCTTCTTTCACCGGCACATGTTTCGCTGACATGGCACGAGAAGCCAGATCCGCACGCCTCTCCGACAAGGCTTGCCGAGATCGCAACCTCCATAAACCTGCCATCGGCACCCGGTTACATCTGGATAGCCGGTGAAGCGACCGCAGCTGCGGCCAGTCGGCGGCATTTTCGCGAGAATATGGGCATCCCCAAGGAGCGCATCACCGCCATCGGTTACTGGATCGCCGGACAGGTGCGCGGATGACGCAGGCGCATGCCATTCCGGCAAACAGACCGAACGTCTTCGGCGACACAGGCCGTTTGACGATGGCCGCCATCGGCCTTGCACTGCTGACGGGCCTTGGACTTGGCAGCCTTGTGCTCGGGGTCCGCTTCATCCATCCGTTCGCGGCCATCGACGCCTTTCTTTCCTACGACCCGCACAATGCCGAGCACCTGATCGTGCGGGATTACCGCCTTCCGCGGGCTTTGCTTTCGGTTCTATGCGGCGCGGCATTCGGCGTGTCGGGCGCTCTGATCCAGGCTGCGACCCGCAATCCGCTGGCCGATCCGGGGATCCTCGGTGTCAACGCGGGTGCGGCGTTCTTCGTGACGCTGGCAGTGGGCGTGCTGGGCTGGCAATCCGTCGAGGCATATCTGTGGGCGGCCTTCGCCGGGGCGATCGTCATCACCCTTCTCGTTTACGGGTTGGGCGCGGCCGGACGGGAGGGGGCGACACCCGTGCGGCTGGTGCTGTCGGGAGTAGCACTCTCCGCCGTGCTCGGCGGCATAAGCTCGACGGTGACACTTCTCGACCCCCAGGCCTTCGAGGCGTTGCGCCAATGGTCCGTGGGCTCGGTCTCCGGGCGAGACATGCACGTGGTCGCGACCGTTGCGCCCTTCATCGGAGTGGGGCTGATCGTCGCCCTCGTTGCCGCGCGGCCGCTGAATGCCGTCGCCCTTGGAGAGGATCTTGCCCGGTCCCTCGGCGCCGACGTGTTGAAGGCCCGCATCCTTGTGGTGATCGCCGTCACACTATTGGCCGGGGCGGCAACGGCGGCGGCTGGACCGATCGGCTTCATCGGTCTGATGGTGCCGCATGCCGTGCGCTGGTGTGCAGGGCCGGACCAGCGCTGGATCATCCTGCTGACCATGGTGTTTTCTCCAGCCCTGCTCCTGGCCGCCGACATTGCCGGCCGGCTCCTCGTTTTTCCCGGCGAGATCGAGGCCGGCATCGTCACCGCCTTCCTCGGCGCGCCGGTTCTCATTCTGCTTGCCCGGCGCAGCAAGGCGAGCGGACTGTGAAAATCGAACAGCGCCCTCGGATCACTTTCGGCCGGCCGGTTTTCCTGGCTCGCTCTCCGGCTGGTCGGTTGTCCCGTCTCATCGACCTGCAAAGCCTGGTCGTCGGTTCCATCATCCTCGGTTTCTGCATCTTGGTCGCCGCCCTCTCGCTTGCAAGCGGCACCTATCCCGTCTCCGTTGCCGACGTGGCCGCTGCGCCTTTCGGCCACGGAGACGGCATGGTGGTGATGATCGTCACGGAATGGCGCCTGCCGCGGGTGGTTCTGGCTTTGCTCCTCGGTGGAGCGCTGGGCATGAGCGGGGCGATCTTCCAGTCGCTGACCCGCAATCCGCTGGGCTCGCCCGATATCATCGGCTTTGCGGCAGGCTCCCATAGCGGAGCACTTGTCGTGATCCTGCTCCTTTCCGGCGGTTACTACGAAACGGCGGCCGGTGCTTTGGCCGGCGGAATCGTGACCGCCCTCACGGTCTATCTTCTGGCCTGGCGCCGCGGCATGCAGGGTTTCCGGCTGATCATCGTCGGCATCGGCGTTTCGGCCATGCTCGGCGCGCTCAACGCCTGGATGATCCGCAAGGCGGACCTGCAGGTGGCGATGAGTGCGGCTGTCTGGACCGCCGGTTCCCTCAATGGCCTCGGCACCGAACAGCTTCTGCCCGTCATCGTGGTCCTGTGCCTGATCGCGCCCTGGGTATTCCTGCTTTCCCGCCCGATGCGCCAACTGGAGCTGGGCGACGACGTGGCACGCGCGAGCGGCGTTGCCGCCGACCGTGTCCGCCTTTTCGCCATGGCACTGGGTGTCGCGCTGACCGCGACCGTTACGGCTTCGGCCGGCCCCATCGCCTTTATCGCCTTGGCTGCCCCGCAAATCGCGCGCCGGCTGACACGATCACCCGGTCTGGCGCTGATGCCCGCCACTCTCACCGGAAGCCTGCTTTTGCTCTGCGCGGACTGGACCGCCCAGCATGCCTTCACCATGCAACTGCCCGTCGGCCTCATGACCGTCAGCATCGGCGGCGTCTATTTCCTCTGGCTCATCGTAAGGGAGGGCCGCAAATGACCCGCGACGACACCAACAATCAGCCCGGAACGCCCACCGACCGCCTCCATGCCTGCGATCTCACCTTGCGCTATGACGCGCGCACAATCTCGCACAATCTCTCGGCCACCATTCCGGATGGGTCCTTCACCGTCATCATCGGACCGAATGCCTGTGGCAAGTCCACCTTGCTGAAGGCCCTCTCGCGGCTCCTCAAACCATCGGCGGGCGTGGTCATTCTCGACGGCAAGGCCATCAGCCAGCGACCGGCAAAGGATGTCGCCCGAAGGCTTGGCCTGCTTCCCCAAAGCGCGATTGCGCCCGATGGCATCACCGTTGCCGATCTCATCGCCCGCGGGCGTTATCCTCACCAATCGTTCCTCAAGCAATGGTCGAAAGCAGACGATGCGGCGGTCATGGCAGCGATGCAGGTGACGGGAACGGCGGATCTTTCCACTCGTCTCGTCTGCGAACTCTCCGGTGGTCAGCGCCAGCGTGTGTGGATCGCGATGGTGCTGGCCCAGGAAACACCGATCCTGCTGCTCGACGAGCCGACGACCTTTCTCGACATTGCCCATCAGATCGAGATGCTCGACCTTCTCGCCGATCTCAACGCCGAGGGCCGCACCATCGTTGCCGTCCTGCACGATATCAACCAGGCCTGCCGGTACGCCACGCATCTGATCGCGATGAAGGACGGCAACATCGTCACCCAGGGAAAACCCGGCGCGATCGTCACAGAGGCGATGGTCCGCGACGTCTTTGGCCTGGCGACCCTCATCATTGAAGACCCGATCTCCGGCACGCCGATGATCGTTCCGGCAAAGCGCGCCTGACGACAGTTCAGGCTGCGGCGATCAGGACCATGTCGCCTTCATCGTCGAGCCTTGAACATCGAAAGGCCTGTTGCACGATCGAATATATGCAGGTCTTCGCCGCTGACCGAGAAGGTGATCGATGCGCCTCGCGCAGGTCGGCTGGCCGCCGGGACGAGTGCTCCAATCTCCTTGTCGCCCAAGCGGAAGGAGACCAGAGCGCTGTCCCCGTGAAATTCGATGAGATCGGCGACACCGCGAAGCGTATTTTCCCGATCCTCCAGGCCGACAACCACGGACAACGAGGAAGGCCGCACGCCGAGCGTCAAGGCCTGCCCTTCCCGGATATCGAACCGCTCGCGGCTGACTTTGAAACATTGGCCATGCCCCTCGAGCAACCACGCCTGACCATCGGCTCGAGCCGTTACGTCGAGGAAATTCATGTTCGGCGTGCCGATGAAGCCGGCGACGAAAAGCGTACGCGGCCGCTCGTAGATTTCCTCAGGCGTACCGACCTGCTCGATGGCACCGCCCTTCATCAGCACGATGCGGTCGGCCAGCGTCATGGCCTCGAGCTGGTCGTGCGTCACATAGATGGTCGTCGTCTTGAGGCTCTGATGCAGGCGGGCAATCTCGACGCGCATGTGGTTGCGCAGCTTGGCATCGAGGTTGGAAAGCGGCTCGTCGAACAGGAAGACACGGGGTGTCTTGATCATCGCGCGGGCAATGGCCACGCGTTGCTGCTGTCCGCCCGATAGTTCGGTCGGCTTGCGGGAAAGATAGGGTTCCAGCCCGAGCGTGCCGGCGACCGCCTTGATGCGGCTGTCGATCTCGGCCTTCTCGACCTTCATGCGCTTCAGGCCGAATGCGATATTGTCGTAGATCGTCATGTGCGGGTAGAGCGCGTAGTTCTGGAAGACCATCGCGACGCCGCGATCGCGCGGTTCCAGATCGTTGACGGTACGCCCTGCAATCGAAACCGCGCCGCCCGAGATCTCCTCCAGACCCGCGATCATGCGCAGAAGCGTGGACTTTCCGCAGCCGGAAGGGCCGAGGAAGACCACGAATTCGTGGTCGTCTATTTCGAGGTTGAAGTCCTTGATGACATTGACGGCACCATAGGCCTTATCGACATGGGAGCAGACGATGTTGGCCATGTTAGCGATCTCCCTGCACGAGAATCTGAAGCTTCACGTCGGTCGGCCGCGCTTCCACCGCGCGCTCGAAGGCGGCAATGCTGTCCTTGAAGGCATAGGTGCCGGTGATCAGCGGCTTCAGATCGACCTTGCCGGAGGCGATGAGTTCGAGCGCGCGGTCAAACACATTGGCGTAGCGGAAGACCGTTTCGATGCGCACCTCCTTGGAGATGGCTCCGGGAACGTCGAAACGTACCGTATCGACTGGCAGACCAACGAGAACGACGGCGCCGCCCGGCCGCACGAGATCGAACAGACCGTCAAAAGCCTTCGCGCTGCCGCTGGCTTCGAACACCACGTCCGCGCCCCAGTCGTTCGTTGCCTTCGCAACGGCCGCGGTGAAGGTGGTCTCCTTGAGATTGATGGCTTCGATCCCGGGATAGGTGGCGGCAACCGCCAGTTTCTCCGCGGAAAAATCCGAAATAAGCACCCGGCTGCAGCCGCCGGCAAGTGCCGCGAGCGCCACCATGATGCCGATCGGCCCGGCACCGATGACGGCCGCGACATCGCCGGGCACGATACCCGCACGCGTGGCGGCCTGCATGCCGATGGCGAAGGGCTCGACCATCGCGCCCTCGGCAAAAGAGACATTGTCAGGCAGGCGATAAGTGAAGGCGGCGGGATGCACCGCATAGGGAGCGAGAATTCCGTGCACCGGGGGCGTCGCCCAGAAGCGAACGGCGGGATCCACGTTGTAAAGGCCGAGTTTCGAGGCGCGCGAGGAGAGATCGGGAATGCCGGGCTCCATGCACACGCGATCACCGACGCAGAGCGAATGAACATTTTCGCCGATTTCGACGACCGTGCCCGCCGCCTCGTGACCGAGCACCATCGGCGCGCGCAGCACATAGGGACCGATGGCGCCATGGGTGTAGTAATGCACGTCGCTGCCGCAGACGCCGACCGTGTGGATGGCGATCTTGACGTCGTCCGGACCGATGGATTGCGGGAGGTCGATATCGCGAAGGGCAAGCACGCCCTTTTCTTCGAGAACCAAGGCTTGCATGGAAATCTGTCCTGTCATCAATTGCTCTTGCGCCGGAACGCATTGTTGAGAAGGCCGCTGAGGATGCCGATGAGCAGGAGCGGCGGGATGGAAAGCAGCACGACCGAGGCGTTGAGAATTCCCCAGGGCACGTCACGGCCAAGCTGCGTCAGTTCCGAGGCGACGATGGGCAGCGTCTTGGCATCCGAGGTCGTCAGCATCAGCGCGATGAGGAATTCGTTCCAGACCAGCACGAAGGCAAAGGCCACCGCGCCGATGAGCGAGCGTGACGCAACCGGCAGGGCGATGCGCAGGAAGACCGCATAGGGGCCGTAGCCATCGACGCGCGCCGCCTCCTCCACCTCTTTCGGCACGCGGGCAAAGGCCGGCACGCCGAGCCAGATGACGGTCGCGAGCGTCAAGAGAGTATAGGTGGCGATCAGCGACGTCATCGTGTCGTAAAAGCCGAGGTCGAGCCAGATCACCATGAGCGGGATCGCCACGGCGACGGGCGGCAGGAAGCGCAGCGACAGCACGAAGAACTGGATGTCGGCCGACCAGCGGTTCGGGTAGCGGGCAATCGCATAGGCTGCCGGCAGACCGAGCACCGCACCGATGAAAACCGATCCGCCGGCGGCGAGCAGCGAATTGACGAGGCCTGCCGCAACGCTCTCTCTTCCCAGAACATAGGCGAAATTGTCGAGCGTCGGCGTGAAGATGAAGAGCGGTGTCGGCGTGACGATGTCCACGCGGTTCTTGAAGGCGTTGATCGCCGTCCAGACCATGGGGAAGACGGCGGAGAAGGCCGCGAGGTAGAGCACGGACTTGCCGAGAATGCGGGCGACGGTCATGGCTTTACCCTCTTCCAGATGACCGTGAAGATGACGGTCGTCGCCAGCATCATCAGCACCGCCATGCCGGAGGCGTAGGAGATGCGGCCGGATTCGATGACCCCCTGCGAGAAGGCGTACATATCGAGTGTTTCCGTCGCGATGCCGGGGCCGCCGCGGGTCATCACATAGATGAGGTCGAAGGCCCGCAGCGACTCGATCATCTTGATGAAGGTGAGCGAGATGAGCGGTGCCTTCAGCATGGGAAGCGCGACATAGGCATAGATTTCCCACGGGCGCGCATGGTCGAGGCGTGCGGCCTCGAAGGGCTGCGGCGGCAGGGTTTCGAGCAGCTTCAGCACGATGACGGCGAAGAACAGGCCCCATTGCCAGACATCGACGAGCGCCACCGTCATCAGCGCGGTCGCCGGGCTCGAAAGCAGATCGAGCGGCTGGCCGGTGATCGCCTTGTAAGGATACGTCACGATGCCGTAGAGCGGATGGAAGGCGAACTTCCAGACGAAGGCGGCCGAGACGCGCGGCAGGATGACGGGCACCAGGAAGATCAGCGTCAGCACGGCCCGCTGGCGCGCCGAGGCGAATTCGAAGAGCAGGATGCCGAGCACGACGGCAACAAGCAGCGTCAGCGTGACGGTGACGAGTTCCCAGGTGAGCGACACGCCGACCGCATTGATGAAACGGCGATCCGAGAAGAGGTCGATATAGTTGGCAAGGCCGACGAAGCTGCCATCGGGACGGCTCAGCTCGCGATTGCGGAAGGAAATATAGATGGCATAGGCCGTCGGCACGAAGGCGAGCACCGCAAGGATGAGAAGCGGCGGCGGCAGGAAAACGGCAGGCAGGCGGGTTCTTGTCGTCATGGATCTTTCCTCGGGATCGCGCGGCCGCCGTCTCGGGAGGCGAAAGCGGCCGCGCGGCGCGAAGGCTTACTGGCTACGGGCGACGAGGTCCTTGGCGAAGCCTTCGAGTTCGGCGAGGCCATCCTTGATGTCCGCGCGCGAACCGGCGATCAGCTCCTCCAGGATGATGCCCCAGCGGTCGCCGAGATCGGGCCAGAGCGGGCTCTGCCAGAAGTTGACCGCCGTGACCTTGCCGGTTTCGGCCAAGGCCTGCCCGAGATCCGGACCGTAGAGCTTCGCAAAGGCCTCGCTCGCCATGATGCTCGTGCGGTTGAGTTCGCCGAACTGGTTAGCTTCCAGACGCCGCTGCTCGTTCTCCTTCGAGGTCGCCCAGGCGATGAAGAGGCCAGCGCAAGCCTTCGACGCGTCATCGGGGTTCGCCTTGGCGCCGATGGCAAGACCGTGGCCGTAGCCGCCGCCCGTCAACGGCGTCGGAGGCGGCAGATAGCCGACCTTGCCGACGACCTGCGATGTCTTGGGATCGATCGCAAGACCGGCGAGCGGCGTCGATTCGATGAGGATGGCGACCTGACCGGACAGGAAAGCACCCGTCGATTCATCCCAGCTGCCGGTCTGCGTGCCAGGAGCGGAATATTTGAAGAGATCGAGATAGGTTTCCGTCGCCTTGACGGCCGCCTCGCTGTTGAACTTCGGCGTGTTGCCCTCGAACCATTCACCGCCGAAGCCCTTGAAATAGGGCATCCAGCGCCAGACATTGGCGCCCGAGCCGCGCTGGCCGCGCAGCGCGATGCCATAAATGCCCTTGTCCGGCTGGTGCAATTTCTGGACCGCGTCCTTCATCTCGTCGAGCGTCGTCGGCGGCTTGATACCGGCGGCTTCCAGCAGGTCCTTGCGGTAGACGAGCAGGTCGCCGCCGCCCGTCAGCGGCGCGAACCAGACCTCGCCGTCATAAGTCGCGACCTTCTGGCGGCCCGGGTCGAAATCGGCGTAGTCGTATTCCTTGGGATAGTAGTCCTCGAGCGGCACGACCCATCCGGCGGATGCGAACAGGGCGACGTTCGCCTCGTCGATATAATACACATTGTACTTGCCGATGGTCGAGGCGTCCGCCTTGGTCTTGGCGCGGCGGTCGTTCTCGTTGAGATAGTCGATCTCGAAGGATGCGCCGCCGGAGAGCTTTGCAAACTCGTCCTTGTAGTTTTCGAGCAGCGTCAGGCCATCGCGCGGCTGGGCGAGCACGCGGATCGTGCCGGAGCACTCGGCAGCCAGCGCAATCGACGAGACCGAGCCGGCAAGAAGGCATGCATATGCGATGCTCGAAACGAGCGTTTTCACGGATATCATGGATGAACCTCCCCTAAGGTATCGTTGGCCGGCGCGGCACGACCTCCTCGTGGCCTGCGCCGATCTGTCAGCGAATATCTTCGCTGGAACTGATACTAGCCGAGGAAATTTCGGGAACTAGCGCGCCCGATGCGGGAATTCTGTACTTTAATGCGCACCATCATGCTGCAATGCGGTAATGCGACCCCATCAGCGCAAGGTTTCATCGGACAGAGACACATCATCACGCATCGAGCGCCGCCGCGGCGTCAGCCGTCGATACGCCGAAGGCGTCATGCGGTGCTGTCGAAGGAATGTTCGGTTGAAATTCGAAATGTTCATATAGCCGACCTCGAAGCAGATGTCGGTGATGGGCATGTCGCTTTCCGCCAGAAGCTTGCAGGCCTGCCAGATACGCAGCTTGTTGACGTGATCGGTGAAGGTGTTGCCGGTGTTCTTCTTGAAGAAGCGCGAAAAGGCGCTTTCACTCATGCCGGCGAGATCGGCGACATCGGACAGGCGGATGTCGGTCGAGAAGTTGCGATAGATGAAAACGAGCGCGCGCTGGAGGGCATCCAGTGTCTCGGCGTCGAGCTTCGGCGAGTATTCCGGTGACGAGAGGATTTCGTATTCGGCAGAAGCGGCGAGCAGGTCGAGCAATTGCAGGAAAAGGGCAAGCCGCGCGACGCCTTTTTCCATGCCCATGCGCTCGACCAGTCCAGCCCCCTTCGCCAGCGTTTCGCCGTTGAAGACGAGACCCCGCTGGGCACGCGCGAAGAAATCTTCAAGCTGCGCAAACTCCGGCAAAAGCCGCGTCGCCTCGCGGATGCGGTCGGGATGAAACTGCACCACGACGTCCCGGCCTTCGATCAATTCGCCCGGCGCGGTCATCGTCACCCAGTCATGCGGAAGGTCGCTGCCGATTACCGTCAGATAGGTCGCCGAGAAGGCACCGATGTAGTCGCCGACGAAGGCGACACCCGTCCCCTTGCGGATCAGATGAATCTCGAATTCAGGATGGAAATTCCAGACATTGCGCTCCCACGGATAATCGTCCACCCGCCAGAGGAAGCTTTCGTCGATGCCTGTGATGATGTGCTCGAACGTTGGCGGGCTGGAAGAAAGCGAACCGGCCTTCGGATCGACGCCGCTCCTGGCTTCACGTGTGGCCAAGTTCTACTCCCGCGTATCGAACCTCGTGGAAATCAATCTTCAAAAGCCGCAATCCTGGCCTCGCTTCGAGCACGGGCTTTCGTTACCGAACCTTCTGTTTCCATTGTGGCGCTGACGGAGAACCGAGACAACCGCAATATCCGAAGTCACGCAACCCGGCGATGGACAAGCCGCGCCGATCCTATGGGCGTCATAACGTAAGACGCGTCCTTGCAGGCAATCAACAGTGCGTTCCCGGCGCCGTAAATGCATGCAGTTCCCGCATCGATCGTGCGATGAAAATTCGCTTTTTTTGATGCTTTTGTTCGGCGACCTTTATCCCGCCGAGGGAACATGCGGTTCAATCAAGAAGCCAATCCGGAACGGGAGCGTGGGTCTTGTCCAATCTTTCCAAGATCGAAATGGTCGAAACCGCACTGCTGTCGAAGCGGGTGTCGAACATCCAGCCATCTCCAAGCATGGGCGCCATGGCGGAAATCCGCAGGCTTCGTGCAAGCGGACGGCAGATCCTCGACATGACGATCGGCGAGCCCGACTTCGCCCCGCCGCAGCCCGTGGTCGAGGCGGGCGTCGAGGCATTGAGAAGCGGGCGGATCTCCTATGTACCGACGAACGGCACAGCCGAACTACGATCGGCAATCATCCGGAAGTTCGAAGCCGAGAACGGGCTGGTCTACGACGACGCTCAGATCACCGTCGGCGCCGGGGCAAAGCAGATCATCTTTGCTGCCCTTGCGGCAACGCTTGATCCCGAAGACGAAGTCGTCTTCGCGGCGCCGTACTGGGTGAGCTACCCGGATATCACGCGTGTCTTCGAGGGCAAGCCCATTGCGGTAACCTGCGATGCGGCCCAGAAATTCAAGCTGACGCCCACCGCCCTGCGCGATGCGATTTCCGACAGGACCCGATGGCTGATCCTGAACGGCCCGGCCAACCCGTCCGGCTCGGTTTACGATCGCTGGGAACTGGCGGGCCTGGGCTCCGTATTGGAGGAATATCCCCGTATTCTCGTTCTGACCGATGAGATCTACGAGCACTTCGTTTACGGGGGTCGGCAGTTCACGTCGTTCGCCGCAGTCAATCCACACCTTCGCGACCGTGTCCTGACGGTGAACGGTGTCAGCAAGGCCTTTGGACTTGCCGGTTTGCGGCTTGGCTATGCAGGCGGGCCGCAATGGCTGATCGGCGCGATCACCAAACTCATCTCGCAGGACACGAGCTGCGCCAATTCCATCGTGCAGCACGCCGCCGCCGCCGCGCTGTCGGGCCATCAGGACTTTTTGCAGGCGAACCGGGAGCGCTATGAACGTCGCGCCCGGATGCTGGTTGAGGGATTGAACCGGATTGCGGGACTGTCCTGTACCATGCCCGAAGGTGCTTTCTATGTCTTTCCGTCGGTCGCGAGGTTGATCGGCAAGCAGACGCCCGATGGCGGCACGATCAAAACCGACGCCGACCTTGCCAAATATCTCGTAAGCGAAGCCGGTGTCGCCACAATGCCGGGCGCGGCATTCGGGATGTCCCCCTTCCTTCGTTTGTCCTTTGCGACGAGCGATCAAACCATCGCCGAAGCCGTCGCGGCAATCGCTTCGGCCGTGGCGAAGCTTGGCTGAAACGAGGGTAAGCAACGACGCCGATGTCCAGCATGTCAGTTCTCGTTACCGCCCGTTTCTTCGAACCCGGATCGCCGGCATGGCAGCTCCTGACCGGTAGTGGCGTCGAGATATCGCCAAAATCTCTGATCGGTGCGCAATCCGATGCACAGCTGACGACGGATGAGATCCTCGACATGACCGAGGGCGTTGCGGCCTGGATCGTCGGCATCGCTCCCGTGACCGAGGCAATTCTCGCCCGCCGCCCGGACCTGCGCATGCTGGCGCGGCGCGGTGTCGGCCATGACAATATCGATCTCGCGGCGGCCCGCCGGCATGGCGTCACGGTAACGAACACACCTGGTGCCAATACCGACACGGTTGCCGATCACACGATCGCTCTCATGCTGGCGACGCTTCTTCGGCTTTGCGAAGCCGATACGGCCGTCAGGACGGGAAACCTGACCGCTCTGGTCGGCAGCCAGCTGGCACACAAAACCGTCGGCCTCATCGGGCTGGGCAGGATCGGCAAGGCGGTCGCCCGCCGGCTGACTGGATTCGATACGCGCATTGTGGCGTACGACCCCTATGCCTCCCCCGAAACGGCGGGACCGGTGGACCTTGTCAATCTCGATGTCCTGTTGAGCCAATCCGACATCGTTTCCCTTCACGCGGCGCCGGAGCCCGGCCAACCGCCGCTGATCCGGGCCGCGACGATCGCAGCCATGAAGCCGGGGGCGATCCTCATCAACACGGCCCGGGCCGGCCTTGTCGATGAAGCCGCGCTTCTACACGCGCTGGAGACGCGGCACCTTGCCGGCGCGGGGCTTGACGTGTTTTCCGCGGAGTACGGAACATCCGGCTTGCCCGCTCTTGCCGGTCACTCACGGGTCGTGCTTACGCCGCACATAGCCGGCTCTTCCCGGGAGGCCCTGGACGAAGGAAACCTCATGGCAGCCCAGGCCGTCTCGGCCTACCTTTCGGGAAAGGCCATTCCCGAACATTGGGTCGTTACGGGCTGAACAGCCTCGACTGTCGCCTGATCGGTCGTTACATGAAGATAACCGGTGACACGTTTGACAATACAGGCGGAAAGTTCATATTTCGCCTATGCCAAACCTCCGACAGCTAGAGACCCTGCTTTGGATTGCCCGCTTGGGGACGCATGAAAGGGCGGCGCGGCGCCTCAACATGACGCAATCCACCATGTCGAAACGCATGCAGGAGCTGGAGCTCGCCTGCGGCTTTCCACTTTTCAACAAGCGCGGCCGTCACATGGTGTTGACCGACCAGGGCGCACGCCTGGCGGAACTGGCGGAACGCATGGTCGACCTGCATCAGGAAATCGAGGCTATCCGCACATCGACGGATGTCGTCACTCCCCTTGTCATCGGCGTGACCGAATTGTCGGCCCAGACATGGCTGCCGCGCGTCGTAAGGTTGCTGCGGAGCGATTCATACCGGGGAACCCAAACGATCCACGTCGATCATGCGCACCGGCTGATCGACATGCTCGACGGCGGGCAATTGGATCTCGCCGTCTGTCGCGATGTAAAAGTGTCACGGTCGATCGTCGGCCATATGCTTGCCAAAGTGGAGTTCGAGCTTGTCGCCAGTGCCAAGCTGATCGCAGCCGACCAGGAGATCACCCGGGAGTTGCTGTGTTCCCTTGCCTATGTTTCCCAGGGACCACGCGAAAATGCCGCCGATATCTTCTCAGAGTGGCTGCTGGATCGGGGGCTCATCTTCGAGCGCTCGATCAGAACCGATTCCGTGGCGGCGACGGTCGGCCTGCTGCTGGCGGAGCAAGGGGTTTCCCTTCTGCCCAAGGGGCTGGCGGCGCGGTTCATCGAGCAGGAGCGCCTCGTTGCGCTGCCCCTTCCCTTCGAGCCGCCGACGGTTTCATTCTTCGCCTACGTCCGCCGTGGAGAAGCCAACGCGGCACTCACGAATGCTCTCGCGACGGTTCGCGAAAACTGCGATTTTTCCCGCTTCCTCCAGATGTGACCGTCCACAGGCGCCTTTAGTGCCCGGTCTTGCCGCGCGTGCCGACGAACAAGCGTTCGAGACCATAGAAGTAGTCGAGTACGATCATCGCGAGCACCGCCAGAAGGAGCATCAGGGTTGAAACAGCCGCGATGGCAGGGTCGATACCGTCCTCAAGCTGCGTATAGATGCGAACGGGCAATGTCATCGAGCCTGGCGGCGCGATGAAAACGGACATGGTGACTTCATCGAACGAAGAGATGAAGGCGATGACCCAACCGCTGACGACGGCCGGCAGCACCAGCGGCAGAGTGACACGGCGGAACAAGGTCCACCGGTTTGCGCCAAGCGACAAGGCCGCACGTTCGACCATCGGGTCGTAACCGGTCATACCGGCGATCATGAGCCGCATCGCGAAAGGGAAAATCAGCAGCGTATGGGCGGCGAAGAGCCCGACGGTGCCGGTTCCGAGCCCCGAAACACTGAAGAACTTCAGGAGCGCGACGCCGATGGCCACATGCGGCAGCATCAACGGAGACTGCAGAATCGATGTTATGGCGGTCCGTCCCGGAAAATCGAATCGCGCAATCGCGAGCGATGCCGGCAGGCACAAGGCGACGGCGAAGGTTGCGCTGGCGAGAGCCAACAGGAAGCTCAGGCGGAAGCTTTCGAAATACCGGTCATCCTGCAGGACCTTTTCGTACCATTTCAGCGAGGGTGGCCATGCGTCGAAGCTAAGGAGATCGCTCGAGGTCAGCGACACCACCACGACGGCAATCAGCGGCAGCAACATGAACAGCACGAAGGCTGCATGGAATATCCATTGAATCGGGCCGTTCTTCATGATGTGGCCTTCCTGAACATGGCGCTGTAGCGGCGCTCGATCCACCGGTTCAGGCCGATGAGGATCGTCACGGTGAAGACGAGCAGCACCAGCGTGAGAGCCGCGCCGAGCGGCCAGTTCTGCGTTCCGAGAAATTCGTCATAGGCGGCCGTCGCCACCGTCTTCAGCCGCCGTCCGCCGATGATGGCCGGCGTGGCAAAGGCGCTGGCGGCAAGGGCGAAGACCACGATCATGCCGGAGAGAATGCCCGGCATGATCTGCGGGATCAAAATCCGGCGCAGGACGGTGAAATCACTGGCGCCCAGCGATTTTGCCGCGTTTTCCGTCGCCATATCCATGCGCTGCATCGAAGCCCAGACGGAAAGCACGACGAACGGCGTCAGCACATGGACCAGCGCCACGACGACGCCTTGAGTCGTGAAGAGGAACGGAATGGGCGAGGAGATCAGGCCGATGCGCATCAGCGTCAGGTTCAGCAGCCCCTCCGATCCGAACAACAGCGTCCAGCCGAGCGTGCGAACGACGACGGAGATCAGGAGCGGCCCGATTGCAACAAGGAGAAACGCCGTGCGCCACGGCTCCCGCATCCGAAACAGGATGATGGCCTCGAAGGTGCCGATCAGGACGGCGACCACGGTCGTGATGGTGGCGACGAGCAGCGTGCGCAGGTAGATCTTGTAGAAATATCCGTCGGAAAACAGCGTCAGATATTGCTTGAAAGTGTATTCGGTGGCCCCGCCGGGACTGCCGGCGCTGAAGCTCAGGAGCAAAAGGAAGGCGAAGGGGAGCGCCAGGATGACGAGGTAGAAGGCCAGCGCCGGCGAGACGAGGAGGAAAGCCGCCCTGCGCATCACGGTGTTTCCAGCCGCCGCAGGTCGATCGCCCGCCAGCCGATCTTGGTATGCTGGCCTGCCTCCGGATAGACGCGCCCATCGTTCGGCAGAAGCAGACTGACCGCCGCATCGTTTACCTTTACCTGGAACAGCCAGCGGCTACCCAGGAATGTGCTCGAAACAACGACAGCGTCTGCGCCGGTTTCTGCGAAGACGACCCGTTCCGGCCTTATGACATAGGCGGCTGCACCGGCCGTATCCACCGTAGCGGTGCCCTCGATGCATCCCTGTGCCGCCAACCGGGCGTCGATGACATTGGCCGACCCCATGAAATCGGCGGTGAACGCGCTGCTTGGCCTGTCGTAAGCCGCCGTCGGTTCGCCCCGCTGTTCGATCCGACCGTTTCGCATCAGGATGATCTCGTCGGACATGCCGAGTGCTTCATCCTGGTCGTGCGTGACCAGCAGCGTGGTAACCCCGACACTTCGCTGGATCGATTTCAATTCGAGCCGCATCTCCTCGCGCAGTTTCGCGTCGAGGTTGGACAGAGGCTCGTCCAGCAGGAGAAGGCGGGGCTTGATCACCAGCGCGCGCGCAAGTGCGACCCGTTGCTGCTGCCCGCCCGACAGCGCGGCAGGATGGTGCCCGGCGCGGTGGCTGAGACCCACCAGATCCAGAATGTCGGCCACCCGCTGTTTGCGCTCTTCGGCCGGGACCTTGCGCATTTCGAGCCCGAAGGCAACGTTTTGTTCGATCGTCATATGCGGGAAGAGCGCATAGGACTGGAAGACGATCCCCAGGTCGCGCTTGCCCGGCGATATGCCCGACATGTTCTGGCCGTCCAGCTCAACCTGACCGCCGGAAGGTTCTGTGAAACCGGCGATCATCTGAAGGGTCGTGCTCTTGCCGCAGCCGGAAGGGCCAAGAAGAGAGACGAAGCTACCGCGCCTGACACCGAAGCTGATGCGATCAACAGCGGTCAGAGTTCCATAGTGCTTCGACAGATCGGTAATAACGAGGAAGTTTTCCCCCGCCCCGACCCCACTGGGCTGAACGGCGATCGACATCAGCGCTCGACCTCCCGGTTCCAGCGATTGGTCCAGCTCTCACGCGTCTTGTTCAGCTTTTCCCAATCAAGCCGGACGAGCTTCTCGACGTCGATCTCCGACTTGACCGTCCGGTTTGAAGGCGCGAGCTTCATCCCGTCCCGCAGCGCCGTCTGCGCTTCCGGCGACAGGATATGCGCGATGAAGGCCTGCGCCGACGGCTTTGTGGCTTCCTTCTTGGTGACGCATGCCTCGACGTTTACCGCAACGGCACCTTCCTTCGGAACGACGAACTTGACGGGAAAACCCTGGGCCTCAAGCGCGGCAGCACGACCGTCCACCCAAAGCGCCAGAGCGGCTTCTCCGCGCTGGAGCAGTTCGGAAACCCGGTTGGGCGCGGCTTCGAAGGAGACCACGTTCGGGGCAACCTTGTCGATCATGACTTCGAAGCCGGGCTCGAGATTGTCCTCATCCCCGCCATTCAGCCGTGCCAGCATAACGAGAGCATAGAGGCCGAAGCCGGAACTGACATTGGGCACCACGAGCCGGCCGGCATATTTCTCGTCTCCGAGATCGGCCCACGAGGTCGGCGGCTGCCAGCCCTGATCGGCGAAATACTTGGAATTGTAGACGAAGCCGGCCGCGCCGACCCCGATGCTCACGGCCGCGCCGTTTGGCGTATAGGCGCTTTCATACACGTCCGGCAGGCCGGCGGCAGGCGCGGCAAGCGGCTGGCAGGCTCCGGCGTCGACCGCTTGGGCCATGACGCCGTCGGCCAGGATCGCAATGTCGAAATCGGGGTTGCCAAGCTGGCTGTTCAATTTGGCAAGCGTCGAACCGGAGGTTCCCGCAATGAACTCGACCTTGTTGCCCGTCTTCTTCTCGAAGCTCGGGATAATCTGATCGCGGAAGACCGTTTCGAACGCGCCGCCGAAACCGGCGACGAGAAGTTTATCCTGCGCAATCGCGTTGTGGCTCATCCCGACCAGCAACGCCGTCAAGGCAAGTTTGTTCTGCCAGCTCATTTGTTTCCTCCTCCCGTTTCGCGGATGATCCCGCACGAATTTCACCTTGTGAACCGAGGCGACGCGGCGTCCTGACGCTCGCTGCACTTTGTTCTCCAAGACCCTCCGGCTCCTCCCGGTCGCCCTATTCGAACACGCAGCCGCCCGCTCTGAGCGCCTCGACCACCCAGGCGCGGTCGCTCGTACCCTGGCGAATGTGCTGCATCTCGGCTTTCTCCGCCGTCATCTTCTGCCGGGCCGCAGCCAGAAGCGCGCCCGTCTGATCGAACGGCACGCAAAGCACGCCATCCCCATCGCCCAAGATCAGGTCGCCGGGAGAGACGGTCATGCCATCAAGGGCGATATCGACATTGATCTCTCCGGGACCGTTCTTGTAAGGGCCTCGATGCGTGATGCCCGTGGCATAGACCGGGAGACCGGTCGCACGAATGTCCGTCACATCACGGACCGCTCCATTGATGACGATGCCGGCAATGCCGCGCTTGACCGCCATCTCCGCCATCAATTCGCCCATGATCGCATTATCCACGGCACCGCCCGCATCCACGACGATCACGTCGCCCGCTTGAGCGATATCAAGCGCGTAATGCAGCATGAGATTGTCGCCCGGGCGGGAGCGGACAGTCAGCGCAGGGCCTGCCATTCGCGCGTCGCCGTCATGGATCGGCCGCAGGCGGGTTGCACTGCCAAAGAGGCGCCCCATACAGTCGCTTACATTCGCAACCGGAACCTCAAGGAATGCAGCGGTCACATCGGCTGTGACAGCCCGCTTTCGCTGCACCACTCGAAATCCAATCGTCATCGCGCCTCTTCCTTCGTGTGGCCGCCTTTCCGCACGCCGGCGAATTCGGCAGCCAGCCAGCGTTTTCATGCTGATAGCTTGCTCCATTTTGGCTTATTCGATTAGCGATTTTTTGCGCTCGAATTGATGAAGAAAATGCATGATATGGATTTACGCGGATTAGCCACGCCTGCGGTCTGGCGGGCTTGAAACCGCCTGTTTTCAACCGTCAGCAATGCTGCCGATCGCGCCTGCGCGGGCACGCCAAAACCAACCGAGGCGGCAGCCATGATGGCCTTTGCGCGTTATCCGCCCCCGCTGAGGAGACGCCCGCAGAAAAGGAGATGATCCACAAGGCGTTCTCTGCCATGGACACGAACAGGGAGGGTTCCACCAATCCTGCCTAACTTGAGGTATATATGCCGGCGATCGCACACACGCAGCGGTCGGACTTCGACGAGGGTTTCAGGGAGGCCGCGAAACTGAAAAACCGATGGAGCGACACAGCCGGCGTCTTCTCTTGCATGCATCTTTTTGCCTTCAAGCGGGTTCCTCCAGTGCCGCACTTGGCAAAAGGCGCACGTGCCGCTCGGCATGCACGGCCACACAATCCCCTGACCAATCGCAAACCACTGCAACGGAGCCCAGTATGACCCCGTCCAAGGCAGCCATCTTCGCCTCTCTCATGGTCTCGATCATGGGTCTTGCCGATCCGGCACTATCGCAGACGCCATCGGCAACCGGCAGCAAGATGGAACTGGCGCGCGTCGATGTCACGACCGTTGCCCCGCGCAACATCGGCAGTGACGTCCGCATTTCAGGCTCGCTCACGCCCATCCGGCGAACGAGCCTGACGGCGCGGGTCGCCGGGACGATCATCGAACTGCCGGTGCAGGTCGGCGACATCGTCAAGACGGGAGATCTTCTTGTCCGTATCGACACGGAAGGCCTCGCCTCCGCGGTGACGGCGCGAAGCGCTGAAGTCGAGGCGATTGAGGCCCAGCTCGAGCTGGCGGAGAATGTGCTCAGACGCAATGCCAGCCTGCAGGACAGGGGGGCGGCCTCGGAGGCGACACGCCTGGAAGCCAATGCGGAGGTGCTGAACCTCAAGGCTCAGCTCCGGGCGAAACAGGCGGCAGTCGCAGACGCCCAGAGAGCGCTCAACGATGCCGAGGTCCATGCAGAATTCGACGGCGTGGTCGCGGCACGCCCCGTCGAGCAGGGACAGACGGTTCCGGTCAACGGCGAACTCCTGACCATCGTGGATCTCAGGAGAATGGAGGTCGATGCCGGCGTTCCGACAAGCCGCATCCCGCGCGTGCGGACCGGGCAACCCGTGGATCTCGTGGTCGAAGGTTTTCCCGATCGCACGTTCGCTGGAGAAGTAACCCGCATCGCGCCGACGGCCGTGGCGGGATCGCGTGCGGTTCGCGTGTTTATCGCCATCCGCAACGACGATCTTGTTCTCAAGGGCGGGATGTTCACCACCGGCGTCCTCCGGATCGACCAGCAGAACAATGTCGTGGCGCTGCCCACACCTGCCATCCGGCACGACAGTGCCGGCCCGTTCGTGCTGAAGGTCGAGGATGGCTATTTAAGGCGGCGGGACGTTACGCTCGGAACGACCTGGGCCGATCAGGGTCTGGTCGAGGTCCGTGGACTGGCCACCGGCGATATCGTCGTATCGGCCCCCCTGCCCCAACTCGTCGCAGATACGCCCGTGACCGTCGAAGGGGAGTAACACCATGTTCCTCACACGCATCAGCGTCGGTCATCCGGTCTTCGCGACCATGATGATGGTCACCGTACTGGTCATCGGCCTGTTCTCTTTCAGCCGTCTCGGCGTCGATCAGTTCCCCGAGACGGATCTTCCCATCGTCGTGGTCACCGCGGCCTATACCGGGGCATCACCCGAGACCATCGAAAGCGAGATCGCACGGCCTATCGAGTCGGCGCTCAACACGATCGGCGGCATCGACACGATCACCTCCGAATCCTACGAGGGTCGCGCCGTCGTCGTGGTGCAGTTCGAGCTCGACGTGGATTCGCAGGCTGCCGCCCAGGAAGTTCGCGACCGCGTGGCGCGTCTGGAAGCCGGTTTTCCCGATGGCGTGGATACGCCGCAAGTGACGCGTTTCAATCCGGAAGATGCGCCGATCCTGTCGCTGGCGGTCTCGTCGGCAACACGCTCGCTTTCCGAGATCACGACGCTGGCCGATCGGGTCATCACCAGTCGCCTGAGCGTCGTTGCCGGCGTCGGCCAGATCACGCTGGTCGGCGGCAGCAAAAGGCAGATGCTCATCGTCGTCGATCCCGACCGGTTGGAAGCCTATGGCGTCGGTGTCGCTTCGGTCATGGACGCGATCCGCCGCGAGAACCAGGATCGGGCTGCCGGCACACTGATATCCGGGATCAATCAGCGGATCGTGACGGTGGAGGGGCGGATCGAGGATGTCGCGGGCTTCAACAGCATCATCGTCGCCCAGAGCGGCGGCTATCCGGTCTATCTATCCGATGTCGCGACGGTCCTGGATACGGGGGCCGAGGTCACCAGTCGGGCGACCTATCAGGGCGCGCCCTCGCTCGGGATGGATATCGTCAAGGTCCAGGGCGCAAACACCGTCGCCGTCGCCGGGGATCTGGCAAAGGAGATCGCAGCGCTCAACACCGAACTCAAACCCGAGGGCATCGAACTCAAGATCACCCGCGACAATGCCCGCGCCATCTCGGCCCAGGTTTCAGAAGTCCAGAGAACGTTGATCGAGGGCGGTGTCCTCACGGTCGTCATCGTGTTTCTGTTCCTGAATTCATGGCGATCGACGGTCATTACCGGGTTGACCCTGCCGATTTCGGTCATTGGCACCTTCGCGGTCATCTATGCGCTGGGCTTCACGCTCAACACGATGACGCTCATGGCCTTGTCGCTATCGATCGGGATTCTGATCGACGATGCGATCGTCGTCCGAGAGAACATCACCCGACACCTTCACATGGGCAAGGATCACGTCCGGGCAGCGCTCGACGGTACGAACGAAATCGGGCTCGCCGTCCTGGCGACAACGCTATGCATTGTCGCCGTCTTCCTCCCGGTCGCCTTCATGGGCGGCCTGATCGGACGGTTCTTCCTCCAGTTCGGCGTGACAGTCGCCGTCGCGGTGCTGATTTCGCTGTTCGTCTCCTTCACATTGGACCCGATGCTCTCCAGCGTCTGGTATGATCCCCATTCGGAGAAGGACGCGCGACGCGGGCCGCTCGGCCGGTTTATCAGACGCTTCGACCTCTGGTTCGAGAGGCTTGCCGACAGATATCGATCCCTGATCCACTGGACATTCAATCATCGCAAGACGACGATCGGCACCGTGGTCGTCATGTTCGTCGCCAGCCTGATGCTCGTTCCGAAGATCGGGGCCGAATTCCTGCCGGCCGCCGACGAGGGCGAAGTCTCCGTATCTCTCGAAGCCAACCAGGGCGCGTCGCTGGACTATATGGCCGCGAAGGTCGGGCAGGTCGAAAAGGCCCTGCGCGAACTCGGCTACGTCGATACGATCTACTCCACGATCAATGCCAGCGGCGCGCGGGGCTTCAATCAGGCTATCGTCGCGGTTCAACTCGTTGCAAACGACAAGCGGGATATAACGACGTCAGCGGCGCTCGAACCCATCCGCCAGCGTCTGGGAAGGATTGCAGGTCTGGAGATTTCGGTCAGCCAGTCTGAAGCGGGAACGGCCGCCAAGCCGCTTCAACTCTCCGTGCTCGGGGATGGCGACGACCAGCTTCGAAAGATATCCGGCCAGATCACCGCGGCGTTGTCCAAAATCCCGGGAGCAACGGAGGTGGAGTCATCCATCGAAAACGAACGTCCGACACTTGCGGTCAAGATTCGGCGCGAGGCGGCAAGCGACCTTGGCGTCTCCATTTCGATGATCGGGGATACGCTCAGGCCTCTGGTGGCGGGCGACGCTGTTTCCGTCTGGAATGCGCCGGACGGAGAATCCTACGATGTGATGGTTCGGCTGCCGGCCACCGGCCGCCGTGAAGCGGCTCAGCTCCGCAACCTGACGATTTCGACGAACCGAACCGACAAGGACAACAAGCCGATCACCGTGCTCCTCGATCAGGTCGCCGACGTCATCGAAAGCACGGCGCCGGATGCGATCACCCGCAAGGATCTCTCACGCGAAATCCGCATCTCCAGCAACATCGAGGGCCGCCCCCTCGGCGACGTGCGCCAGGATCTGGACACGGCGATCGCGGCCATGGACATCCCGGCCGGATACCGCGTCACCTTCGGCGGTGACGCGCAAAACCTCGCGGAAAGTCTCGGCTATGCCGTCCAGGCCTTGGCGCTCGCTGTCATCTTCATCTACATCATCCTCGCGTCGCAGTTCGGTTCATTCATTCAGCCGATTGCCATCATGATGACGCTGCCCCTGTCGCTGATCGGGGTTCTCATCGGACTTCTCGTCACCGGGTCGACATTGAACATGTTCTCCATCATCGGCTTCATCATGCTGATGGGCCTCGTCACCAAGAATGCAATTCTGCTTGTCGATTACTCGAACCAGGAGCGGGAGGCCGGCAGGTCGCTTCAGGAAAGTCTCGCCAATGCAGGGGCCGTGCGCCTTCGACCGATCGTCATGACGACGCTCGCCATGATCTTCGGCATGCTGCCCATGGCGATCGGCGTTGGTGAAGGGGGAGAATCGCGCGCACCGATGGCCCACGCGGTCATCGGCGGATTGATCTCCTCGACCTTGCTGACCCTCGTCTTCGTCCCGGTGGTCCTCACCTATCTCGACGGGTTCGGCAGACGTGTCGCCGCCTTTTTTCCTCAGGGACCCGACAATCGAACTGCTAAAAAACCGAGATAGCCGCAAAGCCGGGAGGGCTTAACGACACGCTAAGGCGCGATTTCGACCGTGTCCTGCAATCGCACGATTTCGAAGTCGCTGACGAGAATGTCGACCCTCAGGCGCCATTGGCCGGCAATGGGCACGAGAACGTCGGCGGCACGCCACACACCGTCAGCCTGCAAGGTCGCTTTCCGGCGCATCGGCTCGATACCCGCCTGCGGATTGGAAAGCACGAAGGTGACCTCCTTCGGCGTGATGGCCGTGAAATCAGGGGCCAGTATGATGGCGGACACCTCGACCGGACCGGCACGTCCCGGCGTGACGGCAATTTCGGCCATCGCCTTGTCCGCATGGATATGGATCGACACCGGCTGCGCAGCCGCGATCGCCAGCGCGCGGGGCGGCGGCGTGAACCGCCACGTGGCGGCGACCGCGAAAATGGCGAGGACGATCATGGTCTCTATGACAACAGCGCAGGCAAGCCGCCGTGCCGCACCCGGCTCGCCGCGTTCGGCAGGCTTGGTGAAGACCCAGCGATTGGCCGCCACGAGAAGAAACAGGACGACGAGCAGCGCCGTCTTCCCGAGGAGCACATTGCCATAGGCCGTGGAAAAGAGCGCATCGAATGTCTGGACCTGCACGATGGCCAGCAGCAGGCCGGCCGCCGTCAGTGCGGCGACACAGACCGGGATAAGGCGAGAGAACCGGCCAAGCGCCTGCCGCCCCGCTTCTCCTCCATGCTGCAAGGCGTAGGCCAAGGGCGGGAGCGAGCCGATCCAGATGGCAATCGTGATCACATGCACGAAGACCGCCGGCCGCATCAGCCATTGCGGCGTCGCCGAGCTTGCATGACCGCTCAACGCTAACGCCGTGCTTCCGACGAGAATGGCTACAAGCGATACCGCGCGGCCCGAAACAGTCGTCCGCGAAGAGGTCATGAGCGCCAGAAGGAACGCAAAGGAAAGCACCACGACGGTCAGACCGAAACTCGTCGCGAGGCCGGCGCTCCATACCGTACGATCGGTCAGGCTGGAGAGCGGGGCACCCAAGGCATCGAGCCCCTGCAACCCCAGGGAAACCACCGTCGCCGAGAGACCGAACAGCAGGGCCGCCTTCATGACCGGCAGTCCAGCGGCGCCACCGGGGACCAGCCACCGGACGGCAAAAAGGCCGCCGATCCCGAAGAAGAGGCCGACATACATCGCGATGCGGGCAAGCCATAGCGCCGCCCTGACCGGCCAGTCGATCGCCTCCCCGGCGATCTGCGGCGCGCTGCTCGGCGCACCGATCGAAAAGATCGTGGACCCCCCGACGGGATGTCCGTCCTCGGAGACGACGCGCCAGGCAAGCACATGGGTTCCCGCTGCAAGGTCGCCGGGTGCGGTGATCTCGAGCGTGCGGTCACGCAGAACGAATGTCTCCAGCGTCTTCGACTGCCCATCGGGCAGGATGAGCCGCAGCACGAGCGGCGACACCGGCTCGCTGAAGGACAGCGACAGGGTTTTCGGGGGCACATTGACGACGGCGCCATCGGCCGGCACCGCGCCCGTCAACGAGGCATGCGCCATCGCTGCCACAGCGAGGCAGCACCAGAGGATAGCGGTCAGAAAGACCCGGATACAGGATCGGCAAAGATGGTCCCGCACGACAATCTCCGAAGGGCAGAGGAGGCCGGCGCCTGAAAGCGCCGGCCTTTTTCGGGTTCAGTGGCCGCTTGTCGCTTCAAGCAGCTTTACGCCGGGTGCGGGAAGCTCGAGAGCGTCTTCCGACTGGCCTGCGGCCGGAATTTCGATCCAGCGCTCGGCCACACCATCCGGGCACTCCTGCACCACGGGGAAGTGCAGCGTTTCACCCGCCTTCAGATCCTTCGTCAGATAGACCCGCAGGACGAATTCGTCATATTCGTCATCGCCGAGATTGCCGCCGCTCCAAACGATTTCCTTGACGCCTTCGCCGGTCGGCGTGCCGTAGTAGTCGTAGGATTTGGCATAGGCGCCCTTGATCTTTTCAAGCGTCCAGCCCGCCTTCGGCTGCGGCTTCACCGCGATCACGCCTTCGGGGATCTGCACGCGCACCACATTGGTCGGCTTGCCCTCGCAGCCATGCGGCACCTGGAAGATCGCGCGATAGGTCGAACCGACAGGCGCCTCCTTCAGCTGCAACGAAACATGGGCAAGGGCGGCGCTGGAACCGAGCGCAAGGGCGGCAACGGTTGCAAGTGTTCTTTTCAGCATTGTCAGTCTCCAAGAGAGCCGGTCATCCCTGCCGGCAAAATATGATGGAAGAGGGAAAGGACATAGGATCGCGAGGGCGCACAGCAGGCGGTCCACCCGTGCAGCGATCAGGGCGGGGAAATCCGCATGATGCACGCACGATGACTCTGCCGGTACAAGGCCAGCGATCAGGCGATCGTCGGGGGACCGCGAGGATGTCCGGGCAGAGCCTCATGCACCGAAGGCGCGTGGTCGTCATAGCCGTCGAAAATCCGCTGCGAGGGTTGTGCAAGCGGATTGAACAGGATGAGGACAGGGCGATAGGGCGGAACGAGGCCTGCCGCCATGCCGCAGGCCAGCGTGCAGCAATCGGGAGCGAGCGAGCGCTCCTTGTCCGGCGTCGAGGCCGGTTTCTGCTCCTCGAGATGGGTGATGCAGAGCGGGTTGCCATAGGCATCCACCGCCGAACTGCCGGCCGTGGCAGCCTGGGCCAGGGGGCTCAGAAGAACCTGCAACGCCATCAGCACGGCGACGGCGAAAGCCACCCATCCGTTCCGGCGCTGTTGCATGTGCATCGTCATCAAAACCTCTCGCACCGAGGCTTACCAAGCGCGCCGCGTGATGAAAAGGCTCCCGCCCCGCCGAATTGTCGCACTCTTTGCGGCGCAGCAAACAGCGCCACGATAGCCTTTCCCCAATGCGCTCTTTTGTTCGGCCGGGCGCAAAGACGACGCATGACGATCCTGCAAAGTGGGGCTCCTTCTCTCCTTCAAAGGATCAAGCATGCAAACGCTTTCTCTCGAAACCACCGTGACCACGATTGCCGCCGAACTGCCGGGTGCGGCCGAACTGTTTCGCCGCTCTGCCATCAATTTCTGCTGTGCGGGTGACATCCCTCTGCGCGAGGCGGCCGAACTCGCCGGCCTGTCGCCGGCAGATCTGCTCGCCGAACTGGAAGCGCTCCAGCGCATAGCCGGTCTTGAAGCGCCGCAGGAGACCGGGTCGCTCATCGATCATCTTCTGTCGCGTTACCATGAGACCCATCGCCGCGAACTGGCCTTTTTGATCCCGCTTGCCGAGAAGGTCGAACGCGTCCACGGCGACCATCCCGTCGCCCCATCCGGACTGGCCCGCGCGCTGGTCGCGCTGAAGGCGGAACTGGAAGACCACATGACGAGCGAGGAGCAAATCCTCTTCCCCCTGATGCGGCAGGGACAAAACACGCGGATTTCCCGCCCGATCGTGCAGATGCGCCATGAACATGCCGATACCGTCAGGCTTCTTCAGGATATCGAGCATGCAGCCCATGGCATGGCGCTGCCGGAGGGCGCCTGCGGTTCGTGGACGGCGCTCTATACGGGACTGCGCAAGCTCACCGATGATCTCGTCTCGCACATGCATCTGGAGAATGCCGTGCTTTTCCCGCGCTTCGAGACGCCGGAAGCCGCCATCGGTGCCTGAGCCCGAAACGGAAAGCGGCATCCGGATTTTCCGGGTGCCGCTCCGCCACACATTCGTCAGACGAAGACCATCACGGCCACATAGCCGACGGCGATCAGGACAAGCCCGGCGATCAGCATCGGCATCAGGCTGCTGCCGTTGATTTCCCTGCCGCTGACCTGCTCGCCGGAGAACACCAGGGGTTTGCGCGGTTCTTTCTTGTCCATGACAGCCTCTCGTCGTTGCGGGGATCGAATGCTTGGCTAGGCGCTGGCTTCCAGACGCGCGCCTTCGAAATGTCCGAGCATGATCCGGATCTCCTCCGGATCGGACATCAGACAGACGGCGGTGGCGAGCGCATCGGCAATGGCGGCGGATGGCGCCGAGACCGACACGGAGCGCCATGCCGATGCCGCCGGCATGCCGGTCGCGGGATCGAGGATGTGGCCGTCATGGCCTGCCTGATCGAAGGTCGTACCGAGTGGGGCAGAAGTGGCGAGCGCGCGCTGGCGCAGCGCCAGGCGTTTGCCCGTCTCCAGGCGTACCGGCCAGTTCCCGCCGTCCGGCTTGCCGCCAAGCGCCCGCAGTTCACCCGTGTCGATCAGGATATTGCTCAGGCCCTCCGCCTCCAGCAGGGCCGCGACCCGATCGGCGACATAGCCCTGGCCGATGCCGTTCAATGTCAGCGCCATGCCGGGTTGCAGCGTGATGGCTGCGGCGTCGAGTTCCACCTTCGCCCAGCCGGTCTGGTGCCGCACCGTCTCGACCGCTTGCGCATCGGGCCTCGTGCCGCCTGCCGCGGCTTCGGCCCAGAGCGCCCAGAGCGGCTGAACGGTCGGATCAAACCGCCCGCCGCTCGCACGGTATACGGCACCGGCCAGCGACAGGCAGTCGAGCAATTCGAAAGGTGGCGCGGCCAGATACCCATCGCGGTTCAGGCGGGACAACGCGCTCTGCGGCCGGTAGAGGCTGAGCATATCTTCCAGCCGGTCGATCTCGGCCATGACGCGGGCGGCGATCACCTCTCCGTCGGGATGGTCGAGCCGGATCGAGGCGCGTGCGCCCAGCGCCTGTCCCGTCCATTGGCGGGTCGTGCCCGTTATGGAGGCTCGGGCGGCAACGGGCAGGATGGCCAGAGCGGCGGAAATCGTGATCAGGCGGCGTCGGGTGATGGGCATGGGTCAGCCTCCGGCTTTGTTGGGCAGGGCACGCAGGCGGCCGTCGAAATCCGCATCGTCGTCGTTCCCCTGGTTCGCACCGGCATCGACCGGCGCGAGAACCATGTCATTGGTGATGTCGGCGAGCGTCAGCACGCGGCCGCCCTCGGCGCGAACAAAGTCCTCGGCACGCTCCCGGCTGGAAAACGGCACTGCCTCAGGCGCGCCCATGCCACCCGCACGCGCCGAGCCGAGGACATAGAAAGCCTTGTCGGCTACGATCCAATTGCCATCGCCGGGCCGGTCCCAGGTCGCACCTGCTTTGCCCATGTCGTTGACATAGACGGCGAGGATCGGCGCGACCTGCTCGGGGCCGCGCATATAGGCGATAGCGTCGCGCACCTGGCTGAAGAACAGCGGCGCGGCATTGCCCTCAAGGAATATCTGCGCCTTGGGGCCGGGATGTTCCAGGAGGTTCATCTGGCAATAGTGACCGAGGGTCTCGGGCGTCATATCCTGCGGCGTTGTGCTTTGGGCCACCTCGTCCTTGCAGGCGGAAAGCAATGCGAGGGCCGCGACGAACAGGGCCGAACGAAGCGAAATCCTCATGGCGTCACCCTGCGGAAAGCCGTCACGGCAAGCGCGATGGCGGCAAGCGGCCAGACGAGGAGCGAGGCGGCCGATTGCCAGAGCGGAATGGCGCCCGCGGCGCCGCCAATGCCGCCGGCCGCGGCAACGGCTTGCGCCGCCGAGAGATTGAAGACGCGGAAGGCATCGGCGGGATTGGCGAGCAGCGCAACCGGTAGCGCCTGCGTGGTGAAAGCGCCGCCGCCATCCGAGACGATCAACGCAAGCAGGGCGAGATCGTAGAGCACCACCGCTACGAGCCAGAGCGCAATGGCAAAACCGGCGGCTCCGGAGGGCCGACGCGCCAAAGCCGAGAGGGCATACCCCGCACCGAGGAAGGTGGCCCCGAGCAGGACCGACGACCAGATCAGCCGCCACAGCGAGCCAAGCCCTCTGATGGCCTCGGCATCGGACCAGACGGCGACCAGCGCCGCCGCACCGTAACCGAGTGTCACCGCGAGGGCAAGGATCACGAGATGGGCGAGCAGCTTGCCGAGGAGGATCTGCAGGCGCGAGACAGGATAGGTGAGCAGCAGCGGCAGCGTGCCGCGCTCCACCTCCCCCGCCACCGCATCAAAGCTCATCAGGAGCGCCAGAAGCGGCACGAGATAAACGGCGAGCGAGGTGAGCGAGGCGACCGTTACCGAGAGCCGGTCCACGCCGACATCCCCCGTCGGCGCGGCACCGGCGGCGGCGAGCACCAGCGCAAACAGCACCATCATGCCTGTTGCGATGGAGACCCAGCGATTGCGGAAGGCGATGCGGAATTCCGAGACCGCGGTGGCGAGGATGCGGTTCATTGCCCGTCCCTCCGGCTGAAATGGCTGTAGATATCTTCAAGGCTCGGCGGGATCACATCGAGATCGGCGACGTCGCCCCCAAGCGCGGATATACGGGCCAGGAGCGGCAGCTTTTGCGCCTGCGCGCAGGATAGGTGCAGAAGCCCATCCCCGCTCGCGACCGCTTCCGGAAAAGCCGCCGTCAGCGACGGCGCATGGCCGGAAGCAGGACGCACGAGAAGCGAGACAGGCAGTGCCGCGCGGGCCCGCAGATCGGCGAGCGTGCCCTCCGCGACAAGTTCGCCCCCCGAGAGAATGAGGATGCGGTCGGTGCGCGCCTCCACCTCGGTCAGTACGTGGGAGGACAGCAGGATCGCGGTTCCCTCGGCGGCGAGGTCATCGAGAAGATCGTAGAAATCGCGCCGCGACACCGGATCAAGGCCGGAGGTCGGCTCGTCCAGCACGAGGAGACGCGGACGGCCGATCAGCGTCTGCGCGAGGCCGACACGCTGGCGCATGCCCTTGGAATAGGTGCCGATCCGTCGGTGCGCCGCCTTCTCCAGCCCGACGCGGGCAAGAAGCGCCATGGCCTGCTTCGGGTTTTCGCCGCGCAGCGCAAGATAGTGGCGCAGCTGCTCCTCTCCGGTCAAAGCGGGGTGGAAAGCGACGTTCTCGGGCAGATAGGCAGCTTGCGCGCGCGCCGCCGGCGAACCGGGCGCCATGCCGCAAACCGTGACGTCACCGCCGTCATAGGGGATGAGGCCGAGGACGATCTTCATCAAGGTCGATTTGCCCGCGCCGTTGTGGCCAAGCAGCGCCGCACGCCGCCCCGCTTCCAACGTCAGCGAAACGGCCTTCAGCGCCTCCACCTCGCCGAAGCGCTTAGTGAGCCGAGAGATTGTCAGGGTCGGTGTCATCATAATTTCCTTCGGCCCAGCGACCAGCGGCTTCGGCCTCAAAGCCGAGGATTTCGGGCGGGACGGATATGGTGAGAGGCCGCATTAGCGGCGCGCTGTCGCGCACGCCGCCGGGCAGCGTCGCGGGAAAGTCCCGCTGGCTCCAGCGCACGAGCTGCACGGCGGGCGAACCGATGAGCAGGCTTGCGGCCGGCTGCGACCAGAGGATCTGGTCCATCAGATCGTTGGGGCGGTAGAAGCTGTCGGCGATGCCGTCGCCGTTGAGGTCGAAGGCCGGGTGGTCGGACCAGAAATTGCCCCTGCCCTCATGGCTCCATTCCATGTTGCGCGTGCCGACATATTTCACCTGCTCGCGGTTGGCGATGAAGGCATTGCCGGTCAGCACGTTCTTCTCGGAGCCGGCGGTGAAATGGATGCCGATGCCGCAGCCCTCGAAGCGGTTGTTCCAGATCAGGTTCTTGTGGGCATTGTAGATGAACAGGCATTTCTTCGTGCCGCCGCGCACCAGATTGCCGGTGACGTCGGCATTGTTGGCATAGTTGAGCATCAGCCCGTGCTCGCGGTCGCCGAGGCTCAGATTGTTGAGAATCTTCGCCTTGTTGGAGAACATGATGGCGAAGCCGAGATGGTTGCCAATCGAGATATTGCCGGAAACCTCAGTGTTGCGGGTGTACATGAAATGCACGGCAAAACGCAGGTCGCGCATGACATTGCCACGGTAGATGCTGTCAGCGCTCGCATTGGAGAAGATGCCGTCACGGCCATAGCGGATGACGTTGTTCTCCAGGAGCGTGCCGGGGCTGTTCCAGACATAGATGCCATTGCCGCGCTCGTTCATGCGCGGGCTGTCGGTCCCGATGATCTCGTTTGCGCTGATGGCGGCGTCATGGCCGCCATGCACGTCGATGCCATGCATGTTTCCGGTGACGAGCAGCTTTTCAACGCGTGCCCGGTCGGCGCCCTCCAGGATCTTCACCCCGGCATCGAGATCCTGGTTCACGCGGCCCGAACCGGTGACGGTGAAACCCGTCAGGGTCACGTCGGCAGCGGAAATCGTCATCACGCTGCCCCGCCCCCGCCCGTCCACCACCGCACTGCGGGGACCCGAGATGGTGAGCGATCGGTCGATGACGACGGGGCCGGCATAGACCCCGTCGGCAAGAACAAGCACATCGCCGGGTGCAGCCCTGGCGATGGCGGCTGCGAGGCTGCCCGTGCCCGGCGCGACGGCACGCTCCGCCGCCGCAAGGGGCGAAGCGAGAAGAAGGCCGATCAGGAAAACGGACAGCCGCATTTTTCAGGCGCCCTTCGGTTCCACGAACATGCGCCCGCGCATTTCCATGTGCAGGGCATGGCAGAACCACTGGCAATAGTACCAATAGACACCCGCATTGGCGGCGACGAAGGTGACGGAACTCGTCATCTGCGGGCCGACCTCCATGGCGACGCCGTGGTTGCCCATGGTGAAGCCGTGCGTCAGGTCGTCGATCTCATCGAGATTGGTGACGATGACGGTGACCTCGTCGCCCTCCTTCACGGTGAAGCTTTCCTGGCTGAAGCTCGGTGCGACCGAAGTCATATAGACGCGCACCTTGTTGCCGTCGCGGATGACGGCATCGGTCCATTCGTCGATATTGACGCCGTCGGCCTCGGCCTGCTTGCGCGTTTCGGCCCAGAGCTGGTCCTTGCGGTCCCACACCGACTTGATGTTCGGCAGGATCGACGGGGCAACGGCGATCGCGTCGTGCGGCTCGGCAAAGTTCGGGCCGTCATGCACCAGCACCATCTTGTCGCCGGAAATGTCGATCAGTTGGTCGTTCTCCGGCTTCAGCGGACCGACATTCAGGAAGCGGTCCTTGGAGAACTTGCACAGGCACACCAGCCAGTCGTTGGTGGCATCCAGCGTCTCGCCCATCACCGTCTTCAGGTGGCCGGGCTGATACTGGACATCAAGCTTGTCCTTGATCGGATTGATCTTTTCACCGGCATAGGCGCGGATGGCCTCGTCGATGTTCCATTTCACCACCTGGCTGTCGAGGAAGAGCGAGGTATAGGCGTTACCGCGACCGTCGAAGGCGGTGTGCAGCGGCCCGAGGCCGAGTTCCGGTTCTGCCACCACGGCGCTGCGCGGTTCGGCATTGTCGTAGAAGATCGCGTCGAACTTGGTGACGTCGAGCACCGTAACGGTCGGCGAGAGCTTGCCGGCCACGCACAGATGCTTCCTGTCCGGCGCCATGTTGCAGCCGTGCGGGTTGTTGGCAATCGGAATGTAACGGGTGAAGAGTGACTTGGCGTCCTTACGGCCGTCCACGACCTTCACGCCGTTGATCTCTTCATACTGACCGGCGGCAATCGCTTTCTCGATTTCAACGAGATTGAAGACGACGACATGGTCCATCTCGGACTTGGTCATCTCTTCCAGCGACATGCCCATTTCCGAGTTGTAGCAGGTCGAAAAGGCCCACTTGCCCTCGTAGTCGGCATCGCAATTGTCGAGGTTGCCGGAAACCTTCACCTGCCAGGCAACCTCCCACTTGTCGGCATCGACGGCGGTGAAGATGTTCACATAGGTCGAGACGTCGGTCATGGTCGAGCCGTCATTGACCAAGGGCGCCTCGTCCTCGCCATTGCAGAAGACGTAGTTCGAGCGCGGCCATTTCTGCGGTCGCAGGCCGTGGATGCCCTTGGCGTTCGGGATTTCAAGAATGGCGTCGGTCTTCATCACGTCGCAGCGCACGCGCGCCACGCGGGTGTTGGCCTTGTCGTTCATGAAGAGATAGCGGCCGTCATACTTGCCCTCGGTGAAGGACATGTGGACGTGGTGCAGGTCGCCATTGTCGTGGATGTGCTTGCCGTTCGCCGCGAGCTGCTTCCTGGTCTTCTCCGTCATCGTGCGCTGGTGGATGCGGATCGATTCATTCGTCTGGCCCCAGCCGGTGGCCGAGCAACGATTGAACACCGGCACCCGCATCAGCTCGCGCATCGAGGGGATGCCGAGAATGCGCATTTCGCCCGACTGCCCCGAGGACCAGAAGCCATAGTAATCGTCCAGCTTGCCGGGTGCGACGGAACCGTCCGCTCCGGCGGCGGCGGCACGGGCCGGGGTGGCGAGACCCGCAGCGCCCAGACCAAGGGCAGCCGGCCCCATCGTGCCGGCAAGAACGGCTGTCCCTGCCGTGGCGCTGAAGAGCGCGCGGCGGCTCAGCCCCTTGTTTTCCTTCGATTCCATTATCGACTCCTTCTTCAGTTAACTTTTGCTGCGGGTTGATGGATCGGCGCACCGCCCGGGCTTGCCGCAAGCTTGGCCCGCGACTTCATCTTCTTGATCACGACGGGGCATACCGTTTCGGACTGGTAGAGCACCTGGCAGTGCAGACAGTTGATGCACTCGTTCGGATTGATCTCGCCGGTCTTGTGGATCGCCTGCACCGGACATTGGATCGCGCAGGTCTGGCAGGGACTTCCGCATTCGTGATAGCGCTTGAGCCAGTCGAACATGCGCATGCGCGCGGGTATGGCGAGTGCGGCGCCGAGCGGGCAGAGGTAGCGGCAGTAGAAACGCTCGACGAAGAGCCCGGCGACCAGAAGCGCCACCGCATAGGCCACGAACGGCCAGGCGCGGATGAACTTCAGGATGATCGCCGTCTTGAACGGCTCGATCTCGGCCAGGTGCTCGGCCTGCTCGACGCTCATCAGCGACACGCCGAAAAGGCCGAGGAAGATCATGTATTTGACCGGCCAGAGCCGTTCATGCAGACCCCAGGGCAAAGTCCATTGCGGGATGCGCAGCTTGCGAGCGATCTGGTTGGTCAGTTCCTGCAGTGCACCAAACGGGCAGAGCCAGCCGCAATAGGCCCCGCGTCCCCAGAACAGCAGTGCGGCGGCGACGGCAAACCACAGGATGAAGGTCAAGGGATCGAGCAGGAACGCCTGCCAGCTGAAGCCGGCCACCAGGCTGCCGAACAGCGCCATCAGGTTGACGACCGAAAGCTGCGCATTGGCATACCAGCCCAGGAAGACCAGCGTCACCGTCAGAAAGGCGATGCGGAAGATGTAGAACCCCTTGGCGTTCTTCACCGCATAGCTCTGGAAGAAGAAGACCCCGGTCAGCACCACGAGCATGGCGCCGAGCACGACGATCTTCAGCTTGGAATCCTGCCAGATGCGTTTCCAGAGATCGGCCTGCGCGGCCCCCTCGCCACGATCGGCGACGGCGACAGCCTCCTTCACCGGCGGCGCCACGGCGCGGAGATATTTCTGCGGCAGCTGATAGCCGAGATCGAAGGTATGGAAGACCTTTTCGATCGGCCCGACCTCGCGCTGCGCCAGAAGCTGGATGCGGAAGGGTTTGGCCGGATCGAAACCGAGATCCGCAGGAATGCGGAACAGGTCCATCTCGGTGAACTCTGGCGCACCGGCAAGCGCGATGCCGCCAAGACGGCGATGATCGCGGTCGCGGAAGCGCACGGAGACATCATCCTGGATCAGCACGATGCGGTCGAAGATGCCACCGCGCACATAACCCGAGCCCTTGAAGGAATAGAGGCCCCGCGCCATCACGGCGATGGCGTTCTCACCGTCTTTCAGCCACGCCTTGAGATTGGCCTCTTCGGCCGGGCCGAGCAGCGCACCACCGATTGCCGGAACGGAGACCAGTGCCGCCTGCATGTCGATGAAGGTCGTTTGCGGCGGTTCGACGATCGCCCGCTCGCGCGCCCGCTCGTCGGGATGCGCGGCGAAAGCACCATTGACCTGCGCCACGTCGAGCGAGAGCCGGCGCAGCGTCCCGTCGCCCTCGGCCTCGGTCCAATCGGTTGGCGCGGCCGCCGCAGGATCGATCTCGAAACGCGGACCGGCCTTGTCCGCTTCGGGCGCAAGACCGCCAAGACCCAGCGCCCGCGCGACCTTCAGGCCCGAACGGACGATCGAATCGTCGATCACCATCACCGTTACGGTCGCCCCGGAGATGATATCCACCTCATGCGCCGTGCCGCCGGACTTCGCCTCCGCAACGAGGTCAAGCCCGGCATAACCGGCCACCAGCGCCTTCACTTTCGCCTCGGGAATACCGATGAGCACGATAGGCTCGGAATGCTTGACGAGCCGCACGCCGATGATCTTCGCATCCGTTCCCACCGCCACGAGCGTATGGATCGGCTTGCCGGAATAGCCGGTCGTGCCGACGAAATCCGAGGTGATGAAGACCCAGGCGACCGTCTTGCCGGCCTTCAACACCGGCGCCACCGCGATATCGTCGCGAACGGCGCCAAAACTTTCCGCACCCGGCACAAGATCGGAGGCGACCTCAGTGGGCAGATACTCTTGCAGCACCGTGGCAGCGCGAGCGGATGCCACAAGCCACAGGCTGGCGCAAAGCAGAAGGATTAGGCGGACAAGTTTCATTCCAGGGCATTCCCGCAGATCGTTGCGGGAGCATTGGAGAGTTCACGCCAGGCGGTCGTTGACCTGCGTCAAACAAGTGGCAACATCATCCGGTAGCGCAGCGTTTTGGCGCGAATTCCATATTTTCGCGTTGAAGAGATACGAACGTCCGACCGGGTTTCGGGCGGCAGCGGCGCGCCGGCTTAGCGGCCACCTAATCAGCGCTGAACCAAACTCTTATGTCGGGCAAAACAGGCTTCCTCTACACCTTTCGCATGTCGCGGCCGCAAGGGCCGCTGCACCGGAAAGCAAGGGGAAGCCGGCATGTCAGTGGAAAAAGTGGATACGCTCGTCATCGGCGCCGGCCAGGCCGGCGTCGCCATGAGCGAACATCTCGGCAAGCGCGGCGTGCCCCATCTGGTGCTCGAAAAGAACCGCATCGCCGAAAGCTGGCGCACCGCCCGCTGGGATAGTCTGGTGGCCAACGGCCCCGCCTGGCACGACCGTTTCCCCGGCATGACCTTTCCCGGCCTGGAAGACGAGGCCTTCGCGCCGAAGGAACAGGTCGCCGACTATTTCGTCGCTTACGCCGAAGTGATCAACGCCCCGATCCGCACCGGCGTCGAGGTGAAGAGCGTCTCCCGCGCGGGCGACGGCTTCCGCGTCGAGACCTCCGAAGGCGTCATCGAGGCGAAGAACGTCGTCTCCGCCACCGGCGCCTTCCAGCGGCCGATCATGCCGGCGCTGGTTCCCGCGGAAGAGGGCCTCACCCAGATCCATTCCAACACCTACCGCAATCCCCGCCAGATGCCGGAGGGTGCGGTGCTGGTGGTCGGCGCAGGCTCCTCCGGCACACAGATCGCCGACGAACTTCTGCGCGCCGGAAAGCGCGTCTATCTCTCCATCGGCCCGCATGACCGCCCGCCGCGCCGCTATCGCGGCAAGGATTTCTGCTGGTGGCTCGGCGTGCTCGGCATCTGGGACCTCAAGGTGCCGGCGCCGAACACCGAACACGTCACCATCGCCGTCAGCGGCGCCTATGGCGGCAACACCGTCGATTTCCGCCGCCTCGGCAATCGCGGCATGACCCTGCTCGGCCGTGCCGAGAGCTTCAAGGACGGCGTGCTGCAGATCGCCCCCGATCTTGCCGACAACATCGCCCGCGGCGACGCCAACCAGCTGTCGCTGCTCGACCGCGCCGATGCCTATGCCGCGGAAAACAATCTCGACCTGCCAGAAGAGCCGGAAGCCCGCCACAAAGAGCCGGATCCGGCCTGCGTGACCGATCCGATCCTTGCCCTGAACCTCAAGGAAGCCGGTATCACCTCCATTATCTGGGCGACGGGTTACGCGGTCGATTACAGCTGGCTGAAGCTCGACGCGCTCGATGAAAAGGGCCGGCCGGTGCATGAGCGCGGTGTGTCGAAAGTGCCGGGCCTGTTCTTCGTCGGTCTGCCCTGGCTGTCGCGCCGCGCCTCCTCCTTCATCTGGGGCTGCTGGCACGATGCGGATTATCTGGCCGGCTATATCGCCGAGCATCGCAGCGACGCGAAAACCGGGGCCGCAGCCGCGGCCTCCTGAGGGTGTTGAACGCGGCCGCTGGAGGAGGCGAGCATGCGATGATGCGAGACCAGAACCCCGGCGCCCGCCACCTCATCCACAGCCCGGAGAGCCACGCTCTTCCCGCGCGGAAAAATCTGTTCCTTAATTGGGGCCTCAACAGAGGAACAGACATGGTGTTGCGCTTCACGCTCCGGCAACTGGAATATCTCGTCGCGGTCGGGGAATACGGCTCCGTCACCGAGGCGGCCGAGCGGGTGAACGTTTCCGCCCCCTCCGTCTCGGCGGCGATCTCGCAGCTCGAGAAGGAATTCGGCATCACGTTGTTCGTGCGCCGCCACGCGCATGGCCTGTCGCTGACCCAGGCCGGCCACACCTTCGTCGACCAGGCGCGTCAGATCCTCGGCGAGGCCGCCAAGCTCAATGCGCTCTCCAACGAACTGACCGGGCAGATCCGCGGGCCGCTGCATGTCGCCTGCCTCGTCACCTTCGCACAGGCCGTTATCCCGGCGCTGCGCCGCGCCTTTTCCGACGAATATCCCGATGTCGATTTCTTCCAGTACGAGCGCGATCAGGCGCGCATTCTGGAGGGGCTGCGCATGGCGCGTTTCGATATCGCGCTGTCCTACGATCTCGACATCCCCGCCGACATCGCCTTCCATGAACTGGCCGTGCTGCCGCCCTATGCGGTATTGCACGAGGATCATCCGCTCGCCGGCCGCAGCGCCGTGACGATCGAGGATCTCGCGCCCCATCCGATGATCCTGCTCGACCTGCCGCACAGCTCGGCCTATTTCCTCTCGCTGTTCCGCGAGGCGGGGCTTTCGCCGCAGATCGTCGAGCGCACGCGCGACATGTCGGTGATGCGCGCCATGGTCGCCAATCGCTTCGGCTATTCCATCGCCAATATCCGGCCCGTCTCCACCTATGCGCTGGACGGCGGCAAGCTCTCCTTCGTGCCGCTCACCGGCAACCTGCGCCCCATGCGCATGGGCATCCTCTCCATGGGGGGTGCCAGCCCGGCGCTGACGGTGCGGCGCTTCATCCACTTCTGCGGCGAGAAGATCGGCGACATGGTCATGGACCTGCCGGTATCCGCCGCCCCCAAAGATCAGAAAGGCAGCTCATGACCACGACGATCGACTGGCGCAGCCGCGCCCAGAGCCTGAAGTTCCGCAACGGCGTCTATATCGACGGAAAGTTCCGCGATGCGGCGAAGGGCGGCCGGTTCGAGACCATCAATCCGGCCAACGCGCAGGTTCTGACCGCCGTCGCACGCGGCACCGCCGAGGATATCGACGCGGCCGTCACGTCTGCCCGCCGCGCCTTCGAGGATGGCCGCTGGTCGGGCAAATCGCCGGCCGAGCGCAAGGAGGTGCTGCTGCGCCTCGCCGCCCTCATCCGCGAGAACATTCCGGAGCTGGCGCTTTTGGAAACGCTCGATGTCGGCAAGCCGATCGGTGACAGCTCGACCATCGACGCGCCCGGCTCGGCGCATTTCTTCCAGTGGCATGCCGAGGCCATCGACAAGCTCTATGACGAGATCGCGCCGACCGGGCGCGGCGACCTCGCCCTCATCCGCCGCGTGCCGCTCGGCGTCATCGGCGCCGTCGTGCCGTGGAATTTCCCACTCGACATGGCGACGTGGAAGCTTGCGCCGGCGCTGGCGACGGGCAATTCCGTAGTGCTGAAGCCGGCCGAGCAATCGCCGCTCTCCGCCCTCATGCTCGCCGAACTCGCCTCCGAGGCCGGCTTGCCGGACGGCGTGCTGAACGTCGTGCCGGGCTTCGGCGAGGATGCCGGCCGGGCGCTCGGCCTGCATCCGGATGTCGACGCGCTGGTCTTCACCGGCTCGACCAAGGTCGGCAAGCTGTTCATGACCTATGCCGGCCAGAGCAACATGAAGCAGGTGTGGCTGGAGACCGGCGGAAAATCGCCGAACCTCGTCTTCGCCGATGCCGATCTCAACAAGGCCGCCGAAATGGCCGCCTTCGGCATCCTGTTCAATTCCGGCGAGGTCTGCTCGGCCAATTCACGCCTCCTGGTGCATCGCTCCGTACAGGAGGAATTCACGCAGAAGGTCATTGCCGCCACAGCCGCCTGGCCGCTCGGCGATCCACTCGATCCCGCAACCCGCATGGGGCCACTGGTGGAAAAAGCCCATGCCGACCGCGTCGCCTCCTATATCGACATCGGCCGCAAGGAAGCCCGCCTCGCCCATGGCGGCGAGCGCGAGACCCGCGACGGCTCGGACTGCTACATCCAGCCGACCATCTTCAACGACGTCGCGCCGGACGCCCGCATCGCGCGAGAGGAAATCTTCGGCCCCGTGCTCGCCATCACGCCCTTCGACAGCGACGAGGAGGCGCTGCGCATGGCAAACGACAGCGAATACGGCCTCGCCGCCTCCGTCTGGACGAAGGACTTATCGCGCGCGCTCTCCGTTTCCGATCGCCTCAATGCCGGTACGGTCTCCGTCAACACCGTCGATGCGCTCTCGGCCATGACGCCCTTCGGCGGCATGAAACAGTCCGGTTTCGGCCGCGACCTGTCGATCCACAGCTTCGACAAGTACTGCGCACTCAAAACCGTGTGGGTGAAATACTAGGCAGTCTCCTGTCCGGGCGGCACCGCGCCGCCCGGTTTTCGCGCATCGGAGACGGTTTGATGCGATCCTGCATATCTGCGGGGCCGAGGACTGTGCCTTTCCCCTTCATAACACAATGAAAATAAAAGAGAATTTTTCGACCGCCAACATGCGGCCGCGCCTTCTCGTGTAGATTGAAATCAGGAAGCCGCCACACGGCAGACCCTGATTAGCCTGAGCCTAATCCATGTTTCCGGAACGCGTCATTTACCGGAAGCCCGTTGCCCAATCCAATAGAGCCAGGAAACCCCGAGGACTGCCATGCGCGACGCCAAATACGATATCCTGTTCGAACCTCTCGCGATCGGCCCGCACATCGCGAAAAACCGGTTCTATCAGGTTCCGCATTGCAACGGCGGCGGCTACCGCGACCCGTCCGCGGCCGCGGCCATGCGCGGCATCAAGTCGGAAGGCGGCTGGGGCGTCATCTTCACCGAACAGACCGAGATGCACCACACCTCGGAAATCACCCCCTTCATCGAGCTGCGCCTGTGGGAAGACAAGGACATTCCCGGCCTTCGCCGCATGTCCGACGCCATGAAGGTGCACGGCGCGCTCGCCGGCATCCAGCTTGCCTATTCCGGCATCAACGGCCCGAATTTCTATACGAAGGAAGTACCGCTCGCACCCTCAGCGCTGCCGATCCGCACCTTCACCAACGACCCGGTGCAGGCCCGCGCGCTCGACAAGACCGAGATCAAGGACCTGCGCCGCTGGTTCGTCAACGCCGCCAAGCGTTCCAAGATCGCCGGCTTCGACCTGATCTGTCTTTACGGCGCGCACGGTTTCGGCATCTTCCAGCACTTCCTGTCGCGCGCCACCAACCAGCGCACCGACGAATATGGCGGCAGCCTCGAAAACCGCTCGCGCTTCGCCCGCGAGGTCATCGCCGATATCCGCGATGCGGTCGGCAACACCACGGCGATCACCATGCGCGTCAGCCTCGACGAGACGATCGGCGAACTCGGCTTCTCCAATGCAGAGGTGCGCGAATTCGTCGAGATGAATGCCGACCTGCCGGACCTCTGGGACCTCGCGCACGGCGCCTGGGAGGACTGTTCCGGCCCCTCGCGCTTCAAGGAAGAGGGCGCGCAGGAATTGCTGGTCAGGGGCATCCGCGAACTGTCGACCAAACCCGTCGTCGGTGTCGGGCGCTTCACCTCGCCGGATGTGATGGCGCGCATGATCCGCCAGGGCGTGCTCGATTTCATCGGCTGCGCCCGCCCCTCGATCGCCGATCCCTTCCTGCCGAAGAAGATCGAGGAAGGCCGCATCGAGGACATCCGCGAATGCATCGGCTGCAACATGTGCATCACCGGCGACATGACCATGTCGATCAGCCGCTGCACACAGAACCCGACCTTCATGGAGGAATGGCGCAAGGGCTGGCACCCGGAGCGCATGAACGAGAAGGGCGACAGCCAGACCGTGCTCGTCGTCGGCGCCGGCCCGGCCGGTCTCGAAGCCACCCGCGCGCTTTCGATGCGCGGCTATGACGTGACACTCGCCGAAGCCGGCACGACACTCGGCGGCCGTGTCGCCCGCGAGCGGCTGCTGCCCGGCCTTTCCGCCTGGGGCCGCGTCGTCGACTACCGCCAGTACCAGATTTCCCAGCGCACCAATGTCGAGACCTATTTCGACAGCCGCCTGACGGCCGATGACGTGCTCGGCTTCGGCTTCGAGCATGTCGCCATCGCCACCGGCTCGCACTGGCGCCGCGACGGTGTGGCCCGCCAGCATGTCGTGCCGATGCCGATCGATACCGGCATGACCGTCTGGACGCCCGACGACGTCATGGCCAAGGTCCACCCGGAAAACCTCGCGGGCAAGACCGTCGTGGTCTATGACGACGACCACTATTACATGGGCGGTGTCATGGCCGAGGTCATGGCCAAGGCCGGCGCCAACGTCATCCTCGTCACGCCCTCGGCCTATGTCTCCGACTGGACGCGCAACACGTTGGAACAGGGCGCGATCCATGTGCGCCTCGACGATCTCGGCGTCGACATTCGCCTCAACCGCGGCGTCACCGCCATTCGCGCCGGCGAGGTCGAGACGAACTGCACCTATACGGGCCGCAAGACCGCCATCGGCTGCGACGCCGTCGTCATGGTCGCCTCGCGCCTTTCGGACGATGCGCTCTACAACGACCTGATCGCCCGCAAGGACGACTGGGCCGATGCCGGCATCAAGACGGTGAAGATCATCGGCGATGCAGCGGCCCCCGCCCCCATCGCCTGGGCGACCTATGCCGGCCATCGCTATGCGCGCGAACTGGATACGCCCGATATCGGCGATGCCCTGCCCTTCCGCCGCGAAGTCACCCAGCTCGAGCCGGCGTGAGGAT
>NZ_CAMLFY010000015.1 GCF_946479415.1 uncultured Shinella sp. | reverse complement strand
GTAACACAGGAGACCACCCCAGCCGCAGCCGGGGTCGAACAGCTTGTCGCCGGGGGCGAGCCGCAGCTTGCGGCAGATGAGGTCGAGCTTGTTCAACTGCGCTTCGTCGAGCGAACTCTCCGGTGTGGGGAAGTAGGCCGAGGAATAGACCATCTCCTTGTCGAGGAAGAGCTCGTAGAATTCGTTGGAGAGATCGTAGTGGAAGCCGATCATCTCCTTGTCGTTGCGGCCGCTTTCGGGCGTGGCACCCGCCGTCTTGGTAAAGCGCTTGACGAAGGAGGAAACGGAATAGCTCTTCAGAAGGATGGGCAGCGCCATCTTCAGCATGCGCGCCTTGTTGATCTTCTGCGGCAGCTTGAGGAATTGCAGGTGGTCGACCCGGCGCATCGCATCGACCGGGTTGGCGCCGACGATGTCGAGATCGCCCGTCGCATAGAGTTCGGCAACGCTGATCAGCGACGGCGCGCGCAGGAGGCGGCGCAATACGTTTGCGGACGCGATGACGAAACGGATGTCTTCCTTGGCGCCGGTGCCGAGCGGGATAATCGTGCCGTCCCAAAGCTCCAGGCAGATATTGACATTGAGATGCTTCGCCAATTCTCCGATGACGGCCTTGGTTGCTTGCAGTTCCCGTTCCGTACCAAGTTCACGCGACATAGAGAGACTTTCCCGACGTTTTAAAACCGGAGTGCAATGTGCTGTTTCACGGCCTGTTGTCAACCGCTGCGGGCGAAATGTCGGGCAATTCAGGGCGTTCGAAGCCCTGATTCACCGGAAGCGCGGCGCCCGCGCGCCGGTCGCGCTACGCTCTTCGAGGCGCCGCAGGGTTGCGGGATGCATGGCCAGCTCGAAGCCGCGGCGCGGCGGGCGGCCACGCTCGATGAGGGCCGCATCGGCCTTGCGGATCTGGACGAGGAGGGTGGTGAAGAGCTTTGCCATCGTGATCGTGTCCCTTGCGTTCGCTGCGGCTTCGGCCGCTCGTGTTGAACGCTCTTTCCCATGCGCCGGGCGAGAAAAGTGTTCCGGAGGGAACAGGGCACGAAAAAAGCCGGCCGCAGGGGACGGCCGGCTTTGGGGCAATTCCTGGGGACGCGAGGCGGTCGCGCGTGGAATTGCCGAAGGAGGGAAGGGCGTCGTCGCGACTGGAGGAAAGCGCAGACGCCTCAAGGGCTCATGTTATCGGCATGCTCAACGGCGGGCGATGATCTCCCGGCCGTCGATCTTCATCTGCACGCCGAGCTTGCCCGTCGTGCGGCGGACGAGGAAGCGGGGGCGGCGATCTGCGAAATAGGAGTGGCGGCGGCGCGGCTTGGCCGGCCGGTTCGTGCCGCTCAGGTGGTCGTCGAGCGGGCGGGCGACGCCGTCGGCTTCCACCATCAGCATGGGAATGCGGTAGGCTTCCGCCCAGCTGCGCCAGTCGGCGGCGATGTCGCAGAGGTCATGCGCCACGAGAAGCGGGATGCAGAGATCCGGATCGTCATGATGCAGTTCCAGCGTCACGGTGACGTCGCCATTGCCATGGTCGATGGCGCGGGCGGCGACACCCTTGAAGGCGCGGGCCGGCAGCGCGATGGAGAGCGGCAGGCCGCTCGACGGCAGGACCTTACGCAGCACGGCGCCGCGTTCGTCCAGCGTGATGGTGGCATCGGTTCCCTCGCCGCGCAGCTCGAAGGTCATCGCCTGCGGGAAGCGCTTGGGATCGAGCCGCAGCGTGGTGCCGGCCCAGGCCGGCTTGGAAACGGTATTCAGCATGTCTTTCGCCCTTGTTTTCCTTGAGAGCCGGTGTCCGGTCTTCTCATTGGGACTTTTCGTCCTCTGAGGGCGAGAATAGGCGGGGTCCCTTCCACGCCGCTTAAAAATCGCGGTTAAGAAAACTTTGCGCTTTCTGATGGTTATCAAAACCGCACGGGCTACGGTTTAGGAGAGGTGAACGTCCCGCCGGGCATTTGAACCGTCGCGGAGAAAGGCCCGGACAAGCCACGCGCGCGAGAATGGGGTATAATCGGCCTGCGTATGATCCGAAGGAAGAGTGCCTCGATGCTGTCGACCTATACGAGCTACAACCTCATCGCGAACGACATGTTGAAGTCGCTGAACCGGACGGCGGCGGAAACGGTCAACGCCCGCGATGCGGACTATTACAAGGAAAACATCGGCAAGGTGACATCGGTCGACGAGTTCCTCGACGACTACCGGCTCTATTCCTACGCGGTGAAAGCCTTCGGTCTCGAAGAGATGACCTACGCCAAGGCCTTCATGAAGAAGGTGCTGGACAGCGACCTGACGGACAGCGCGAGTTTTGCAAACAGCCTGACGGACGAGCGCTACCGCAACTTCGCCGCCGCCTTCAGCTTCGCCGACTCGACCGCCTCCGCGCAGACCGAAGTGCAGCTCGACGAGACGATCGGCCTTTATACCGCGACCGCCAACAATGCCGGCGACGCCATCAAGGAAGAGACACGCTACTACAATATCATCATCGACAGCACGACTGGTGTCGATCAGTTCCTCAACAACGATCGCATGCGCAACTACATGTTCACGTCCTACGGCATCGACCCGGACACCTATTCGCGGGCGACGGTCCGCGGCGTGCTGACGAGCGATCTCAACGATCCCGCAAGCTTCTTCAATACCCAGTTCGAGACGAAGAAGACGGCGGCGGTGGCGGCGATCCAGACGGCGCAGGACGAACTCTCGACCCTGACCAACAACACCACCAACGCCGCGCGTATCGCTGAGCTCAAGGCCGAGATCACCAAGCAGAGCACGGTCATCAAGGGTGTGGAGAAATACCGCACGCTGGCGGAAGCCTATAATTTCAATACGGACGGCACGGCAACCGCCGGCACCGTCCAGAACGCCAGCCAAAAAGCGGCGACGAACGAGCTTTACACGCTTTCCAATCCACGGGTGACCTCTGCGGCGGCGCTGCTCAACCGGGCCTATTTCGAAGAAAAGATCGGCGCCATCTCTACGGCGAGCGAACTGGTCGAGGATTCGCGCCTGCTGACCTACGTCAAGGCGGCTTTTGGGCTGGACAAGGTGACAGTCGTCAGCTCTACCATCAAGAACATCCTGACGAGCAGCGCCGACCCGACCGACACATTGAGTTACATCAATTTGTACGGAGGTGAGGACAAGGCGGCGTATTTCGCGCTGCGCAACGCCTTCAACTTCCAGGAAGACGGCACGCTCGCGGCCGGCGACACCGCCCAGACGGCCGCGCAGACGGCGACCACGGGCAGCGCCTATATGAACACCTATAACGACAAGGACGACGAGGCTGACGCGACCGCCATCAAGCGCTTCAAGAGCCAGATCAGCGCGGTCAAGACGGTGGCGGACTTCGTCAACGAGGCGACGGTCTACGACTTCGCGTTGAAGGCTTTCGGCCTCGATCCGACCAAGGTTTCCGCGCTGACGATCAAGAATGTGCTGAAAAGCGATATCAACGATCCCAAGAGCTATGTGTACCAGCTCAAGGACGAGCGCTATGTCGAGCTTGCCAAGGCGTTCAATTTCGATGCGAAGGGCAATATCACCGCGCCGAAGCTGGCGCAGTCCGAAGCCGAGATCATCGTCACCTCACGCGCCTATGTGACGGAAAAATCCCGTTTCGGAACGGACGACGACAAGACGGCGGCGCAGGACGAGGCGAAATATTACTCCGTCCAGATGCAGAAGATCGAATCCGTCGACGAGCTGCTGGCCGACAAGCGCCTCGTCAACTTCGTTCTCGAAGCCAACGATATCGATCCCGAAAGCGTCGACACCGCGTTCCTGAAGAAGATTTTCGCCTCCGACCTCGACGATCCCAAGAGCTTCGCCAACCAGCAGGCCGATCGCGCCTACCGCAAGATCGTCGCCTCGTTCAATTTCAATGCCGAGGGCAAGGTCCAGCAGCCGGATGATGCGGAGATCCAGTCGCGGCGCGGCATTTACGAGACGATCGACAATTATGTGCGCCAGCAGCTGGAAGAAGAGGCGGGCAACGACAATGCCGGCGTGCGCCTCGCGCTCTATTTCGAGCGCAAGGCCGGCACGATCTCCAGCGCCTACGACGTTCTGGCCGACGATGCGCTCTTCGAAGTGTTCAAGACGCTTTTCCAGCTGCCGGACGAAGTGGGCAGCGCCGACATCGACGCGCAGGCGGACATGGTCAAGCGCTACCTGAAGCTTGAAGACCTGCAGGACCCGGAAAAGGTCGCCAAGATGATCGTCAAGTTCTCGGTGCTCTACGATCTCGACAATCAGGCGACCGACGATCCTGCCTTGTCGGTGCTGACCAGCTCCGGCTCCAGCGGCATCAGCGCCGAAACGATGATGTCGCTCGCGCAGCTGCGCACCGGCGGTTGAACCTAGACTGCGACGACCTTGCCGGGGTTCATGATGCCGGCGGGGTCGAAGGCCTGCTTGACCCTTCGCATCAGATCCATCTCGATGGGCGCGCGCACCGCCGCAAGCTCATCACGCTTGAGTTGGCCGATGCCGTGCTCGGCGGAGATCGAGCCGTTGTATTTCAGGACGATGCCGTGCACGAGATGGTTCATCTCGCGCCAGCGGTCGAGGAAAGCCTGTTTGTCGGCGCCGAGGGGCTGCGAGATGTTGTAGTGGATGTTGCCGTCGCCCATATGGCCGAAGGAGCAGATGCGCGCGCCCGGCATCGCCGCCATCACGGCCGCATCGGCTTCCGCCATGAAAGCCGGAATGGAGGAGACCGGCACGGAGACGTCGTGCTTGATCGAGCCGCCCTCCGGCTTCTGGGCCGGCGACATGCTTTCGCGCATGTGCCAGAGCGCCTTGCGCTGCTCCTCGCTGGCGGCGATCACGGCATTCTCGACGAGCCCCGCCTCGATACCCTCGGCCAGCAGCGCCTCCATCATGCGGCTTGCCGTCTCGGCGGCATCGGATGTGGAGATATCGATCAGCACATACCAGTCATGCCGGGTGGCGAGCGGATCACGCACGCCGGGAATGTGCCGTGTGGTAAAATCGACGCCGAGGCGCGGCATCAACTCGAAGCCGGTGAGCGCCGTGCCGCAGCGGCTGGAGGCTCGTTCGAAGAGGGCGAGCGCATCCCCGACGGATTTCAGTCCGGCAAAGGCCACCTCGTGGCCGAGCGGACGGGGAAAGAGCTTTAGCACCGCACCGGTGATGACGCCGAGCGAACCCTCCGCGCCGATGAAAAGATCGCGCAGGTCATAGCCGGTATTGTCCTTCTTGAGGCGGCGCAGGCCGTTCCACACTTCGCCGGTCGGCAGCACGACTTCGAGGCCGAGGCAGAGCTGACGCATATTGCCATAGGCAAGCACTGCGGTGCCGCCGGCATTGGTGGAAAGGTTGCCGCCGATCTGGCAGCTGCCCTCCGAGCCGAGCGACAGCGGGAAGAGCCGATCGACGTTCTCCACCGCCTTCTGGATTTCCGCCAGCACCGCGCCGCCGTCGGCGACGATGACATTGCCGACCGGATCGACATCGCGGATGCGGTTGAGGCGGGAGAGCGACAGCACGACATCAGCCATGCCCTCGCGCGGCACGCTGCCGCCGACATGGCCGGTATTGCCGCCCTGCGGCACGATGGCCGTGCCGGTTTCCGTGGCAAGCGCCAGGATGGCCGAGACCTCCTCCACCGAGCCGGGGCGCAGCACCAGCGGCGAGGTGCCATGGTAGAGCCCGCGGCTTTCGACGAGATAGGGTGCGATATCCCTGTCATCGACAAGCGCATAGGCCGAACCGGTGATTTCGGCGAAACGGGCGATCAGCGCGGGGGAAAGCGTTGCGGCAACCATGGTCGTCGTCTCCATATCATCCGCGCGGGGCGGCGGCCCGCTGCAAACGGTCGTTGATCGCCTCACCGAGGCCGGTGGCGGGAATGGGCGAAAAGGCGATTGCACCCGCACCCGTGGCATCGGCCTGTTTCATATAACCGAAGAGATTGGCGGCCGCTTCCGCAAGGTCGCCGGAGGGGCTGAGGTCGAGCACCAGCGCCGCTTCCGCCTCGCCGGGAAGCGGCGTGCCCCCAAAGCGGATCAGCACTTCGCCCGGCCGCACCTCGCTGGCATCGAGCCGCACCGGCGCATCCGGCGCATAATGCGAGGCGAGCATGCCGGGTGCCTCAATGGTGGCGCCGGCCGTCTCGTTGCGCTGAACAGGTCTGCCGGTGACGCGTTCGATTTCCGCGGCATCCAGCCCGCCGGGCCTCAGCAGGCGGATCGTCTCGCCCTCGACCTTGAGGATCGTCGATTCGAGCCCGACGACCGCTGGCCCGCCATCGAGCACCAGTTCGAGCTTGGCGCCAAAATCGTCGGCGACATGGCGTGCAGTGGTCGGGCTGATGCGGCCTGATGTGTTGGCGCTGGGGGCAGCAAGCGGCTTGCCGAAGGCGGCAAGCAGCCGGCTGGCAAATCCCTTGGGAATGCGGATGCCGACCGTATCGAGCCCGGCGCGCGCCAGCGGATGGATGGCGCTCTCCGGCCGGATCGGCAGAACCAGCGTCAGCGGCCCCGGCCAGAAGGCTTCGGCGATCCTGCGCGACAGCGGGTCGAAGACGGCGTGTTTTTCCGCCATGGCCAGATCGGCCATGTGGCAGATCAGCGGATTGAAACGCGGCCGGCCCTTCATCTCATAGATGCGGGTGATGGCGAGTGGATTGGTGGCATCGGCGGCAAGGCCGTAGACCGTCTCGGTGGGAATGGCGACCGGCACGCCGCGGCCGAGCGTTTCGGTGGCGCGCGCCAGCGCTTCCTCCGCATCCGTGCGCGTATCAACGATATCAGCCATCTCGCCCTTCCGTCTTTGCCGCTTCCTTTACAGGGCTTTGCCGGCAAATGCCAAGAGTTCGACGGTTGGCTAAAATGTGAACGACCGGATTAGAGGGGCCGAAAGACCGGTCTGTTATCGATAGGCTGAAACGTTCCGCAAGCAGGTCCGCATCTGAATGGCTACCAGGAAATCCTCGACCACCGACATCGCCTTGCGCGTTGCAACGGCCATGAAGCAGATGGGCATAGACGGCCTGCCGCGCAATTACGAACTGGTCTACGAGGCCTATGCCGGCAGCAATCCGGATCTCGTGCGCGACTTCATCGCCCTCGGCAAATACAAGACCCAGGCCGCCCTCGATGAACTCGGCCGGAAATACCTGCCGCACCAGCACGAGGCGAGCGTGCTGCAACGCTCCGCCGGAGCGATCAGCAACGAGATGAGCAATTTCATGGACCTGCTCAGCCAGGAACGCTCCTCGCTGAACGACTACGGCCGCCTGATCGGCGAGGCCTCGCAGGTGATCGGCAGCGTCGGCGGGGCGCTCGGCAGCTCGCTCGAGGCCCTGCAGCGCGCCACGGAACTGCGTGTCACCCACACGGCGGAGATGGCGGAAAAGGTCGCCGCGCAATCGGCCACGATGGACGGCATCCAGAAGGAGATGGCGGAATTCGAGGCGATGAAATTCGTCGATCCGCCGACCAAGCTCGGAAACCGCCGTGCTTTCAACAAAGCGCTCGCCCGCGTCTATGTAAATCCCGATCTGCCGATGCTCTGCGGCGTCGTGGTCGCGGAGGTGGATGCCGAACGCCGCTTCTCGCCCGCCCAGATCGAGGCGCTGTCCGACCATCTCGTGACCTTCTATGGCGGCCTCATCCGCCAGGCCTTTCCGGCAAACGACCTCGCCGTGCGCTTCGACGGCCTGCGTTTCGGGTTCCTGTTCAACACCTCCGACGAAGGCGAGGTGGAGCGGCTGATCGATCTCCTGCGCGCGGCCTTCCAGACGGTGGCATTGCGCGATCCGCGCACCAACCGCAATCTCGGCCATCTCACCCTGTCGGCCGGCCTCTGCATGTCGGATCGCGCCGACAGCGCGCTCGACCTGTCCTCGGCCTGCGAACGGGCGCTTCTGGAAGCCAAGGCCTCCGGCGGCGACCAGATCGTCGTCTACGGCCGTGGCGACGAGGTGCCGGCGGGCAAGGAATGGATGCTTTATAGGGGGGCTTGAGTTTTAAAGCGCCTGAATGATCTTGCGCAGAGCCTCATTGCGGGCGCCGAGCATCAGCACGTTCTTCATGGCGAGCTTCGGATCATCCGTGCGGAAAATCACGCCGTTGCCGCGCACCTTGCGGTCGATCGCGAGACGGCCTTCGTGGTCCGTCGGCGTGATGGCGACGGCGAAATACATGCGGCCCTGCTTTTTCGAAATGCCGGCGAAGAACTGTTCTTCCTCGCCGATCTCGGCAAAGAAATTGGCCATGTAGAAGGCCCATTGCACATTCTGGAAATCCGCGAAGCTCGAATTGGCCACCGTGATGTGGCAGTAGCCGAGATGCGGCGTCTCCGCGAGTGTGCGGTGGAAGATCAGCTTCGGAAACTGGATCGAGCGGTGAAAGCCGTTGATGCGGTCATGCGTGACGGAGCCGGCGCGTTCCAGCTTGCGGCCCGTGCGTTCAGCTACCTCGGCATAGGAGAGGTAGCGCTTCTCGCTCGGGCTCCAGTTGTCTGGAGTGCGGTCGATGCGGCCGGTGCGCAGGAACTCCGTGTGCACGGCGGATTTCGGCGGGTTTTCGCGCTTGTAGGCGACGGCATCGTAATAGCGAAACTTCGTCTGCTGCTGCACGCCCGGCACTCCCTGCTCGCGCGGCGCTGTGTGTTCGCGCCCTGATAGCGGAAGTTTATGGAAACGCCGTTAAGCATTCCTTGCCGTTTACCCCCTGAAACCTTGCAGGGGTGTTTTGCTGGTCGCAATATGACAACTTGCTTCTTTGTGTGCCCCTTTGCCCATTCAGGCGCCACCTTGCGCGGTTAAAAGGCATATTATATTGATACATAAAGATAAATAAGAGTGATGAGGGCGCCTCATCCATTTTTTGACTGTCGTCAAATCATGGAAGCGCGTCGTTTTTTGACATGTCGATCGATGATTCTTGCGGTTAGATAAAGACACTCAAGGTGTCGCCTTCTAGGGAGGGTGGAGAATTGGGAAGCCGGTTGAAATCCGGCGCTGCCCCCGCAACGGTGTTGGAGAAAAAGCGGCAAAAAGCCACTGGACGGAAGTCTGGGAAGGCGCCGCATCGGTCGCAGGCTCTGCCCGCAATGACCACTCCTCAGCCCGGAAACCAGCCTGGAGAAAAGATCGTGACTGGCTGCGGCGGGCGGCCGGGAAGCGTGCATGCCGGGCTTTCCCTGCCTGGATGCCGTCTCCTCCGTGCGCCTCATCCCCAAACTGGACTTATGAGGATTGCCATGGATATCCGCAGCGACGTGCTCCGCAAGCTGAAGAACCGGCGTGAAGGCCACAGCCTCGAGCAGGCCTTCTACATCGACCCCGATCATTACAAGCTCGACATGGAGACGATCTGGTATCGCGACTGGCTGTTCATCGGCCATGACTGCGAAATCCCCAAGGCCGGCAATTATTTCACCGTGCAGGTCGGCGATTACCCCGTCGTCATCACCCGCGACCGCTCGGGCACGGTCCGCGCGCTGCACAATTCCTGCCGCCATCGCGGCTCGCGCGTCTGCACCCAGCACAAGGGCACCTCGGCCAAGCTCGTCTGTCCCTATCACCAGTGGACCTACGAGCTCGACGGCTCGCTGCTCTTCGCCCGCCACATGGCGGAGGATTTCGACAGGACGCAGCACAGCCTGAAGCCGATCCATTGCGAAACTCTCGGCGGCTACATCTTCATCTGCCTTGCCGATCAGTCCCCGGATTTCTCCGCCTTCCGCAGCACGGCAGAACCCTATCTCGCCCGTCATCGCCTCGGCGAAACCAAGGTCGCCTTCGAAAGCACGATCATCGAGAAGGGCAACTGGAAGCTCGTCTGGGAAAACAACCGCGAGTGCTATCACTGCGCCGCCAACCATCCCGAACTCTGCCGCACCTATCCGGAAGCACCAAGCGCCACGGGCGTGCAGGGCGCCAAGGACGATCCGGTCATTGCAGCGCATTGGGCGAAATGCGAGGCATCCGGCCTGCCAAGCGAATTCCGCATGTCACCCACCGGCCAGTTCCGCGCCGCCCGCATGCCGCTCATTCAGGATGCCGAGAGCTACACCATGTCCGGTGCGCGCGCCGTCCAGCGCCCGCTCTCGAACGACATCTCGGAAAGTGGTATCGGCACGCTGCTGCTCTTCCATTACCCCACGACCTGGAACCACGTGCTGGCCGACCACGCCATCACCTTCCGCGTCCTGCCGCTCGGTCCCGAGCTGACGCAGGTCACGACCAAGTGGCTGGTCAACAAGGATGCCGTCGAGGGCGTCGATTACCGCCTCGATGAACTCACCCATGTCTGGACCGAGACCAACGACCAGGATCGCCGGATCGTCGAGGAAAACGCCTTCGGCATCCGCTCGCCGGCCTACCAGCCCGGCCCCTATTCGCCGGAAGACGAGGGTGGCGTCATGCAGTTCGTCGAATGGTATTCGAACTTCATGATCGACCGGCTGGACACCAAGAAACCGATGTCGCGGGTGGCCTGACATGACGATTTCGAGCCATTTCCGTCATTTCGACGAGCTTCATCCCTGGCACGATCGCCATAACCTCTTGGAATGCATCGCCGCCACCGTGGAAACGGCCGATGTGATGACCTTCACCTTCAGCTCAGATCAGAAGAACTGGTTCCGCTATCTGCCGGGCCAGTTCGTCACGCTGGAGCTGCCGGTGTCGGAAGACGAGCCGGTCATGCGCACCTACACGCTGTCCTCGACGCCCTCGCGGCCGTTCTCCGTCGCGGTGACGGTCAAGGCGCAGAAGAACTCGATCGGCACGCGCTGGATGTTCGATCATCTGCGCCCCGGCATGAAGCTGAAGGCCTTCGGCCCGCTCGGCGACTTCTCCTTCGTGCGTTACCCCGCGGAAAAATACCTCTTCATCTCGGCCGGCTCCGGTGTGACGCCGATGATGTCGATGACCCGCTGGATGGCCGATTGCGCGCCGCAATCCAATGTCGCCTTCGTCTCCTGCGCCCGCAAGCCCGAGGACCTGCTGTTCAAGCCGGAACTCGAATGTCTCGCCGCCCAGATGCCGAACCTCGCGCTCGGCTTCGTCGTGGAAGGTCACAATCCGCGTGACGGCTGGCATGGCCTGCGCGGTCGCATCGATGCCGCCCGTCTCTCGCTTCTCGCGCCTGATTTCCGCGAGCGCACGGTCTTCTGCTGTGGTCCCGAACCGTTCATGCGCGGCGTCAAGGACATGCTGAAGGTCTGCGGCTTCGATATGAACCGCTACCACGAGGAGAGCTTCCAGCCGGCCAATGCGCCCGCCCCGGAGGAGATCGCCATCCGCGCCGGTGCCGGCGAGCAGGCGGTCGATGCCGACGCCGTCTCGACCGTCACCTTCACCATGGCCGGCAAGGACGCCAAATGCCCGCCCGGCCAGACGATCCTCCAGACCGCCCGCGCCGCCGGCGTGCGCATCGGTGCGGCCTGCGAGGGCGGCCTCTGCGGCACTTGCCGGGTGATGAAGGTCTCGGGCGAAGTCGAGATGCGCCACAATGGCGGCATCCTCGATGACGAGATCGAGGAAGGCTACATCCTCGCCTGCTGCTCAAGGCCGGTCGGCGACGTGCAGATCGAGGCGTAAGAGACGCGCCGGTGCAGTCTCGCTGCGCCGGCGGAAAAGTCTCTCAGAAATCCTGATAGTTCAGCGGCGTCACCTCGACCATGCGGCGGCCTAGCGTCGTGCTGGCCGTTCCGTTCGCCATGATGCCGGCCCGCACTTCGGCGCTGACGGCAACGGGGAACGATGCCGTCGTGCCTGAGGCGGGCGTGATGGCACCTGCCGTCTGTGCACCCATGCCGGCGGCGGCTTCGGCTTTCACGGTCGCCTGGAAGGAGCCGCCTGCCGGAATGGAGGCCGTCAGCATCGTGTCGACCGGCTCGACCGGCTTTTCCGGCAAAAGGCTGCCGAAGGCCCAGGTCTTGGCGAGGTCGGCCTTGCTCATCGGCGCGACATTGACGTCGATATCGTTTTCCGCGCCCTTCACGCGATAGGGGCAACGGCGCTTGGAGCAATTGACGCCGGCGGAAAACTGCCAGAGCGCGTAACTGTCCCAATTGCCCATCGGGAACGCACCCTCGATGCCCGGCTTGTAGCGGGCATACCAGAGCGGCAGGCGCGAGAGGATACGGTACTTGTCGCGGTTGAGCGCGATGGTGCGGGCGGTGGAATGGTTCGTGTAGAGCACCGGATAACGCCCGGTGCGCGTCTTGATATGGCCTGCGAAGATCTGGGCATCCTCGAGCGACATGTACTTGTCGGGATCGATGCCCTCGATGTCGAGCACCATCATTTCATCGTCCTGCGGATTGGCATAGTCGAGGAAATGGTTGGCCTGATCGATCGGATTGCCGGGACGCGCAAGATGGTAGGCGCCCCAGAGCAGACCCTTGGCACGGGCGAGCAGCCGGCGTGTCTCGTAGAGTTCGCGGCTCACCGCGTATTTGCGCCACATCGTCTTGCAATGCGCCACCGTGTCGCCGCTGTGCTCGCCCTTGCAGCTATAGCTTTCCGGCAGGCCGTCCGAAGCCTTGGAGATGAAGCCGGCAATGCGCTTGTCGGAGAGCATTTCCGACCAGTCGATCTCGTTCAGCTCATAGGCATCGATGACGATGGCGTTCTGCGATTTCTTCCATGGCTCGACGGTGGCCGCACCGGCGGAAAAGGGCAGGGCTGCGGAAAGGAAAAGGGCGGCAAGGCCGGAAAGCTGCTTCTGATCCATGGACGCTCCTGTTCGATTCCCGATCCTCCGCGAACGGCCATGGTGACGCAGACATGGTTAATGCTCCGCTAACGCGGTTTTTTCCATCGGCTGGAACAAATGTCGGCAAGGCCCGTTATCATGTGAAACTGCCAAATCTCGCTCCGAGAGGCGGTGCGTCCGGGAGAACAGTCATGAGATTTTCAGGAAAATGTTTTGCTGTCGCGATGTCGGCGCTTTTCGCTTTTACGCCGGTGGTGCCGGCCGGGGCCATGCCGCTGGCATCGGCCAATGTGCAGGCGACGGGCGGACAGGGTGACGTCCAGTTGGTGCGCAACAACGAATGGCGCGAAGGGCTGGACAGCCGGCGCATCTGGCGTGAAGGACGCGGTAACCGCGGCTGGCGCGCCGATCGCGGCTATCGCCACTGGCGCGGTGACCGTGGTTATCGCCACGGCTGGTATCGCGGACATCGCGGCTATCGCTATGCCCGTCCGGGCTATCGCCACCACGACGGCTACTGGTTCCCGTTGGCCGCCTTCGGTGCAGGCGCCATCATCGGCGGTGCCATTGCCAGTGATCGCGGCTATGTCGGCGGCGGTTCGCATGTGAACTGGTGCGCCAACCGCTACCGCTCGTATCGTGCTTACGACAACACCTATCAGCCCTATGGCGGCCCGCGCCGGCAGTGCATGTCGCCCTATCGCTGATCTCTGACAAGAGCGTGCCGGACGGTCCCCCCGGCACAGAGGACAGGCTGCCCGGTCCGCCAACCGGGTGGCCTGTTTTCGTATGGCGGCCTGCCGTAAAGATTGACGTTTACGTAAAAATCAATAATCTTCGCCATAAGCACAATGCCGTCGGATCGAATCCTGATGGCGGTCGGGAGGAGGATAGTGATGTACAAGGCGCCGGTCGAGGAGATTGCGTTCACGCTGAAACATGTCGCGGGGCTCGTCCCCGCGCTGGAAGGCGGTCATCTTGGCGATCTCACGGATGACCTTGTCGATGCCATCCTGTCCGAAGCCGGCCGTTTCGCCAGCGAGGAAGTCGCGCCGCTCGCCGAGATCGGCGACAGGCAGGGCGCACGATTCGTCGATGGCGCAGTGAAGACGCCCGATGGCTGGCCGGCTCTCTACAAGGCCTGGGCGGAAGGCGGCTGGAATTCGCTGACCGCCACGCCGGATTTCGGCGGGCAGGGGCTTCCCCACATGCTGCATGTCGCAGCGCTCGAAATGTGGAACAGCGGTTCGATGGCCTTCGCGATCGGCCCGACGCTGACGATCGGTGCCATCGAGGCGCTCACCACGCACGGTTCCGACCATCTCAAGACGACCTATCTGCCGAAGATGGTCTCCGGCGAATGGATGGGCTCGATGAACCTCACCGAGCCGCATGCCGGTTCGGATCTCGGCGTGATGAAGACGCGCGCCGAGCGCCGCGATGACGGCACCTACCGCCTGTTCGGCCAGAAGATCTTCATCACCTATGGCGAACATGATTTCACCGACAATATCGTCCATCTAGTGCTCGCCCGCCTGCCGGATGCGCCGGCCGGCACGCGCGGCATCTCGCTGTTCCTCGTGCCGAAATTCCTCGTCAATGCCGATGGTTCGCTCGGCCCCCGCAACGATGCGCACTGCCATTCCATCGAACACAAGCTCGGCATTCATGGCTCGCCGACCTGCACCATGATCTATGGCGACGGCCGCTTCGGCGAAGAGCCGGGCGCCATCGGCTGGCTCGTCGGCGAGGAAAATCGCGGCCTCGCCTGCATGTTCACCATGATGAACAATGCCCGGCTTGCCGTCGGCATGCAGGGTGTGGCGATTGCCGAGGCCGCCACGCAGAAGGCGATCGCCTATGCCAGGGAGCGCACACAGGGCAAGGCGCCGGGCTGGCAGGGTTCCGGCATGAGCCCGATCATCGAGCACCCGGATGTCGCCCGCATGCTCCTGACCATGAAAGCGCTGACCCAGGGGGCGCGCGCCATCACCTATGCCTGCGCGCACGCCGTCGACATGGCGCATGGCGAGGACGCGAAACACTGGGCCGAACGCGCCAGCCTGCTCACCCCCATCGCGAAAAGCTTCGCCACCGATGCCGGCGTCGATGTCTCCTCGCTCGGCGTGCAGGTGCACGGCGGCATGGGCTTCATCGAGGAGACGGGTGCCGCCCGCCTTTACCGCGATGCCCGTATCGCGCCGATCTACGAGGGCACCAACGGCATCCAGGCGATTGATCTCGTGACGCGCAAGCTGCCGCTGTCCGATGGCAACCATATCAAGGGTTTCATCGCGGAACTGCGTGATATCGCCGGCAAGGCACGGGCGGCCAATGCGCCTGAGCTCGGTGAGACCGGCGACCGGCTCGAAGCCAGCATCGCCGATCTCGAAGCCGCCACCGACTGGCTGCTCGCCACGCTGGCCGAGGGCAAGCAGGCTGAAGCACTCGCCGGCGCCACGCCCTATCAGCGGCTCTTCGGTCTCGTGCTTACCGGCGCCTATCTCGCCAAGGGTGCGCTGGCCGATGGCGGCGATGGCCGCAATGGCGAACGCGCAGCACTCTGCCGCTTTGCCGCGGAAAACATCATCGGTGAGACGGCGGCGCTGAAGGATCGCGTGATCAGCGGTGCGGCAAGCCTTGCGGCGGCCCGCGCGGTTCTCGGCTGAGGGGAAGATAAATGACCGACCATATCCTGATCGAGCGCCCGGAAAGTGCCCCCGGCGTGCAGGTGATCCGCCTCAACCGCGTGGAGAAGAAGAACGCCCTCACGCGCGCCATGTACCAGGCGATGACGGATGCGCTTAGGGCGGGGGATGCGGACGAGAGCGTGCGGGCCACCGTCTTCCTCGGCTCCGAAGGCTGCTTTTCCGCCGGCAATGACCTCAACGACTTCATGGCCTTTGCCATGGGCGGCACGATGGGGCGCGAGGTGATCGATTTCCTGCATGCGCTGGCAGCCCACACGAAGCCGCTCGTCTCCGGCGTCGATGGCCTGGCGATCGGCATCGGCACGACGATCCACCTGCACTGCGACCTCACCTATGCCTCGATCCGCACGGAGTTCAAAACGCCCTTCGTCGATCTCGCTCTGGTGCCGGAGGCGGCTTCCAGCCTGCTCGCACCGCGCCTGATGGGCCACCAGCGCGCCTTCGCGCTGCTTGCGGCCGGCGATGGTTTTTCCGCCACCGCCGCGCGGGATGCGGGCCTCGTCTATGCGGTGGTGGAGCCGGGGGCGGTGGAGGAGCAGGCGCTCGCCGCCGCAAAACGCCTCGCCGCCAAGCCGCCGAAGGCCTTGGCGATTGCCCGCAACCTCATCCGCGGCGACCGCGCGGATGTCGCAACGCGCATCGATGAAGAAGCTGGGCACTTCGCGGCGCAGCTGAAGAGCCCGGAAGCCCGCGCCGCCTTCGAGGCCTTCATGACGCGGCGATGAGCCGTTTCGTGATTTGTGGTCTATCAATTTTAACAGGCTCTTAAACACGTTTTCCTATGGTGCGACCGTTCTCCGGCACTGCCGGCGGTCGCATGATGCGTCCGATTTCGCCTTCCCGGCATGCCGTTCAGCATTGCGCTCCCGTCTTTCGCCGGCGGGTGCCTCCTAGGGAATATCGCGCCTCATGTCCAAGCGCTCCAATCTGATGACGCGTATTCTCGTCGTCGCGTCTCTCGTCGTCATCGCCGCCTTCACCGGCTTCTCCCTCTACATCGACAGCCTGCAGCGCAGCGTGCTGACGAAGTCCGTCGAAGAGAGCATCGACAGCTCCGGCAAGCAGGCCGCGCAGAGCATCGCCAACTGGCTGAATGCCCGCGTCGCCCTCACGGAAATGGCCGGCAATGCCGCCGGCAAGGCCGCCGATACGGCCGGCATCCAGGCCGTGCTGCAGAACGACGTGCTGTCCAGCCAGTTCACGGACAATTATGTCGGCGAAGAAACCGGCACATTCACCATCTGGCCGAAAGCGGAGGGTCTGCCGGAAGGTTACGATCCGCGCATGCGCCCCTGGTATCAGGCCGCCGTCAAGGCTGATGGCAGCGTGCTGACGGAGCCCTATATCGACGCGACCTCCGGCGACCTCACCATCAGCGCTGCGACGCCCATCAAGCGCGACGGCAAGCTCTTCGGCGTTGCCGGCAGCGACTTCTCGCTGAAATCCCTCATCGACATGGTCGATTCCGTCGATCTCGGCGGCAAGGGTTTTGCCTTCCTCGTCAACAAGAACGGCCAGATCCTCGTGCACCAGGACAAGGCGCTCGCCACCAAGATGCTGGCCGATGCCTTCCCCGAAAACACGCCTGCCATCGGCGAGGGCGTGATGCACACGACCTATGCCGGCAAGCCGGTGCTCGTTTCCTTCGTGCCGGTCACGGGCCTGCCGTCGGTGCAGTGGTATCTCGGCTTCACCATCGACAGCGGCCTGGCCTTTGCCGCCATCGACCAGTTCCGCATTGCCGCCACGATCGCCACCATCCTGGCCGTCGTGCTGATGATGGGCTTCCTCGCAACGGTGCTGTCGCGCCTCGTCGTGCGCCCGGTCAAGGATATGACGGCGGCTATGGACAAGCTCGCATCGGGCGATGTCCGCGCGGAAATTCCCGGCCAGGACCGCAAGGACGAGATCGGCCAGATGGCCGCCGCCGTCGCCGTGTTCCGGGACAATGCCATCGAGCGCGTGCGTCTCGAAAATGCCGCCGAAGAGGGCCGCATGCTCTCCGAAAGCGAACATCGCGAGCGCGAATCGCTTAAAGCGCGGGACGCCGCCGAAATCCAGCATGCCGTCGATGCGCTGGCCGATGGCCTCGGCCGCCTTGCCGAGGGCGATCTCGCCCACCGTATCGAGAAGCCCTTCGCCGGTCATCTCGATCGCCTGCGCGACGACTTCAACCACTCCGTCACCAAGCTGCACACGGCGATGACAACGGTCGGGCAGAATGCCCGCGCCATCGACGCCGGCGCGACCGAAATCCGCTCGGCTGCCGACGATCTCGCCCGCCGCACGGAGCAGCAGGCCGCCTCGGTGGAAGAAACCGCCGCAGCCCTCGAAGAAATCACCACGACCGTGAAGGACTCGACCCGTCGCGCCGAGGAAGTCGGCTCGCTCGTCTCGCGCACCCGCACCGGTGCCGAAAAGTCGGGCGAGGTCGTGCGCCGCGCCGTCTCGGCCATGCAGGGCATCGAAAAGTCCTCGCACGAGATCTCCAACATCATCGGCGTGATCGACGACATCGCCTTCCAGACGAACCTCTTGGCGCTGAATGCCGGCGTGGAAGCGGCGCGTGCCGGTGAAGCCGGCAAGGGCTTTGCCGTCGTCGCACAGGAAGTGCGTGAACTTGCCCAGCGCTCGGCCAATGCGGCCAAGGAGATCAAGGCGTTGATCACCACATCAGGCGAACAGGTCCGCTCCGGCGTGTCGCTGGTCGACGAGACCGGTGCGGCGCTGGAAGCCATCGTGCGCGAGGTGCAGGAGATCAACGGCCACGTGAACGCCATCGTGCTTGCCGCCCGCGAGCAGTCGACCGGCCTTCAGGAGATCAACACGGCCGTCAACACCATGGACCAGGGCACCCAGCAGAACGCCGCCATGGTGGAAGAACAGACCGCCGCCAGCCACGGCCTCGCCTCGGAAGCCGCAGCCCTCAACGCGCTGCTCGCCCAGTTCCGCCTGGGCCACGGCACCACCAGCCACGCGGCCATGCCCACGCGCCGCGCGGCCTGATCAGACATGTCCACAAAGAAGAAGGCCCGGGATCGCTCCCGGGCCTTTTTTGTTGGTGCTTACTTCTCCAGCACCGCCACCGCTTCCACATGGGCCGACCACAGGAACTGGTCGACGGGCGTGACAAGGCGGATGCGGTAGCCGGCGGCCGTCAGGATGGCGAGGTCGCGGGCGAGGCTGATCGGGTTGCAGGAGACGGCGATGACGGTCTTCACGCCGGAGCGGGCGAGTTCCTTGCACTGGTCTTCCGCACCCGCACGCGGCGGATCGAAGACCACGGCGTCGTAGACCTTGAGTTCGGAGGCCATCAGCGGACGACGGAACAGGTCGCGCCGCTCCACCGTGACGGGCTTGAGGCCCTGGGTGTTGCGCGCGGCGAAATCCAGCGCCTTCAATGCCTTTTCGTCGCCCTCGACGGCGTGCACCTTGGCCTGGCGGGCGATCCTGAGCGCGAAGGTGCCGGAGCCGGCGAAGAGGTCAGCCACGCGCTTGGCCTTGCCGAGTGCGGCCAGCACGATCTCGGCCATGGCGTCTTCGGCCGGCTTCGTCGCCTGGGTGAATCCGCCGGCGGGCGGCGAGACGCGCACGCCGGAAAACTCGATTTCCGGCTTCTGCGGCTCGATGACGATCTCGCCATCGCTGGAGACGCGGTTGATGCCGGCACGCAGCGCAAGCACGGTCTCGGTGACGGCGCGGCGCTGTTTATCACCAACCTTCTTGACGCCCTCGAAGGCGAGGTCGAGACCGTTGAGCGTTTCCAGCACCGTGACGCGGAACGGTTCCGCCGAGGTCGCGATGGCCGCGGCGACGCGGCGGATCGCCTCGAGCCTGCCGATGATGCCGTCGCTGGAAATCGGACAGTGATCGATGGAGACGATGTGGTGGCTTCCGGCCTGGTTGAAGCCGACCAGCATGTCCTTTTCCGTCTTTCGTAGCGTGAAAACGACACGGCGGCGCTCGCCGGGCCGGGCGATGACGAGCGGCGCGACCTCAGGCGTCAGGCCCTTGGATTTCAGCGCCTGGACGACGAGGTTGCGCTTGAAGTCATGGTAGAGCGTGTCGCTGGCATGCTGCAGCGTGCAGCCGCCGCAGGTGCCGTTCTTGCCGTCGGGACCGAAATGCACGCAGGGCGGCGACACCCGCTCGGGCGAGACCTCGGACATCGACATGACCGTGCCGTGGTTCTTCACGCGCGCCACGGCGACGACCTCGCCGGGCAGCGTGAAGGGAACATAGACCGGGCCGCCGGCCGTTTCGGCAATGCCGTCGCCGCCGCTGCCAAGCCGGGCGATGGTGAGGGTTTCCGTCGTCATGGCTTGCGGCCCCCCAATAGGTACTCGACATTGCCGTCACCACCGGCAATGGGCGAGGGGATGAGGCCGAGGCTTTGCCAGCCCATGTCTTCGACGAGCCAGCGTTCGAGCTCCCCGGCAACGGCCGGCGCGCTTTCGGGATCCTTTAGGAGCCCGGCCTTGCTGATCGCCTCGCGGCCCGCCTCGAACTGCGGCTTGACGAGCAGGACGCAGAAAGCGCCGGGCTCGGCAAAGCCGAGGGCCGGCGGCAGAGCGAGCTTCAGCGAGATGAAGGAGACGTCGGAGACGACGACGCCGATCTCGCGATCCTCGAGATGATCCTCGTCGAGCACGCGGGCATTCAGGCCCTCGTAATTGGTGATGCGCTCGTCTTCGCGCAGGCGGGGATGCAACTGGTCATGGCCCACATCGACGGCGATGACATGGTTTGCGCCACGCTCCAGCAGGACATCGGTAAAGCCGCCGGTCGAGGCGCCGATATCGAGGCAATCGAGCCCGGCGGGATCGAGGCCGAATTCGTCGAGCGCCGCCTTCAGCTTCAGCGCGGCGCGCGAGACATAGGCCTGCGCGGGGTCGTCGATCTCGATCTTCACATTGGCAGGGAAGGTGGAGCTCGGCTTGGTGACGGTACGGCCGTTGACGCGCACGGTGCCGCGCGAAATGGCGTCGCGTGCCCGGGAACGGCTGGCGACGAGGCCGGCATTCAGCAGGAGCTGGTCGAGGCGGATGGTTTCGATAGGTCGGGACATGGCCTCTCATGACGCCTCATCGCGCGGGTGGCAAGCCCCATGCTCAGAGCCAGATGATGCGGCCCGGAAAATTCTTCGCCGAATCGGGGTCGATCAGCGCGGAAATGCCCTGCGGTTTTGCCTCTTCGCGCGCCGCACGCACGAGGCCGGGGTCGCCCGCGATATCATGCGACTTGCGGATGTCGGGCAGCTTCTTCTGCAGGATGGCGATTGCCGCGGCCTCGATGGCCGGGTCGTGTTCCGGGCGCTCCTCGGCAGCCGCGATGGAGGCATGGCAAAGCGTGGCGGCAAGAGCCGCGAGCAACGCGTATCGCATGGTGAAAATCCCTGTCGGTCTTTCTTTTCGTTGCAGGGACACTAGCAGCCGGAGGTTTCGCAACGGCCAAGGGATGTGGTTACGCGGTTGCAAAACGGGATGGTTGAGAAAGCGTGAGGAGCCTCCTTCACGTGCTTGCCGCAGCGGGCGATTTCGGCTGTTATCGCGCGATACGCCATCGGGGATTTCCATGAAAAACGCTCTTCGCCACCTGCCGCTGCTCTTCGCGCTTTCAGCAGCACCGGCTCTCGCCAATGACACGATGGCGGAGCTGAAGACGGGCGGGCTCACCTTCGTGCGCACGCCGGAAGTGGAGATGACGAAGGAGGCGCTGTTCATCTCGCCGAGCGAAATCCGCGTCGATTACGTCTTCACCAACACCTCCGACAAGGACGTCTCCGGCCTCGTCGCTTTCCCGATGCCCGATATCGGCGGCGATCCCTATGCGAATATCGCGATCGACGATTTCGAGACGGACAACTATCTCGGCTTCACCGCCGCACAGGACGGCAAGGCGGTGGCCGTCACCTTGCAGCAGCGCGCCTATGCCTCTGACATCGATGTGACCGAAGACCTGAAAGCTCAAAACATTCCGCTCCTGCCGATGTCCAAGGCCGCCAAGGAGGCGCTGAAAAACCTGCCCGATGCCATCGCCGCCGACTGGATCGCGCGGGGCCTGATGTTCATCGATACCTATGACGACGACGGCACGGGCATGAAGGACTACCGCACGCCGCTCTGGTCGCTGAAATCGGTCTATTGGTGGCGCACCACTTTCCCGGCGGGCAAAGAAGTGACCGTACAGCACCGCTACAAGCCGAGCGTCGGCGGCACTGTCGGCATTTCCTTCCTGGAGGACGGCCAGCCGAAGGGCGAGCGCTATCAGGATTACGTCAAGCGTTACTGCATCGAGGACAATATCGTGCGCCGTGCCCAGCAGGCCGAAAAGGACATGCAGGCGGGCAAGCCCTATCTCTTCGAGGCCTGGATTTCCTACATCCTCTCGACTGGCGCCAATTGGGGCGGCCCGATCAAGGATTTTTCGCTGACCATCGACAAGGGTGCGCCGGAAAATCTCGTCAGCTTCTGCGGCGAGGGCATCAAGAAGATCGGCCCGACGACCTTCGAGATGAAGGCGAAGGATTTCACGCCGGAAAACGAGATTGATATTTTGCTGCTGAAGCCGAGCGGGGGGCCGTGAGAGAAAGGCCCTCTCTGCCTGCCGACATCTCCCCCACAAGGGGGGAGAAAGGCTGGAAGCGCGCGCATTGCCCGGAATTTCACGCCGAGCTTGCCGCACGTTAAGTCCCTCCCCCTTGTGGGGAGGGATTTAGGGAGGGGTCTCGTTTGCGTCGATCAGACTAGCCGGCTCAGCCGGCTGCACCCACGCCGACGGCCTTCTGGCCGAGCGCGTTGAACACCGTCGAGACGATGCCGGCGCGGTCCAGTCCGGCCTTGGCGTACATTGCCTCGGGCTTGGCCTGTTCCATCCAGATATCGGGCAGCACCAGCGGGCGCACCTTCAGCCCGTGATCGAGCAGGCCTTCCATGGCGAGGAATTGCAGCACATGGCTGCCGAAGCCGCCGACAGCGCCTTCCTCGATGGTGATCAGCACCTCGTGATGGCGGGCAAGCTGGCGGATGAGGTCGTGGTCGAGCGGTTTTGCGAAGCGCGCATCGGCGACGGTCGTGGAAAGGCCCGCCGCATCGAGGTCCTCGGCGGCCAGCAGACAATCCGCAAGGCGCGTGCCGAAGGAGAGCAGCGCCACCTTCGAACCCTGCTTGACGACACGGCCCTTGCCGATCTCCAGGATCTCGCCGCGCGCGGGCATGTCGACGCCGACGCCTTCGCCGCGCGGATAGCGGAAGGAGATCGGGCCGGCGTCATAGGCGGCTGCGGTGCGCACCATATGCTTCAGTTCCGCCTCGTCGGCGGCGGCCATCACCACGAAGCCGGGCAGGGTCGCGAGATAGGTCGTGTCGAAGGAGCCGGCATGGGTCGGCCCATCGGCGCCGACGAAGCCGGCGCGGTCGATGGGGAAGCGTACGGGCAGGCCCTGGATGGCGACGTCGTGCACCACCTGGTCGTAACCGCGCTGCAGGAAGGTGGAATAGAGCGCGCAGAACGGCTTGTAGCCCTCGGCGGCGAGGCCGGCGGCGAAGGTCACGGCGTGCTGCTCGGCAATGCCCACGTCGAAGGTGCGCATCGGATAGGCGGCGGCGAGTTTGTCGATGCCGGTGCCGTTGGGCATGGCGGCCGTGACGCCGACGATCTTGTCGTCGAAGCCGGCTTCCTGCACCAGCGCCTCGCCGAAGACCGAGGTATAGCTCGGGGCATTCGGCTTGGCCTTGGCCTGCGTGCCGGTGATGACGTCGAAGGTGTTGACGCCGTGATATTTGTCGGCAGCGGCTTCGGCCGGCGGATAGCCCTTGCCCTTCTGCGTCACGACATGGATCAGCACCGGGCCCTTGGAATTGTCGCGCACATTGCGCAGCACGGGCAGCAGGTGCTCGAAGGAATGACCGTCGATCGGGCCGATATGGTAGAAACCCATCTCCTCGAACAGCGTGCCGCCGGTCACGTAGCCGCGCGCATGCTCGACGGCACGGGTAATCGCCCGATCGACCTTCTTGCCGAGATAGGCCGTCAGCTTCTTGCCGAGCTCGCGGAAGCCCATATAGGTGCGGCCGGAGGCGAGACGCGCGAGGTAGGCACTCATCGCGCCGGTCGGCGGTGCGATCGACATGTCGTTGTCGTTGAGGATGACGATGAGGCGCGCATCGAGCGCACCGGCATTGTTCAGCGCCTCATAGGCCATGCCGGCCGACATGGCACCGTCGCCGATGATGGCGATGACATTGCGGTTCGCGCCGGAGAGATCGGCGGCGACCGCCATGCCGAGGCCGGCGGAAATAGAGGTCGAGGAATGGGCAGCACCGAAGGGGTCGTATTCGCTCTCGGCGCGGCGGGTGAAGCCGGACAGGCCGTCTTCCTGGCGCAGCGTCCGGATACGGTCGCGCCGGCCGGTCAGGATCTTGTGCGGATAACATTGGTGGCCGACGTCGAAGATCAGCCGGTCGTCGGGTGTGTTGAAGACCTTGTGAATGGCGATGGTGAGTTCCACCACGCCAAGCCCGGCGCCGAGATGGCCGCCCGTGCGCGAGACGGCGTCGATCATTTCCGCGCGCAGCTCGCTGGCGAGCTGCGGCAGGTCACGATCGTCCACGGCCTTCAGGTCCGCGGGAATGCGGACCTTGTCGAGCAGGGGGGTGGCTGGCGTCTGTGTCACTCTCATGCCTCGTCTTCTCGCCCGCTGCCGATGCTCCCTCGCGGAGCCCGGCCCGGACATTGCGGTTCATCACCGCGCTAGCCTGTCAAATGCAGAATGCGGCGCGCGATTTCAACCGTTTCGGCAAGTCTAGAGCGTATTTCGCCGGATTGATACCACGCAATCCGACGCAGCCCCGCGTTCTCCAAGCCAAATCAGGCATTTTGCGGACGTCGCTGCCCGCAAAAGCGGCTTGTCTCTACTTCTTCTTCTTGGCGCGGGAGGCCTGATTCAGGGCGACGGCGGCGCGGATCAGCGCCTTCAGCGCGTCTTCGTCGATCACAGCTCTCTCCGGAAAATCGATGGCACGGCGCGTGTTGCCCTCGAGGCTGGAGTTGAAAAGACCGGCAGGATCCTCCAGCGACGCGCCCTTGGCAAAGGTCATCTTCACCACAGTCTTGTAGGTCTCGCCGGTGCAGAGAATGCCGTCATGCTCCCAGACCGGCACGCCGCGCCATTTCCATTCCTCAGTCACATCAGGATCGGCTTCTTTTATCAGCCCCCGCAGCCGCCCCAGCATGGCGCCGCGCCAGTCGGTAAGTTCGGCTATGCGCTTGTCGATCAGCGTCGACGGGGATTCGGTTTCAGTCGTGCTCATGGTGTCCTCCCGTGTCAGAGGCGTTCGCCGGGAAGTGCTGCTGCCTGCCGGATCCAGTCGGCGAGCAGCGCTTCATCGAGTTCTTCGCCCTCGTGAATATGGAAATAGCGCGTTTCCGCGGTTTTCGAGGCGACCGGCGGCACCGGATCGAGCGTGGTGCCGCGAAAGAAGGTCAGCTTTATGTATTTCGCAAAGCAGTGATAGCTGAGAAACCAGCCGTCGCCCTCCTTGCCATAGAAGGGCGAGTTCCATTTCACCGCTTTGGCGACGCCGGGCACGGTCTTTTCGACCAGCGCATCCAGCCTGCGGCCGACATCGCTCTTCCAGCCGGGCATAGCGGCGATATAGGCCTGGACCGGCCCGTCGCCATAGCCCTTCGCAATCTGCGGATTGCCGCCGGATAACAGCACCGGTTTGTCGCTCATTCTTGCCTCCTAGAGTTTGTCAGGGAAAAGTGGAAACCGGTTTTCCCGAAAAGACAAACGAAAACAAAAGACTCTAGCTACGTCGTGCACGGCCAATATAGGGCAGGGCGAAGAGATAGAGACCGCTGATCAGCAAGAGGATCAGCGGAAACAGCGCCAAAAGGCCGATCCAGAACGGCGGCTGGCCCTGCGTCATCGCCGCGATGTTGATGAGCACGGCAAGCGTGAAGAGGATCGAAATCCAGCGGTGACCCTGACGGATCAGGAGGTTCCAGTTCATCGTGGCTTCCCCTATTCCAGTCCTGCCAGAACCCGTTCGAGATTGGTGAAATGCGCCTCCCAGCCATAGCGTGCACCGCCGAAGGCCTGTTTCTGTTCCGGACGGAAGCCGGTCTGTTCCATGCGCAGATGCGTGCCCGTCGCGGTCGGCGTCAGCGTGAAGCTGACCACGCTGGTGAGATTAAAGGCCGGGTCTTCATGCGGATGATCCCAGCGATAGGTCAAAACCTTGCCGGGCTCGACCGTCAGCACCTCGCAATCGACGCCGCCCCAATCGCCGCTCAGGCGGAAGGCATGGCCGGTGACGGGCTGGAAATCGTCGTTGCGCATCAGCCATTCCGAAATCAGATGCGGCTGCGTCAGGGCGCGCCAGAGCTTTTCCGGCGGATGGGCGATATCGCGCTCGACGACGACGGAGCGCGTCACGGATGCGGTGGTCATTGATCCATTCTCCTCAGCAAATTTTCGAGATCGTCGAAGCGCTGCTCCCAGAACCGCGCCATCTGGCTTGTCCAGTCGACCAGCGGGGTGAGTGCGCCGAGTTGCGCGCTGTAATGCGTCTGGCGTCCCTCGTGGCGATCGCGCACGAGGCCGGCCTGCTTGAGCAGGCCGAGATGTTTGGATACGACCGGCTGCGAAACGCCGGCCTGCGCCGTCAGCGCCCCAACCGTCTTTTCCCCCTCGCGGCACAGACGCTCGAAGAGCGCACGCCGCGTCGGATCCGCAAGCGTGCGGAACAGCATGTCATGGGCCTCAGCCATTAGATCCATACCTCGTTGGCTATGGATTTTTATATAGCTGAATGGCTATGAATTAGTCAAGAGGGTTTGCTGCTGCCGGTTTGTAATCGTCTGTTGAGATAGCGATGTCGCGGTATGAGACTGTGAGCGACCCACATTCTCAACGTCATCCTCGGCCTTGAGCCGAGGATCCATGCCAGGGGCAGGACGGTGTGGATGCGTGGATCCTCGGGTCAAGCTTGAGGATGACGATAGAGAGATGGTCGGCAGAAGAAGGCACGAGATGCATCGATTGTCGATATAATAGCCACAGGCCTATATATCAGCTGGCCGGAAGCGGTACGAATTCTTCCTCGTCGCCCGGCACGATGTCGAAGCGGCCGGTGCGCCATTCTTCCTTGGCCTGCTCGATGCGTTCCTTGGAGGAGGAGACGAAGTTCCACCAGATATAGCGCTTGGAGCCGAGCGCCGCACCGCCGAAGACCATGATGTGACAGCCTTCGGGGCCGGCCTTGAGCGTGATGGCATCGCCGGCGCGGAAGACGAGCAGCTGGTCGGCGGCGAAGACATCGCCCGCCACATCCAGCGTGCCTGAGAGCACATAGACTGCGCGCTCCTCCCAGTCCGCGGCGAGCGGTGCAGCGGCACCCGGTGCGAGCATCAGGTCGGTATAGAGCGTATCCGTGGGCACGCTGACCGGTGAAGCATGGCCCTCGTATTTGCCGATGATCGTGCGCCCGGTGATGCCGTCGGCCGAGAAGGCGGGAAGCTCGGCCTTCGTCGTATGAGAGAATATCGGTGCCATTTCCTCATGGCTGTCGGGAAGCGCAAGCCAGGTCTGCAGCCCGGAAATCGACTGCGGTTTGCCGCGCAGGTTTTCCGGCGAGCGCTCGGAATGCACGATGCCGCGCCCCGCCGTCATCAGGTTGATGTCGCCGGGCGCGATGACCATTTCGGTGCCGAGGCTGTCGCGGTGCTTGATCTCGCCGTCGAACAGATAGGTGACGGTGGAAAGCCCGATATGCGGATGCGGCTTGACGTCGATGGCTTCACCGGCGCGCAGCAGCGCCGGCCCCATGCGGTCGAAGAAGATGAACGGCCCGACCAGCCGGCGCTTCGCCGTCGGCAGCGCACGCCGCACCTCCAGCCCGCCGATATCGCTGGTGCGCGGAATGATCAGATGCTCCAGCGCATCGCACGCCGCCGCATCGCCGGCCTCGGGGTCTTTTCCGGGAAAGAAGCTCATTGCGCCCTCCTGTGATTGGGTTCGTCGGGTGCATGCTAGCGAGCGGGCTGGGGTGTGGATAGGGCGGGGATGTTGACGGTGTGGTCAGAAAGTGGCCGCTACTCTGCTTCAATGCGGGCAAGTGTTTCGCGTGTCGCAGCCAGGAGGGGTTCAAGCTTGTCGGTGACGATGGCCCAAACAGCCCTCGGCTCGAGTTGGTCATATGCGTGGCGAATGACGTTGCCCAACCCTCGGATGCCCGGCCAATCTATGTCCGGCATCTGGATTTCAACAAAATCATCCAGTTTTATTGACGCTTCGGATATTCTAAGGAGGCATCGCTCCGTGGCACCCATCGTCTTGCGATCGGCAAGGAAGGCATCAAAATCCATGCCGGCCGTATAGTCCCGGATCAGATCGATGTTGTCGATGATATCGTGGAGGCGCTTCGCCGGTCTCTTAGAAGGCAACGATCCGATCCCGTTCGACTTCGCGACGCAGGCGTTCTTTTCGAACCGGTTCGGGGAGAACATCGACGCTTCGGCCGGTAAGATCTTGAATACGTTTGCGAACGTCTTCGAGGGTGCCGAAATAGCCGAACCCGGAGTGAATGATGCGCTCCTCCAGTGAAACGACGACGTCGATATCTGACTCGGGACCGTCATCACCGCGCGCGACCGAACCGAAAAGCGAAATGTGCCGTATACCGGCCGCTTCGAATTCGCCCTGGTGCTCCAGAAGCTTCGCGATGATCTCTTCCTTGCTCATGCCCCATTCTACCACGGGGGGAGAAGGTGGTCGAGCCTCAAGCCCCGTCGAGCGGCTCCGTGCCCTGCGGCTTGCCGGCGCGGTCGAGGCGGATTTTCTCGATGCGGTTTTCGGCGGCGGAGAGCAGGGTCTCGCAATGCTTCTTCAGGGCCTCGCCGCGCTCGTAGATCTCGATGGAACGGTCGAGCGGCACGTCGCCGCGTTCCAGCGCGGCAACGATCTTTTCCAGTTCCTCGACGGCCTGTTCGAAGGAGAGGGCGGAAACGTCTGGCCCGGGGGCGGCAGTGGAATTGGTCATGGTCAGCCTCTCATCAGGCGGTAGATATGGGTGGCGGCGGATTCGGCCAGGCCCTGAAGGTCGTAGCCGCCTTCCAGCAGGCTGACCACCCGGTTGTCTGCCGATTTTTCGGAAAGTTCCATCAGCTTGGCCGTCGCCCAGTCGAAATCGTCGGCGACGAGATTGATCTGCGCCAAGGGATCGCGGTGATGCGCATCGAAGCCGGCGGAGATGATGATGACGTCGGGCTTGAAGTCCGCGACACGCGGCAGGACGCGGGACTTGAACGCCTCGCGGAAATGATCGCTGCCGTCATTGGCCGAGAGCGGTGCGTTGACGATGTTGCCGGCTCCCGTTTCGGTCTTGGCGCCGGAGCCGGGATAGAGCGGCATCTGGTGCGTCGAGCAGAACAGCACCGACGGGTCGTCGTAAAAGATATCCTGCGTGCCATTGCCGTGGTGCACGTCCCAATCGACGATAGCGACGCGCTCGGCGCCATGGGCCTTCTGCGCGTGACGCGCGGCGATGGCGGCATTGTTGAAGAAACAGAAGCCCATCGCCTTGTCGCGCTCGGCATGGTGGCCGGGCGGGCGGGCGAGCACGAAGGCATTGTCCGCCTTGCCGGTAAAGACCGCATCGACGGCGGCCAGCGCCCCGCCGATACCGGTCAGGGCCGCCTGAAAGCTCGCGGGGCTGGCATAGATGTCGGATTCGACCTGTTCGATGCCCTCTTCAGGGATCGCCGACATCACGGCGCGCAGATGGCTTTCTGGATGGGCCAGCAGCACGAAATCCTCATTGGCCTGCGGCGCCTTCTCGCGCTTCAGCGGGAGAAAGCGCTCGTGTTCCAGCGCGAGATTGATCGCGCGGATGCGGTCGGACCGCTCCGGGTGGCCCTCCGGCGTGTGATGCTCGAGGAAGATCGGGTTCTCTAGGAGACACGTCGTCATGGCCGGAAGCTATCCATTGCAATTGGCGAGGTCCACGGGAAATGGGCCAGCCACACCGTCTTTTCAACAGTCACGGTGCCAACAGCAGTTTTCCGGTGCGGGCCGGGTCGTCCTGCCGGGCAAGCGCTGTGGGCAGGTCGGAGAGGGCGAAAACCGTATCGACGGTGGAGGCGAGATACCCCGCACGGATGCCGGCGAAGCTGCGCTCGAATTCGGCGGCAATCTCCGCATGCGCGGCGGAGTGCACCCAGTTGCGCAGCCAGAGGAAGGAGAAGGCGACATCCTCACGGCGGGCAGTGACGAGCGCCGGATCGAGCTGCGCACCGGAAAGCGCGCCATATTGCACGAAGGCGCCGCCGCGGCGGAGGGCGCGGAAAAGCGTATTGCCCGCCTCGCCGCCCACGGCATCGAGGACGGCATCGAGCGGCGGGGCATTGGCGATGACGATTTCGCCGGAAAAGCCCTCGGCCAGCCGTCCGGCCGTCGCGGCGCTGCGCACCAGGGCGACGGGCCGGAAACCGGCCTCGGCCAGAAGCGTAAGCAGCATCCTGCCGATGGCCGACGCCGCAGCCGTCACGCCGATGCGCTGGCCCGCGGTCCTGCCGAAATGCGTTTTCACGGCATCGACCAGCCGGAAGGCCGTGAGCGGGTTCACATAGGCCATGGCGGCCTGATCGTCGGAGAGATCGTCCGGCACGGCAAAACACCATGCGGCCGGGCGGATGAGGTATTCCTGCCAGAGCCCGCTTGCGCCGATGGGCAGGACACGCTGGCCGATCCTGCCGCAGGGTGGTGCTTGTGGCTTACCCCCCTCTGCCCTGCCGGGCATCTCCCCCACAGGGGGGGAGATTGGATGGGGCACGGTTTCATCCCTCTCAAACGCTGCTGATTGAGCAAGGTTCTCGCCTCTTGTTGATCTCCCCCCTTGTGGGGGAGATGCCCGGCAGGGCAGAGGGGGGTAAGCCTCGTGGACATCCTCACCAACACGCACGATTTCCCCCACGCCCTCGAAGCCCGGCACGAAGGGCAGGGTGGTGCGGCTGCGATAGGCGCCGGTGACGGGGATGAGGTCTGAAGGGTTGATCGCGGCGCGGCGGATGCGGATCTCCACCTCGCCGGGGCCGGGGGCGGCGCGTTCCACCTCTTCCAGCCCGATCACTTGCCGGGGGTCGCCGAAGGCTCTAACAACGGCACGAAGCATGAAACGACCTCGGGATTAAGACGTGGAACAGGCGGCAGACATCACGGTCAGCGAAGTCAGGATACCGTTTCGCGATATAGACATGCACGGCCATATGCACAATGCCGCCTACTACGCCCATGCGGAAGCGGCCGTCGCCGGCCTGTGGCGTCACCGGCCGGTCGGGCCAAACGATCCCGTCTATTTCGTGCGCAAATCCGGCTGCACCTTCCACAAGGGCCTGCGGCTGGATGACATCGCCCGCTTCAAGGTCGCGGTGACGCGCATCGGCGCCACCTCGCTCAGCTTTGTCATAGCGATCGCCAGCGATGGCGCCCCGGTGGCGGATCTGGAGATCGTCTGGGTTGCCGTCGATCCCGCAAGCCGACAGCCCGTCAACGTGCCGCAGCCGATCCGCGACTGGCTGAAATCATTCCTCGCCTGAGGCGGTCTCGACGCTGAGCCAGCCCGGCCGGCAATCCTCGAAGGAATGGTATTGCGGCGTAAAGGCTGGATCGGTGGGCTCGTCGAAGCCGCCGATCAAGAGCGCCACGACCGGCTCGTCATCGATGGCGCCGATGGAGCTGCCGCAGGCCGGGCAGAAGGCACGGCTGGAATAGTCGGAGGAGCGCCAGGTCGACGGCTTTGCTCCCGCGCCGGCCCATTGGACACGTTCGGCGGGAAACTCTACCCAGGCGGCGGTCGGCGCGCCGGTGTGCTGCTGGCAGAAGCGGCAGGAGCAGGTATGCGGCTTCTCCGCCGGACCCGTCGCCTCGAAACGAATGGCGCCGCAGAGGCAGCCGCCGGTATAGATTTTTTCGCTCACCCTGTTTCCCCCAGCTTGCGAAACAAAGTCGCAATGCCCATGCCGCCGCCGATGCCCATCATGGCGAGTGCTTCGGTTCCCGCATCCGCCGCCCGCATCTGGGCAAAGAGCCGCGTGACGAGGATAGCACCGGAGGCACCGTAGGGGTGGCCAAGCGCAAGCGCACCACCCTCGCGGTTGACGATCGCGTGATCGATACCGAGCGCATCGAGACTGGCGAGCACCTGGGCGGCGAAGGCCTCGTTGAACTCGATATAGGGGATGTTCGCGGCGTCGAGACCGGGATTGCGCGCCACAAGCTTTTCCATCGCCGGAACGGGGCCGAGGCCGAGCAGATTCGGGTCGATGCCGACCGTGGCGCTGTCGACGAGTTCCAGAAGCATCGTCAGGCCACGCCGCCGGGCTTCGGCCAGCGAGGTCACCAGCACCAAGGCCGCACCATCATTGACCGGGCAGGCATTGCCCGCCGTCACGGTCCCATCCGGCCGGAAGACCGGCTTCAGCGCCGCCAGCTTTTCCAGCGAGGTGTTTTCGCGCGGGCATTCGTCCTGAAAGACGCGGCCGGTGGGGGTGTCGAGCGGCACGATCTCGCCGGCAAAGCGACCGGCCTTCTGTGCCGCCACCGCGCGGCGATGGCTTTCCAGCGCAAAGGCATCCTGCCGTGCGCGGCTGATGCCGGCATGGCGTGCGACGTTTTCAGCGGCGATGCCCATGTCGGGGTCGCCAATTGCATCGGGTGCCATGCGGGCGCGGCGCACCGGTTCCGGCGCGCCATCGGGCGTCAGCGGTGGGCGGAAGCGCAGATGGGCACGGCTGCTGCTCTCGGTGCCGCCGGCAAGATAGACGCGCCCTGCACCGGCCGTCACCAGCCGGGCGGCGAGCGCGATTGCTTCCAGCCCCGAGCCGCATTGCCGATCGATGGTCATTCCGGGCACGGAAACGGGGAGCCCCGCCTCCAGTGCCGCGAGCCGCGCCAGATTGCCGGCGCTGTTGGCGGCATTGCCGAGCAGCACGTCATCGACGTCTCCGGCGGCGAGGCCGGTGTCCAGCAGGATGCGGCGGAGAAGCGGCGCGGCGAGGCTTGCCGGCTCGATGGCCGAAAGCGTGCCGTTGACCCGGCCGATCGGCGTGCGGAAGGCCGCGGCGATGACGGGAATGCGTTCGGGATCAGCGGAGCGGTTCAAGGACATCGCTCTCCTCCGCCACCCATTGCCGCACGGTTTTCGCCTCCACCTTGCCCGAGGGGGTCGTGGGCATTTTTGCGCAGAGCCACAGCCGGCGCGGCTGCTTGTAGCGCGGCAGGAGATCCGACAGCGCCGTGGTGAGCGCCTCGGCCGTCAGACCCGGCGCGGCCGGCTCGATCACCGCCACCAGTTCGCTGCCGAGATCGGCATGGTCGCGGCCGAAGACATGGGCGGCGCGCACGAAAGGCAGACTTTGCAGCGCCGCCTCGACCTCGGAGGGGTAGATGTTGTTGCCGCCCGACAGAACCATGCCGCCGGCGCGGCCGAGCAGATGCAAGGTGCCGTCGGCCTCGAGAAAGCCGAGATCGCCGACCGTCGCGAGCGCCCCGAACCGCGCCAGCCCCGCACCGTCGCCGGCCCCGAGATAGCCGGTGGCGATAAGCGGGCTTTCGACGAAGACCGTGCCGGTTTCGCCCGCGGGCAGGGGATTGCCGGCTGCGTCGAGCACCGAGATCGCAACATCTGGAAAGGCTTTGCCGACGGCCGTGGACGAGGCGGCATCGTCGGGCGCTGTAGCGGTGATGAAGCCGAGTTCCGAGGCGCCGTAATATTCCCTGAGCGCTGCCCGGGGAAAATGGCGGCCGCAGAGCGCGTGATCGCCCGCCGTGAGCTTCGCGCCCGCAACGGTGATGGCCGCGACATCGTTGAGCGGCGCGCCCTCGCAGAGCCGGCGCAGCATGGTCGGAACGAGAACGAGGCGCTGCACCGCGTGCTGCCGGATCGTCTTCAGGGCGGCGTGCGCGTCAAAATGCCGGGTGGAATGGAAGGTGGCTCCGGCCAGCAGGCATTCCGTCATGGCATAGAGCGCAAGCCCGTGGGCGAGGGGGCCGGGAGCATAGGTGCTGGTCTGCGCCGTAATACCGAAGAACGGCGCCCCGGTGGCGAGGCTGATGCGCCAGGACCTGCGGTCGCGGATGATCGGTTTGGGATCGGCCGTCGTGCCCGAGGTGAAGACGATCAGGAAAGGCGCATCCGCCTGGCCCTCGGCCAAGGCCGGGTCGGTCGCTTGCGCCTGCTCCGCGACGATTTCGGAAACGTCCCGTCTTGGATCTGTGATCCGAAGTTCGTCGCCTTCGGCTGTGACGATGAGGTCGGGATCGATCTTGTCGAGCAGCCGCTGCCGGGTGGCTTCAGGCAGATGCGAATCGATGAGCGCGGCACACATAGGGCCTGATGTCGCGGCGACGAAGGCGGCGGGGAAGAGCGCATGATTGCCGGTGACGAGCGCGATCAGCCTGTTTTCCGGGCCGATGCTGCTTTGGCCGTCCGGCGCCATCGCGGAGAAGCTGGCGTGCACGCGCCGTGCCGTCGCGCAGAGCGCGCCGTAGGACAAAACCCGGCCGTCCAGATGGAAGGCCGGGTTTTCAGGGTTTCGGGCGGCGTGCCGTTCGAGGGCGCCGGAAAGCGGCATCGGCTCAGGCGCGCTGCGGCAGAAGCGGATAGCCCGCCAGCACGGCGCGGCCGGCCAGCATGGCGACGAAGGCCTTGACGAGGTCGCCCGGCAGGAAGATGAGCGAGGCGACGGCCGTCTCGAGGAAGGCCTTGCCGCTCATATAGGCGAGCCAAGGCATGCCGAAGAGATAGACGACGACGATGCCGCCGATGGCCGAAGCGGTGAGGAAGGACAGGAACTGCGACAGTTCCGGCTGCTCTTCCCTGACAAGGCGCTCGGCGATGAGGCCGCAGACCATGGCGCCGAAGACCCAGCCGATAAGGTAGCCGCCCGTCGGGCCGGCGAAGACCGCAAGGCCGCCGCGGCCGCCAGAAAGCACCGGCAGGCCGATGGCGACGAGCAGCAGCACGAGCAGCACGGCGATCGCACCGCGCTTGGCGCCGAGAATGCAGCCGGCCAGCATGACGCCGAGCGACTGCGCGGTGATCGGCACCGGAATGAAGCCGAGCGTGATCGGCGGCAGCAGGCCCAGCACCACGATGATCGCGGCGAAGAGGGCGATGAGGACGATGTCTCTGGTTTTCATGTCGGGATTCCTGTTGGACAAAATTGGGTCGAATTCTTACTGACGCCGAAAGCCGCGCGCGTCAATCGCCATGGCGATCGTGTCCGCGTCCTTCAGCGTCAGGATGATGAGCGGAACGAGCGTGGTGAGCGGCCGCACCGGCAGACCGCGCGCCTTGTGCGCGGCTGAAATCTCGCCGTAGCGCGCAAAAATCTCCGGCACGAAGCGGATGACGAGGCCGACCGCGAGGCTGACATCCGCCGCCCGCACGAAACCGAATCGCTCCAGCGGCGTGATCAGCCGGGTGATCTCGTCCATGAAAGCGGAAATGCCCGTCGTCGCCGTCACGGCGGCGGCCAGCAGCACCAGTGTCGAAAGCCGGCAGAAGACGACGGCGCCCTCGTGCGGCGAGTGGAAGAGATAGTTCGCCGCCGCGACGAGCAGCACGGTGAACAGCACGAAGCGCGTGCGCCGCACTGCCTCGGCAAGGCCGATGCCCGTGGAGAGATAGAGCGCCACGGAAAGGCCGAGTACCGGCACGAGCAGGCGCAGATCGGAAAGCAGGAACAGCACGATGGCGGCGGCAAACAGCACGATCAGCTTGGCGCGCACCGGCAGGCGATGTAGCGGCGAGTTGCCCTCGATATCGAGCCCGTTCAGCATGCCGCGATCTCCCGGTAGGCGCGGATTGCCTCCGTCGGCCGGTCATCCGCCGCCAACCGCCCCTCGTGGAACACCAGAACGCGATCGAAATCCTCGATCAGTGTTAGATCATGGGTGATCACGAGCACCTGCTCGGGCAGGCCGGCAATGGTGCGTGCGATCAGCGCGCGGTTCTTCAGGTCGAGCTGGTTGGTCGGCTCGTCGAGGATCAGAAGCTCCGGGCCGGTGACGAGCACGCTGGCAATGGCGCCGAGCTGCGTCTCGCCGCCGGAAAGCTCATGCACGCGGCGGCGGGCGAGATGGGAAATGCCGAAACGGTCCAGCACGGCCTCGGTGCGCTCGGCGATCTCGGCCTTGCCGAGCCCGCGGTTCTTCAGGCCGAAGGCGATGTCCTCTGCCAGGATCGGCAGGATCATCTGGTGCTGCGGATTCTGGAAGATGAAACCGGTCTTGCCGCGCGCCGCCTGCTCGTCGCCGACCGTATCGAGCCCGCCGACCGTGACGGTGCCGGCGGTCGGCTTGACCAGTCCGTTGATCAGCCGCGCCATGGTCGTCTTGCCGGAGCCGTTGAGGCCGACGACGCCGATGCGTTGCTCTGAGAGCTGCAAATCCAGCGGCTGGAGCGCCGTGCGGCTGCCATAGGCCACCGTGGCAGCGGAGAAGACGATGTCCAAGAGCAAGGCCCCGGTTCGCGGATGGGTGCAGGACCTATAAGCAATTTATCGATAGGTGCGAAGGGTTTTTGTGATGGCCTGCCGCAATTATGTTGAACAATCCGCAGAAAATGTTGAGACGTCATTCCGGGCCGCGATCAACCTCACGGAAAACGGGTGGAACAAACCAAGAATATATGCCTATCATCCGGCATGACGATTCTTCTTTCGAATAGCGACGCCCGCCGTATCTTCCTCGCCCGCCAGGGGCTCAGCGGATCGCCCGGCCGGCAGCTTGGCAAGGCGGGGCTGTTGCAGCTCATCCACGATATCGGCTTCGTGCAGGTGGACAGCATCGCCACCGTCGAGCGGGCGCATCACCAGATCCTCTTCTCGCGCAACCAGACCTACCGGCGCGAGCACCTGACGGAGCTTCTGGAAAAGGACGGCGATCTCTTCGAGCACTGGACGCACGATGCCTCGATCATTCCGAGCGCCTTCTTCCGCTATTGGAAACACCGTTTCCGCCGCAAGGAAGCGTCGATCCTCGAGCGCTGGAGCAAGTGGCAGGGGGAGGGCTTCGACAAGGCGTTCGACGAGACCTATGAGCGCATCGCGTCCGGCGGCGCCGTGCTGTCGCGCGAGCTGAAGACGGACGATCACAAGTCCGGCGGCTGGTGGAACTGGCATCCGAACAAGACGGCGCTGGAATTCCTCTGGCACACCGGCAAACTCTGCATATGCAGGCGCGAGAATTTCCAGAAGGTCTATGATCTCACCGAACGCGTGGTGCCGCCGCACCATCACGAGCCCGCCGTCGAGCACGAGGCATTCGTCGACTGGGCCTGCCGCAGCGCGCTGACCCGGCTGGGTTTTGCCACCCATGGCGAAATCGCCGCCTTCTGGGCGCTGATCTCGCCGGAGGAGGCCAAGACCTGGGTGGACGCGCACCGCGACGAACTGCGCCCCGTCTCGATCGAAACCGCCGATGGCGGCAAGCCGCGCCTCGCCTACGCCTTCGACGGTTTCCCTGATAATCTCGGCGATATCCCCGAGCCGCCCGCCCGCCTGCGCGTCCTCTCGCCCTTCGATCCTCTGATCCGCGACCGCAACCGCACCGAACGCCTCTTCGGCTATTATTACCGCATCGAAGTCTTCGTGCCGGAGCCGAAGCGCCAATACGGCTACTACGTCTTCCCGCTCCTCGAAGGCGACCGCCTCGTCGGCCGCATCGACATGAAAGCCGACCGCAAGGCTGGCACGCTCGACGTCAAACGCCTCTGGTGGGAGCCGAAGGTTCGCGCATCGGCGGGGCGGCTGGAGAAGCTGGAGGCGGAACTGGCGCGGCTTGCGAAGTTTACCGGGGTGGAGAGCGTGCGGTATCTGGATGGGTGGAAAGGTGAGGAGGGCTAGGCTTCTCGGCGGCCTTTACCCATCACTCTGCTGTAGAAGATGCAGAAGGGGTGCAGGAATAGGCCTGCTACTTTCACGCAACGCTTTTGCATATTGCGCCATAGGTTTCGGTGCGATGCGGGCCAATATGGCGTAATCCTTTTGACCGCCAAGCTTCAGAATGATGGTACTTCTACCGTCCGAAACAAGCAGCCGGTGGGTCTCTCGCGATCGTCGCCGACTTGTCTTGTGCTCATATATGGCGCTCGAGAAATCGAGCCTGATTTCCTTGGTGTATGTTGTCGTCGCATGACAACCGTTTTCAACGATGCTTGACCCATCGCTCGCAATATAGGTGACGTTCGGTGAGACGGATGCGACAAAGGAAACCGAAAGAAGGGCCGTCGTGCCAAGGACGACCGTGGCGCGATGCGTAAGAAAGCTATCCGTTAGGTCCGAATTGGTGCGTGGCTGGACGCCTCGCAACGATCTGGATGCAGCTTCCTTCAAACGCGCAAAGCCAATAGTCAGAAGGCAGAAGGCGATGATGCCAGCAGGTATTATCAGCATCCGGGAGCCGCAGGAAAAGCTGCTCCAGAGGCGATCTTCCAGAACGATCAAGTGAGTCTCCCCGGTTCAAGGCGCGGCGCCTCGGGAAGCTATTCCGCCGGGGTATTCAAACGGTTACCGGCCGCCCGCCAAAGGCGCCCTTGGCCTGCTCCGTCAGTGCGCGAAACTTCTCCGAAGCCCCTGTCAGCTTGGCGTCCCAGTCCGGGTCGGGCACCTGGCCGCGGATCGTGTCGAAATAGACGGCCATCAGGGCGGCGATGGCGAAGGGTTCGAGCACGGCGGCCTTGAAGGCCCAGGCGAAGACGATGGCGACGATGAAGGTGAGGGCGGTGAGATCGCCGGGGAAGAGATAGACCACGGCGGCGGCCGGTGCCAGCGCCAGGAGGAAGACGACGATGGAGAGGATCCACAGGAAGATGGAGAGCCAGACGGCATTCTTCACCATCTTCAGGCCGTTCTGCGCATAGAGCACGAGGCCGCGGCGCGAGCTTTCCCAGGCATTGTCGCTGCCCGTGCGGATGTTGTAGCCGAGGATGATCTCATCGACATAGGTCAGGGATAGGCGGATGACGGTGTTGGCGAAGCGCACGATGCCGTCGAGACCGGGAATGGGCAGGAAGGCCGCGATGCCGCCGAGCAGGCCGGTGATGGCGGCGATCACGCCCTTGATGAGCTGGTCGAGCGCGAAGAGCACGTTGGCCTCGCCGAAGCGGGCGGTGACGACCTCGCGGCCATAGGCGACCTGGCCCTTGCCGTCGGGCAGCGGTTCACCGTCGATCAGCTTGACCATGACGGCGATATGGGCGGCCTTGACCATGTAGAGCAGCCATTCGCGCGCCCAGTAGACGGCGGTGCCGACCAGTCCCATGCCGAAAATGCCGCCCCAGACGGCGAAGGATTCCGGGCTGTCGGAGAGCGAGCCGACACCATAGCCGATGCCGGCCCCCGTGCCCGTCGCCAGAATGAAGGCGAGCGTGATGACGAAATAGATCACCATCCGAGTGATGATGAAGGGCATGGTCTTCAGCAGGATGCCGATGGTCTTGCCTATGCTGAAGTCCCACATGCCCTGATGTCCCCACAGAAAACCCCGCGATCCGAAGCGTCGCGCCAAAGGCAAACGTTTCGGAGCCGCGGGATATTCGGGGTTCAGCAGAGGTCCGTCGCGCTGATCTCTATGCCAAAGCCCTCGAGGCCGACATAGTGGCGCTCGCGGGAGGCCATCAGGCGGATCGAGGTGATGCCGAGATCCTTCAGGATCTGCGCACCGAGGCCGATTTCCAGCCATTCGCTTTCGCGGGCCTGCGCTTCGTCATGGCCTTCGCGGTCGTGTTTTCCCTTGCGGGCTGTGGAGGACTGGCCGACGCCGACGGAGCCTTCGCGCAGATAGACGATGACCCCGCGACCCTGTTCGGCAATGCGCTTCATGATGCCGTCGATCTGGCGGCCCGCGCCAAAAACGTCGTCGCCGACATTTTCGAGATGCAGGCGCACCGGAATGTCGACGCCGTCCCTGATGTCGCCGAAGACGACGGCGAGGTGCTGCATCGGATCCCAGGGCAGGGTGTAGGTCAGAGCCTTCGCCTTGCCGTAGGGCGTCTCGATGTCGAAGCTGCCGACCTGCTCGATCAGGGTTTCCTTGCGTTGGCGGTAGGCGATGAGATCGGCGACGGAGACCTGTTTCAGGCCGTTCTTTTCCGCGAAGGCCGCAACCTGCGGACCGCGCATCACGGTGCCGTCGTCGTTGACGAGCTCGCTGATCACGCCGATCGGCGGGAGGCTCGCGAGCTTGCAGAGATCGACGGCGGCTTCCGTATGGCCCGAGCGCATCAGCACGCCGCCTTCGCGCGAAACCAGCGGGAAAATGTGGCCGGGGCGCACGAAATCGGATGCGCCGACATTCGGATTGGCGAGGTTGCGCACCGTCAGCGTGCGGTCGTCGGCGGAAATGCCCGTCGTCGTGCCGTGCTTGAAATCGACCGAGACGGTGAAGGCGGTGGTGTGGGCCGAATCGTTTTCCGCCACCATGGCGTTGAGGTTCAGGCGCTTGGCCTCCTCGCGCGGCATGGGCGTGCAGACGATGCCGGACGTGTGGCGCACGATGAAGGCCATCTTTTCCGGCGTGCAGTGCACCGCGGCGACGATGAGGTCGCCCTCGTTCTCGCGGCCGTCGTCATCCATCACGACGACGATTTCGCCGGCCTCGAAGGCGCGGATGGCATCGACGACACGCTTCTGATCGTAGCTCATGGCAAAATCCTCTTTCAGGCGGCCAATTATTTCAAACGGCCTGTCTGGCCGCGATCGCGGAGATAGTGGTCTGCAACGGCGCAGGCGACCATGGCCTCGCCGATCGGCACGGCGCGGATGCCCACGCACGGGTCATGGCGGCCCTTGGTGCGCACATCGACATTGTTGCCGTCGGCATCGATCGAGCGGCGCTCGGTGAGGATGGACGAGGTCGGCTTGATGGCAAAGCGCGCGACGACCGGCTGGCCGGTGGAAATGCCGCCCAGAATGCCGCCGGCATGGTTGGACAGGAAGATCGGATTGCCGTCATTGCCCATGCGCATCTCGTCGGCGTTTTCCTCGCCGGTGAGTTCGGCCGAGGCAAAGCCTTCGCCGATCTCCACGCCCTTCACGGCGTTGATCGACATGAGCAATGAGGCGATATCCTGGTCGAGCTTGCCGTAGATCGGCGCGCCGATACCGGCCGGAACGCCTTCGGCGACCACTTCCACGACGGCGCCGATGGAGGAGCCGGCCTTGCGGATGCCGTCGAGATAGTCTTCCCAGACGGGCACGATGGCGGGGTCCGGGGCGAAGAACGGGTTGTTGTCGACCTCGTTCCAGTCCCAGTTGCGGCGGTCGATCTTGTGTTTGCCGATCTGCACGAGGGCGGCGCGCACGGAAAGTCCCGGCACGACCTTGCGGGCAAGTCCCCCGGCGGCGACGCGTGCTGCGGTCTCGCGGGCCGACGAGCGGCCGCCGCCGCGATAGTCGCGGATGCCGTATTTGGTGTCATAGGTATAGTCGGCATGACCGGGGCGGTAGCGCTTGGCGATCTCGCCATAGTCCTTCGAGCGCTGGTCGGTGTTCTCGATCATCATCGAGACGGGCGTTCCCGTCGTGATCATCGTCTCGCCGTCCTCGTCCAGCATAACGCCGGAGAGTACTTTCACCAGATCGTCCTCGCGGCGCTGCGTCACGAAACGCGACTGGCCGGGCTTGCGCTTGTCGAGCCAGGCCTGGATTTCGGCAAGCGTGAAGCGGATACCGGGCGGGCAGCCATCCACCACGCAACCGAGTGCTACCCCATGGCTTTCGCCCCAGGTGGTGACACGGAAAAGATGACCGAAACTGTTATGCGACATGAGCGGACCCGGACCCGATAAATCTTCGCCCCCTCCTTAGTGGAAAAGGCGGGGGCGGGACAAGGGTTTCGCGTCAAGTCGGGTCAGGAAGCGAGCTTCCAGCGCATCTCGCTGCCGAAGGCCAGGAAGTCCTCGCGGGACAGCGGCTTGGCGAAGGCATAGCCTTGCAGGAGGTCGCAGCCGAGCAGGCCGAGCATTTCGGCGTGGTCCATGGTTTCCACGCCTTCGGCGACGATCTCGATATTGAGCGAGCGGCCGATCTCGATGATCGAGCGCACCAGCGCCTGTTCGTTGTGCGACTTGAGGATGGGGGCCACGAGCTGGCGGTCGATCTTCAGGCGCTTGGGCTTCAGCTTCAAGAGGCTGACGATCGAGGTATGGCCGGTGCCGAAATCGTCGATCTCGATGTCGATGCCGAGCGCCTTGATGCGTTCGAGATTGGAGAGAACGATATCGTCGCTCTCGTCGAGGAAGATCGATTCCACCAGTTCGAAGGAAATCTGGCCGGGCTGGATGGAAAGGCCGGTCAGGCTGTCGATCAGGCTTTCGTCGCGCAGGCGGCGCGCCGAGACGTTGACGGAAATCTTCGGCATGATCAGGCCGCGCGCCGCCCAGCGGGTGCAGTCGATGAGCGCCTTTTCCAGCACGATCCGGTCGAGCGTCGCCATGACGTTGAGGTCTTCGGCGATCTTGAGGAAGCGGTCGGGCGTCAGCAGCCCGTCGCGCGGGTGGTTCCAGCGGATAAGGGCCTCGGCACCGGCGAGTTTCAGCGTGCCGGCCTCGATTTGCGGCTGGTAGTAGGGCACGAATTCGTTGTTCTCGATGCCGGCCAGAATGTCGTCGGCGATGCGCTTGTTCGAGATGATCTCGGCCTGCAGCACCTCGGTGAAGAATTCGTGGCGGTTGCGGCCCATGGCCTTCGCCCGGTAGAGCGCGATATCGGCATTGACGAGCAGCTTGGCCGTATTGACCGAATGCCCCTCGGCCAGCGCAACGCCGATGCTGACGCCGAAGCGGCAGAGATGCCCTTCATATTCCACCGGCTGCTGCATCAGGGTGATGATGCGTTTGGCGAGTGTGCTGAGATAGGCCTGGTCGATGGTATTCGTGACCACCACCACGAATTCGTCGCCGCCGATGCGCGCGACGATATCGCCCTTGCGGGTGGAGGCGCGCAGCACTTCCGAGGCATGCACGAGCAGCGCGTCGCCGGCGGCGTGGCCGAGCGTGTCGTTGATCTGCTTGAAGCGGTCGAGATCGATATGCAGGATGGCGACGCGCACATCCATCGTCTCGCTGAGTTCGGCAATGCCGGTCAACTCGTCGTCCAGCATGCGCCGGTTGCCGAGCCCCGTCAGCGGGTCGTGCAGGGCATTGTGCTCGATGCGGTCCTTTGCCAGCTCCAGCTCGATGTTCTTGGCGTCCGCCTGTTCCTTTGCGGCCTTCAGGTTCTGCTTGAGAAGCACGTCCTCGGTGACGTCGAAGGCAAGGCCGACGAGCTTGCGCGTGCCGCCGTGTCCGTAGTGGATCTTGCCGACGGATCGCACGTGGCGGATTTCACCGTCCGCCAGCATCACGCGTGCCTCATGCACATAGGGAAGTTCCAGCTGGATGCAGCGACCGACATTCTCGACGATCCCGTCGCGGTCATCGGGATGGATGGCCGAAAGCCAGTTCTCGCGCGTCACCAGACCGTTCGTGAAGGTCAGCCCATAGAGCTGGTGCATGCGCGGATCCCAGAAGGTCCGGTCGAGATCGAGATCGGCTTCCCAGAGGCCGCACTGATAGGAATCGAGCGCGAGATCGAGGCGACGGGTCGTCTGCTCCAGTTCGCTGTTCTGGAGGTCGGAGCGTTCCTTGGCCTCCTTGAGGCGTGCATTGATCAGCACGTCTTCGGTGACGTCGAAGGCGAGGCCGACGAGCTTGCGCCGGCCATCCTGCTCGACATGCAGCTTGCCGACGGACTGGACATGGCGGATCGTGCCGTCGGGATGGACGACGCGGGAGGTGCGCATATAGGGCACGCCTTCCTCGATGGTCGTGTCGGCCTTGCGCTGGGCGTCTTCCCGGTCGTCGGGATGGATGGCATTGACCCAGGTTTCGTGGGCGATGCGCTTGCCGGTGTTCTTCACGCCATAGAGCTGGTGCATGCGCTCGTCCCACAGCGTCAGCCCGTCCTCGAGATCGGCTTCCCACAGGCCGCACTGATAGGCATCGAGCGCCAGGTCGAGACGGCGGGTGAGCTTGGCAAGCTCGGCGTTCTGGACTTCCGCATGCTCCTTGGCGCTTTTCAGCGCCTCGTTGAGCAGCACGTCCTCGGTCACGTCCCAGCTGATGCCGGTCAGCTTGTCCTCGCCGTTCGGGCCGATCAGCCGCGAGCCGACATTGCGGATATGGTGCCAGCTGCCGTCGGGCATGTGGATGCGATACTGCGACTTGTAGTCGTTGCCTCCGGACCGGATGAAGTCCATCGCGGCCTTGGCGCTCGCGGCGTCATCGGGGTGCAGTGCAGCGCGCCATTGGTTGTCCTGCGGGGTTTCGTTTTCCGGGAAACCATGCAGCCGGTGCATCTGCGCATCCCAGTTGCGCAGGCCGCTTGCGAAGTCGAATTCCCAGATGCCGATCTTGGAGGCATCGAGCGCGATGTCGAGGCGCTGCGAGAGCGACTGCACCTGCCGCTCGCGCGCTCTCAGACGTGCGATATTGCGCTGGCGTTCGCTGACGAGGCCGCCGGTGAGCAGGATCGGCACGATGACGACGAGGGCTGCGGCGAGGATGAACATCCGCACCTGCGTCAGGTTTTCCGGCGGGTGATGCCATCCCTGCTTGGGAACGGCGGCAAGCTCCCACCGTCCACCCGGAAAATCGAGCACTTCCAGGACCGGATTGTTTTCGAAGATCTCGGCATCGCCGAAGAAGGGATCGATGATGTTATCGGCCACGCTGACGTCGCGGATGGCGAGCTGGATATCGGGCTCGTGCTGGCGAATGTCCCGGCGGGAATGCATGTCGGGGCCGATCAGCCCCGCATCGGTGAAGAGCTTGCGCTCATCGACGAGCCCGTCGATATAGCCCCAGAAGTAATGCCGCGCATCGACGGTGGTGAACACGGGCATGAAGAGATGGAAGCCGCGCCCGCCCTTGGCGAATTCGATCGGGCCGAACATTACCGGCCGGCCGCGCGAGCGGTCCGTCTGGGCGGCCCGGCGGAAGGTGGGAAAGCGGTTGAAGTCGGTGCCGAGATAATGCTGATTGCCGTCGAGCGGGAAGGCCTGGCTGACCTTGGCACCCGGGGCGATGCCGACGCGGCGGAAATGGCTGTTCTGCAAAAGCAGCTTGCGGGCGAAGACGTTGAACTGGAGCGAGGCCTGCTGCGGGGCGACCGCAAACATGTTGGCGACGCTGCGCAACGCCGCGACATCGCTGTTGATCTCGCTTTGCAGCCGCGCGCCGATCAGCGCGAGATCGCCGGCGACATGGGCCTGCAGTTCGTTGCGATAGATGCGCTCGTTCTGCTGCTCGTAGAAGATGCCCGCCGCCAGGATGACGACGCCGGCGATAGCGGCCGGCACGAGCGAAGGCCGCGCCCATTCTGCAATGGACGCCAGAGAATGGCGAAGAGCGGCAGGCAAAGGCAAGAAATCGTTCCCCGATGATCCCGAAACGGTACGGGCGGGGTCCTTAAAATTGCATTTATAAGCAGCTGAAATACTTGTATTTCCGCGCTGTTCACCCGGTGTTTTCCCGCTTTGGGACAGCCCCAGGTTTTCCATTTGTCAGACAATCCAGGGGATGACGCGGCAGCCCGCCTTGATTCGTATGATCTTTCCGGCCATCCATTTCGACATTGTGGGCGACGAGGGCGAATTTCGCCATATTTCGGGGGCATCTGACGTGACCAGCAAAAAGACTGATTCATTTCCAGGGGTTCGTACGATGCGGTTGTTGATCGCAGCTTTGATGGCCACGGCCGTTTTCCTCTCGCCGCTCGTCGCCTCGGCCGAAAGCGCCGACGTGGAGGCGACGATCACCAATGTCGACACGGGCAATCTCTCGCTGTCGCTCGACGACGGCAAGAAGTACCAGGCGCCGGAAGAGTTCAACTTCGAAGGTCTGGAGCCGGGCGTGAAGGTGCTGGTGTTCTACACCGAGGTCGACGGCAAGCGCGTCATCAACGATCTCGAGATCATCCAGTAATCAGGGTTTCGGTCCGTCAGAGCCAGTGCATGCCCGTCGCGTCCAGCCTGAGCACACGGTCCTGGAAGATGGGGGTGTTGGCCGCTTCCTCCTCCGCCATGCCATTGAGCCGGAACGCCGCGCGGAAAACGCCGCCATGGCTGACGCAGACGGTCGGCCGGTCGATCTCGGCGAGAAACGAACCGATGCGCCAGCAGAGGATTTCGTAGCTTTCGGCCGTCTCGCCCGGCGGAATGAAGTTCCACTTCGAGTGCCGGCGTTCGTTGACGCGGTCCGGCGTCATCGTTTCCAGCTCTTCCAGCGTATGGCCTTCCCAGTCGCCGAAGGAGACTTCGACGAGACGCGTGTCGGTGCGATAGGCGAGGGGGTCGAGACCCATGGCGCGGCGCAGGATTTCCATTGTCTCGCGCGTGCGCCCGAGCGGGCTTGCCACGAAATCGAAATCCGGAACGGTGTCGCTGAGAAGCGCCTTGAGGGCGTGGCCGTTGCCGGCCGCCTGAGCGCGGCCGGTATCGTTGAGCGGAATGTCCTTTTGTCCCTGCAGCCTGCCCTCAGCATTCCACGCGGTCTGGCCGTGGCGGATCATGTAGATGAGCAAGATGCGGGGCTCCGGGTCAGTCCTTGATGACGGAGATGTCGGGCGCGTCGACGGCCTTCATGCCGACGACATGGTAGCCGCTGTCGGCGTGATGCGTCTCGCCGGTCACCGAGCGCGACAGGTCCGACAGCATGTAGAGACCGACATCACCCACTTCCTCGATGGTGACGGTACGGCGCAGAGGCGCATTGTACTCGTTCCACTTGAGGATGTAGCGGAAGTCGCCGATGCCGGAAGCGGCGAGCGTCTTGATCGGGCCGGCTGAGATGGCGTTGACGCGGATGTTCTTCGGGCCGAGGTCGACGGCGAGGTACTTCACGCTCGCTTCGAGGGCCGCCTTTGCAACGCCCATGACGTTGTAGTTCGGCATGACCTTCTCTGCGCCATAATAGGTCAGCGTCAGCATCGAGCCGCCGTCGGTCATCAGCTTTTCCGCACGACGGGCGACCGAGGTGAAGGAATAGACCGAGATCTGCATCGTCTTGGCGAAGTTGCCCGGCGTCGTGTCGACGTAGCGGCCGGTCAGTTCGTCCTTGTCGGAGAAGCCGATGGCATGCACGAGGAAGTCGATCTTGCCCCAGGTCTTCTCGATATTGTCGAAGACCGCATCGATCGACGCTTCGTCCGAAACATCGCAATCGCCAGCCAGCACCGCGCCGATTTCGGCCGCCAGCGGCTCGACGCGCTTCTTCAGCGCATCGCCCTGATAGGTGAGGGCGATCTCGCCGCCCTGTGCGTGGATAGCCTTGGCGATGCCCCAGGCGATGGAACGGTTGTTGGCGACGCCCATGATGACGCCGCGCTTGCCCTTCATCAGACCAGATGCCTGAACCATGGTTTGCCCCTCTGAAGTCTAGAGCAACTCCCGCAAATACGCGAAAAGGCTTTGCGTTCTTGGAGTTGCGTGAAGTAAGTCGAACTTGCCTATGGCATAGGCGGCAATGCGGTTCAAGCGCGCGCCAGTTCAGGAACTGTTAGCATCCGTAACAATGGGTGCATCTTTCACTGAAAGTTCATAAATCGATTAAAGGTAGAGGCCTTCGCGCAGCGACCGCATGAGGTCGATCATCTTCGCATCCGGCTTTTCCCAGAGCAGCAGCCGGATTTCGGCGATGAGATCGCCGCGCTCGCCGTTTTCCTTGACGAGGCCTTCATCGGGAATGCGGATCGTCTGGTCGGAGCCGGACCAGGCCGGCACCGTGACGGAAAGCGGACCGGCCGGACCCTCGATAGTCATTTCGCAGCCGAGAACGGCGTTCTCGATCGTCACCGGCAGATCGACCCGGAGGTCGAAGCCATCGACACGGAAGCGGCCGGGTGCCACGCGCACGGTAATGACCGCATCGCCGCGTCGAAGGTTCTCGATGCGATGGCCGGCCTCCTTGAGGCGGATCACCTGTCCATCGGTCGTACCGGCGCCGACGGGAACGCGGATGGTCTGCCCTTCCGGCGTCTCGATGGTCGGGCGCACGCGGTTGAGGATGTCTTCCACGCTGACGGTGACGTCGGCGACGAGATCCGGCGCCTTCTCGACCGTGGCACGCGTGCCGCGGATGCGGCGGATGATGGCGGAGATGATGGCGGCACCCGGCGCGGTGCCGCGGGCCGGCATTGCCGGGTCGGCTGCCGATTCCTCGGCGGCCTTGCGGGCCTCCTGGGCGGGTGTAGATGCACCGGCTTGCGCCTGCGCCTGCGCCTGGGGTTGCGGCTGTGGCTGCGGGCGCGGCTTCGCTTCGGCCGGCTGGCCGCGCGAATCGACGCCGAAGATGCGGGCGATCATGTCTTCGGCAGCCTCGCCGGAAACGCGCGGTCCGTCCTGCTGGCGGGGGGCTTCGGCCTTCGCCTTGCGGTCGGCCTGCTGCTGGCGCATCTGCTCCATGCGGCGAAACTCGGCCTCGCGCTGCTGGCGGTCGTAGCGGGAGCGCTTGTCGGGATCGCGCAACAGGTCATAGGCGCGGCCGGCCTCGGTGAAGCGCACGGTCGCGTTGGGGTCGTCGTGATTCTGGTCGGGATGCACGGCCTTCGCCACCGAACGCCACGCCGCCTTGATTTCGTCCTGGCCGGCATTCCGCTTCACGCCAAGAACCGAATAGGGATCACGCATAACTACCACCCGTCTCGTTTTACCGCTCATGGTAGCGGGCGACGTTCTAACCGCCGGTTACGCGTTAGGGTTTACAGATTGCTAAGATAGGCTTAGCCCTGCCTGTCGAAGGCCAGCAGCAGCCATTCGCCGGAATTGCCGAGGCACGTGCGGCCGGAATAGTTGGCGATGCCCTGGTAGGAGTGTTTCGTCGTCACGAAATCGCGGCAGGTGCGCCCTGCCGTATCGTGGTTTTCGGCAATCGTGCTGATGACGCCTGCACTTCCCGAGGCGGAGTTCGCCCAGGGAATGGGTTGGCCCGCGGCCTGCGCCAGATCGGCGGAGGAGACGGCATTGCGCACCGTCGTCTCGTCGGAAAGACGCTCGCCATTGGCAACGGTGCTGGTGCGGATGGTGCTGTCGACCTTGCTGTCTTCGAAGAGGTCGAGGCCACCCATGCAGCCCGACAGGAACGCGGCCGAGGTCGTGACTGCTGCGAGGACGATGCAGCGCGCCCAGTATGGCTTTGTCTCCGGTCGCGACTTTGCTATGACGTTCACTCCACCTGCCTCATGCAGTCGAAAAGATCGGCCTAAATCGGCCCAAAAAGATCGGCTTTGAATCGAATATGAGCGAAAATGCGTTAACAAGCGGTGACTTCACCGAGGAAAACGAACCCTATGCGTTGTTCGGAAGCTGGCTTTCGGATGCCGGCAAGAGCGAGCCGAACGATGCCAATGCGCTGGCGCTCGCCACGGTCGACGAGACGGGCCTGCCCAATGTGCGCATGGTTCTGCTGAAGGGTTTCGATGAGCGGGGCTTCGTGTTCTACACGAATTTCGAGAGCCGCAAGGGCCAGGAAATCCTCTCGGCGCACAAGGCGGCGATGTGTTTCCACTGGAAATCGCTGCGCCGCCAGATCCGCATCCGCGGCGAGATCGAGGTCGTCAGCGACGCCGAGGCCGACGAATATTACGCCTCGCGCCCGCGCGGCAGCCGCATCGGCGCCTGGGCCTCCAAGCAGTCGCGTCCGCTCGAAAGCCGCTTCGCGTTGGAAAAGGCGGTCGCCGAATACACCGCCCGCTACGCGATCGGCGAAATCCCCCGCCCGCCGCACTGGTCCGGCTTCCGCCTGAAGCCCGTGTCGATCGAGTTCTGGCACGACCGCCCCTTCCGCCTGCACGACCGCGTGGAATTCCGCCGCGCCGACGACGGCAAGGGCTGGACGAAGGTCAGGATGTATCCGTGAGAATGCAGGTTTAACGCCGCATCAGCCGGAAGGGGATGCCGGAGGCCAGCGCCCCGACATATTTCGGCTTCTGATAAAGCCCGTTCAGCGAAATGCGGGGCAGCGCCGTCGGGGTGTCGAAGGAGCGTGCGGAAAGCGTGCCGGGATCCGTCAGCACCGCCACACGGAAGCCGAGATCCCTGGCGAGCTGGTGCTCACGCGGCGAGACGGCGGCGCGGTCGCCATAGGGGTAGGCGAAGCTATCCGGGCGGCGGCCGGTGATCGCGGCGATGCGCTCGGCGGATTCGTCCATTTCGCGGCGGGCTTCGGCATCTGAAAGACGGGCGAGTGCCCGGTGGCTCACCGTATGCGCACCGATCGTCGCGAGCGGGTTGAGCACGAGGCTTTTCAGTTCCGGCTCGCGCATGATCAGCCGTTCGGTGATCATCAGCGGATCGATGCCATGGGCGCGGGCGGCCGCATCGAGCTTTTCGATGGCTGCGGTTTCTTCGGTTTCCACACGGACGAAGCGGGTGAAGCGCTCGAAGGCCGTCTGCTTCTGGAACGGCGTCGCCAGCGGCAAGGTGACGGTGCCGGAACCGAAATCGAAATCGAGATGGGGTGCAATGCGCAGGAGTTCCGTCAGCGTCTCCCACCAGATGCCGTGGGTCTTGCAGGCAAAGCCGGGGGCCACGAACACCGTGAACGGCACCTTGTGGCGCGTGAAGACCGGCTGGGCGTGGACAGCATTGTTGCGATAGCCGTCGTCGAGCGTGAAGGCGGCGAAGCGCTCGCCCGCGCGGGCGATGGCCAGCCGCGCCGGCATGTCGGCGAGCGAGACGAACTGGTAGCCTTCCTCCGTCAGATGCCCGATGGCGGCATCGAGGAATTCCGGCGTGATCTCCAGATGGGCGTTCGGATCGAAGACCTGCGGCGTCTTCGGCCGCACATGATGCAGCGTGAAGATCGCGCCCATGCCGCGCGCCGAGGCCATCAGGCCGGCACGCTCCGCCAGATGCGCGACTTCGAGCCCGCCGGTGATGACGGCGCGCTTGAGCCCCTGTCGCATGACGCTGCGGATCGGCATTCCCGCCTCCTGATGGTTGAACCAGCCGCCTTTATGCGGCTTGCATGGTATCCGAGCCGTTAACGCGGCTCGCCGCCCTATGCTTTCTCAACCATCCCGCTCGAATCCCGGCCGGCGGCAGGGCCTCATCCGCCTGCCGGCACCCTTTCATGGCGCGGGAGAGGGGTGGGCTTGTTTTCAAGGCTGGAGCGCAGCGCCGCGATCGGCCGGACAGCGCATTTCGTTTCCGCCAGCGCAAAATCCTCCTCGGGGCAGGGGCTTCGGAACGAGAAATTTCCCCCGGTCCGCGGTTGAAAAGTGATGAGTTGGATGACGTCCGAAAAGACGGTGATGATCGGGATGAACATGTCATCTCCTCCAGGCAAACTTGAATTGCCTCTATTGTCCGCCCGCTTGCCTCTTTCGCTCAAACGAGTTTATCGTCGATTTCGGATGACTTGAGGTTATGCGATGAAGCGTGGACGGTTGCCCTTGACGGCATTGCGGAGTTTCGAGGCGGCGGGCCGGCTCGGCAGCTTTACCCTGGCGGCCGATGAACTTGCGGTCTCCCAGGCCGCCGTCAGCCGGCAGGTGAAGGAGCTGGAGGCCGAGCTTGGCAAGCCGCTTTTCGAGCGCCGCCACCGGGCGGTGCGCCTCACGCCGTCAGGCCATGCGCTGCTTGGCGTGCTCTCGCGCAGCTTCGATGCGATGGATGCGAGCCTGTCGGAAATCCGCGGCCGGCGCGGCGGCGGTCTCCTGGAAATCAGCGCCGAACCGTCCTTCGCCGCCGGCTGGCTCGTCTCGCATCTCGACGATTTCCGCTCCGGCCACCCCGAGGTGGATGTGGCGGTCGATTCCGACATGCGGCTCATCGAATTCCGCACCCATGAGGCGGAGATCGCCATTCGTCACGGCATGGACGCCAAGGCCTGGCCGCGCACGGAGGTCGATCACCTGACGGATGTGGACATGGTGCCGGTCATTGCGCCAAGCCTGCTTGCAAACAGCCCGCCGCTTGAAACGCCCGCTGATCTTCTGACGCATACCCTGCTGCACGAGGAAACCCGCAGCGTCTGGGAACGCTGGTTCACCGCCGCCGGCCTGCCGGATGCGCCGCTCGGCCGCGCGCAGATTTTCGCCGAGGGCAATCTGGTGCTGCAGGCGGTGCTGCGCGGCCACGGCGTGGCACTGGTCGATCGTTTTCTCGCCGCCGAGGACATCGCCGCCGGCCGCCTCGTCCAGCCCTTCGATATCTCGATCCGCCACGGCGCCTATTGGCTGGTGGCGCGCAGCTTCAAGCGTCTTTCGCCGGAGGCGCAGGCGTTTCGGCTGTGGCTTTTGAAGCGTCTCGATGTGCGCGCAGGGGACGGCCCTTAGGTCTTCGTCCCGCCGACGGTGATCTGGTCCATGCGCAGATGCGGCTGGCCGACGCCGACCGGCACCCATTGGCCGGCCTTGCCGCAATTGCCGATGCCGGTGTCGAGCTTGGTGTCGTTGCCGACCATCGAGACGCGGCGCATGGCGTCCGGGCCGTTGCCGATCAGCATGGCGCCCTTGACGGGGGCCGTCACCTTGCCGTTCTCGATGAGATAGGCTTCCGTGCAACCGAAGACGAATTTGCCGGAGGTGATATCCACCTGCCCGCCGCCGAAGGAGACGGCGTAGATGCCGTTCTTGACGGAGGCGATGATCTCGTCCGGCGTCTTGTCGCCCGAGAGCATGTAGGTGTTGGTCATGCGCGGCATGGGGCGATAGGCATAGCCCTGGCGGCGGCCGTTGCCGGTCGCCTTCATGCCCATCAGCCGGGCATTCTGCCGGTCCTGCATATAGCCGACCAGCTTGCCGTCCTCGATCAGCACATTATAGGCCGAAGGCGTACCCTCGTCGTCGACGGTAATCGAGCCGCGGCGATTGTCGATCGTGCCGTCGTCGACAACGGTAACGCCCTTGGCCGCCACCTGCTCGCCCATCAGGCCGGCAAAGGCCGAGGTCTTCTTGCGGTTGAAATCGCCTTCCAGCCCGTGGCCGACGGCCTCGTGCAGCATCACGCCCGGCCAGCCGTTGGAGAGCACGACATCCATCGTGCCCGCCGGCGCTTCGATCGCCTCGAGATTGACGAGCGCCTGGCGCAGCGCCTCGTCGGCGCCGGCATGCCAGCTTTCCTCGGTCAGGAAGGCATCGAAGGTCGTGCGCCCGCCGATGCCGTAGCTGCCGGTCTCCTGCCGGTCGCCCTGGCCGACGACGACGGAAATGTTGACGCGGGTCATGGGCCTTATGTCAGTGACGCGGTGGCCATCGGCGCGCAGGATGTTGACGACCTGCCAGCTGGCCGCCACCGAGGCCGTGACCTGCCGCACCTTGGGGTCCTTGCCGCGCAGATAGGCGTCGATCTCGGTCAAGAGCGCCACCTTCGCTTCGAAGGTCGGCGAGCCGATTGGATTGTCGGGGCTGTAAAGCTGGCGGTTGGTGCCCTGGGGGGCTGCGGCATAGGTGCCGGAATAGCCGCGCGTCACGGCTCCGGCCGAATCGGCCGCGCGCTTCAGCGCCGACAGCGTCATCTCGCCGGAATGCGCATAGCCGACAGCCTCACCCGCAACGGCGCGCAGGCCAAACCCCTGGTCGGTGTTGAAGCTGCCGCCCTTCAGGCGGCCATTGTCGAAGGACAGCGATTCCGCCTGCGCATGTTCGAGATAGAGCTCGCCGTCATCGGCGCTTTTCAAGGTTTCCCGAAGCACCGCCTGCACGGATGCCTCGTCGGCATCGAAAAGGGAGAGGAGGTCGTTCATGGCAGGCTCCGCAGCATTTGAGTGTCTCTCATGTAGAGATGGCGTGGTGGAACGGCAAGTTGCTCTTTGAGAACGGTGGCGAAACTTGACAGGGTGCTCCTGCGATCTTATGTTACATGTAACGAAACTGGAGTGCTTGCACGATGGCCAAGGCTGTCAGTGAACGGGTACAGAAGCGGCGGGAAGCGCTGCGGGCTGCCGGTCTGCGGCCCGTGCAGATATGGCTTCCGAACACGCGACAAAGCGGCTTTTCGGAAGAGTGCCTGCGCCAATCCAGAATTATTTCCGCGGCGGAAGCAGATGACGATGACCTGAACGGCTTTCTGGACGCTGCTTTTCTCGACATGGTCGGTTCTGAAGCGTGAGGCGCGGCGATCTGGTTACGGTGGCGATACCGGGAGATTTCGGCAAGCCACGGCCCGCACTGGTCGTCCAGTCGGACTTGTTTGCGCAAATACCGACCGTCACAGTCCTTCTCATCTCCGGTACGCACCAGGATGCGCCGTTGCTGCGCATTTCCATCGAGCCGAGCGGTACGAACGGGCTGCGCAAGCCGTCTCAAGTCATGATCGACAAGATCATGACGGTCCGCCGCGACAAGATCGGCGGCACGATCGGCAGGCTCGATCGTGACACAATGGCCGCGATCATGCGCAGCCTTGCCGTGTTTCTGGGGTATGCCTGAGCGCTTACGGCAGCGCGTCGTAGCCTTCGCCGAAGCCCTTGAGGTCGACGGGGATGCCGATGCCTTCTTCCGGCGACTGGAAGACGATGAAGGTGGCCGTCGCGCCGGAGCGGAAGGTCTTCAAAAGCTCGTCCTCGAGCACGACTTCGGCATAGCAGCCATCGGCGAAGCAGCGCACGAAATAGGCGCGGCCGATATCCTTGCCGTCGACATTGAGGCCCAGACCGTTGGGCAGCAGCACGCCGAGCGGTGCGAGCACGCGCAGAATCTTGGCCTTGCGGTCGGCGGTCTTCAGCACGACGACGGAGAGGCCGAGTTCCGGGCGGTCTTCAGCCAGCACGTTCTGCATCAGCGCGCATTGTTCGCCCGAGGCGCCGGCCGGCTGGTCGCAGACGATGGACCAGGCGCCATGGTTCGATTTCACGGTGCCGGGCTGCTGCGCCGCTGCAAGCGACGGAAGCGCCATGGCGCCGAGCGAGAAGACGGCAAGGCCGAATGCCGCCCGGGACAGCCGGGAAAGGGGAGCAAAACCCATGAAAACCTCGGAATCTCGAATCAGTCGGGGTATCTTTGAAGGGACGGCGGAGAAATGAAAAGCCCCGAGCGCTCCTTTCCGATTGATTGAAGGCGGAAATTGGACGCTCGGGGCTGCACTTTATAAGTAGGCGTTGGTAACGTGTCTCAGGCGGCGGACCGGTAGAGCCGCACCGGGCTGTTTGGCGCCCTGCGGATGACGCCCTTGGCTTCGAGGTCGAGCTGCACGGCCTTCAGCCACCAGCCGGCCTTGTCGCCGCCGGGAAACAGCTCCTCAGACAGATGCGGCAGAAGCGCGTCGCGCGCTGCCGGCAACGTCAGGCCGGGGGCCTCGCCGGGCAGGATGGTCAGAAGGGCCGCCCGCATCGCCTCGTATTTCGCGCGGTCGGCGCGATAGGTCTTGCCGGGCCGAAGCACGTTTTCGATGGATATCTTTTCGCTAGGCATCGATTGCTCCTCTCACATCGATCTTGGGGGTGCGGAAACCCATCGCGATCCAGGCTTTCAGAAGCTTGGCGTAGAAGGCCAGGTGATGGGTCTTCAGGTTGAGAATGTCGGCGGGAAGGGCGGACGGGTCCTTGAGGTCGCCGACCATGGTGCGCAGCTCGGGCTTCGGCCGGGTCGCGGCGGGCCAGAGATGCAGATAGACGCTCAGCCAGTGCGCGCCTTTCATCTCCAGGAAGACCGGCGTGTTGCAGCAGGTCGCGACGATGCGGCGCGAGCCGGCATCGGTGGTGAGGCGAAACTCCCGGAGGCTTTCCGCGCCGGACAGGATCTTGATGCGGTCCTTGCGGTACTCCGCGCTTGGCGTCGCCTGGTAGGGCGTCAGCATGGGGTTTGCGCCGGGCAGGCGTTCGAGACGGGCGGCGGCGGCCCGGCAGCTGTTGCACAGGCATTCCGAAACGAGGATCGGTTCGCCTGTCGCCTCGAAATGCGTCTTGCCGCATCGGCATCCGATGATCGTGGTCTTCGTCATGCTGCATGCTCCCTGGTTAAATGAAACAAGTGCCGGATGTATCGATCGAGATGGTCGAGGCTTTCGCGGGCCAGCGCCGGATCGTTGGCGGCCTTGGCGAGCACGAAGGCGCCCTGGATGACGGTCTGCGTGTGGCGGGCGAGGCTCTCGGCCGTCCAGCCGGCATCGATGCCGCGTGCCTGCCGGGCCGCCTGGATATCGGCCTCCAGCGTTGCGGTGTGGCCGAATATGCTGCGCGCGCAGGCATCGCGAATATCGGGCGCGCTGGCATAGACCTCCTGCGCCAATGTGCCGACGAGGCAGGTGAACTCGGCGATCTCACCGGCAATGATCGCCTTGCGGAAGGCGACATAGGCGAGCACGCGGTCGAGCGGATCGGTCGGCCCGTGATAGGGCGCTGCCTCGAAGAAGGCGCTCGTCGTTTCCGCCCAGAAATCCGCCGCGGCGACGCCGAGCGCCTCCTTGCTGGAGAAATGGTGGAAGAAGGCGCCCTTCGTCACATCCGCCGCCTTGCAGAGATCATCGACGCTGGTGCCGGCAAAGCCCTTGGCGCGGATCAGGTCGCGGGCGGCTTCGAGAAGCCGGGTGCGTGCATTGCCCCGTTCGGGCGCGTGTTTGGTCGGTCTGGGCATGTGGAAAACATACCATACGGTCGGTATGTGTCAAGTCCGGCCGATTTTCGAGTCGGGTATGGATGTCGGCGGCGTTTCGGGGTCTTTGCAGGATACGGGATTAAAACGGGGAAGGGGGCTGTGGCACCAAGGCGGATCGCGCGTCAGTGCCGGTTTGGCTTGCGCAAAATGAGTCGCGGCCCCGGCGGCGGGGTGCGCAGACGGAGGCTCGCGGCGGCCAAACCTTTCATGCTATAGGGAATTGTGTGGAAACTGTGGGGAGTCGGCAAAGGCTTTTGCTTTTGCGCAAAAATGCCGCACAGACGCAGCCCCATGGCTGTTGCGGCGAGCATGAAACTGTGGTTTTAAGCACTCAGTATAGCAGGGATTCTGCGCGTCTGTTTGATCCCAATCAAACGCCTTGGGGAGATACGTTGTGAAAAACAAAGCTTTTGCAGTTCTGGCCGCCATCGGCTGTCTGCTCTTTGCTTCGACCGCTTTCGCTGATCAGCCGTTTCCGTGGCAGAAGGGCCTCCAGCCCGCTGCGACCTCGATCATGGAAGAAATCAGCTGGTTCGAGCATTACACACTCTGGTTCATCGTCCCGGTCACGCTGTTCGTCCTCGCCCTGCTCATCATCGTCGTCGTGAAGTTCCGCGAAAGCGCGAACCCGGTTCCGTCCAAGACCAGCCACAACACGGCGATCGAAATCGCCTGGACGCTCGGTCCGGTCGTCATCCTGCTGTTCCTGGCCGTTCCCTCCTTCCAGCTTCTCACCAAGCAGCTCGCGCCGACGGAAGAGCCGGAACTGACGATCAAGGCTACCGGCTACCAGTGGTACTGGGGTTACGAATACCAGGTCGGCGACAAGCCGGTCTCCTTCGACAGCCTTCTGCTCGCTGATGCCGATCGCGCCGCTGCCGGCAAGGAAGACAAGGCTGTCTATCCGCGCCTGCTCGCCGTCGACAACGAAATCGTCATCCCCGTCGGCAAGCACGTTCGCCTGCTCGTCACGGGTGCAGACGTGATCCACGCCTTCGCGATGCCCTCCTTCGGCGTGAAGATCGACGCCGTGCCGGGCCGCCTCAATGAAACCTGGTTCAAGGCAGACCGCGAAGGCCTGTTCTATGGTCAGTGTTCCGAGCTCTGCGGCAAGGACCATGCGTTCATGCCGATCGCCGTCCGCGTCGTCTCGCAAGAGAAGTACGATACCTGGCTTGCTGCCGCCGCGACGAATGTCGGCGAGGCAAACAAGGCCCTGATGGCGTCTGTCGACGGTGCGGCGAAGGCCGTAGACGTCGCCCAGAACGCCGCGCAGTAATACCTAGGGAGTCTGATCCATGGCCGGAACATCCGCTGCCCACGGCGATCACCACGATCACCACGAACACAAGCCGCTTACCTTCTTCCAGCGTTGGTTCCTGTCGACCAACCACAAGGATATCGGCACGCTTTACCTGATCTTCGCGATCTGTGCGGGCATCATCGGGGGTACGCTCTCGGTGGTGATGCGCATGGAGCTGCAGGAGCCGGGCATCCAGATATTCCACGGCCTGGCCGCTATGGTCTACGGCTTCGAAGGTGACGCTGCCATCGACGGCGGCAAGCACATGTTCAACGTCTTCACGACGGCGCATGCGCTCATCATGATCTTCTTCATGGTCATGCCCGCCCTCATCGGCGGCTTCGCCAACTGGATGGTTCCGATCATGATCGGCGCGCCTGACATGGCGTTCCCGCGCATGAACAACATCTCGTTCTGGCTGATCATCCCGGCCTTCCTGCTCGTGCTGCTCTCGATGTTCGTCGAAGGCCCGGCAGGTGCGTATGGCGCAGGCGGCGGCTGGACGATCTATCCGCCGTTCTCCACCTCGGGCCAGCCCGGTCCGGCGATGGACTTCGTGATCCTCGGCCTCCACATTGCCGGTGCATCCTCGATCCTCGGTGCGATCAACTTCATCACCACGATCCTGAACATGCGCGCTCCGGGCATGACGCTGCACAAGATGCCGCTGTTTGCCTGGTCGGTTCTGATCACCGCCTTCCTGCTTCTGCTCTCGCTGCCGGTTCTGGCAGGCGGCATCACCATGCTGCTGACCGACCGCAACTTCGGCACGGCCTTCTTCGCCCCTGAAAACGGCGGTGACCCGATCCTCTTCCAGCACCTGTTCTGGTTCTTCGGTCACCCGGAAGTGTACATCCTGATCCTGCCCGGCTTCGGCATCGTCAGCCACATCGTGTCGACCTTCTCGCGTAAGCCGATCTTCGGCTACCTGGGCATGGCCTATGCCATGGTCGCCATCGGCGCCGTCGGCTTCATCGTGTGGGCGCACCACATGTACACGGTCGGCATGTCGCTCGACACGCAGCGCTACTTCGTCTTCGCCACGATGGTCATCGCGGTTCCGACGGGCGTGAAGATCTTCTCCTGGATCGCGACGATGTGGGGTGGTTCCATCCGCTTCACGACCCCGATGGTCTGGGCGATCGGCTTCATCTTCCTGTTCACCGTCGGCGGCGTCACGGGCGTCCAGCTTGCAAATGCCGGTCTCGACCGCGCCCTGCACGACACCTACTACGTGGTTGCCCACTTCCACTACGTTCTGTCGCTCGGCGCCGTCTTCGCCATCTTCGCGGCCTGGTACTACTGGTTCCCGAAGATGACCGGCTACATGTATTCCGAGTTCCTCGGCAAGCTGCACTTCTGGGTCATGTTCATCGGCGTGAACCTGATCTTCTTCCCGCAGCACTTCCTCGGCCTCGCCGGCATGCCGCGCCGCTACATCGACTATCCGGATGCTTTCGCAGGCTGGAATGCGGTGTCGTCCTACGGCTCGTACATCTCGGCCTTCGCGGTCCTGATCTTCCTCTTCGGCGTCTTCGAAGCCTTCGCCAGGAAGCGCGTCGCCGGCGACAATCCGTGGGGTGAAGGTGCAAACACGCTGGAATGGCAGCTGTCTTCGCCGCCGCCGTTCCACCAGTGGGAACAGCTCCCGAAGATCAAGTAAGATCTCTGTAAACACGAGGCCGCCGGTTACGGCGGCCTCATAAATCAAAGACCGGATGAACCGGTCGAACGCGACGGAAAGAACATGGCGGTCATCGAGCATCACGAAACGGTTCCGGGCGGCGGCGAGGTCTACCTCTCCGAAGCGTCGCCGCGTGATTTCTTCGAGCTCCTGAAGCCGCGCGTCATGTCGCTCGTCGTCTTCACGGCCTTTGCCGGCCTGGTCGTCGCACCCGGCACGATCAACCCGTTCATCGGCGCCATCGCCATTCTCTGTATTGCCGTGGGCGCCGGAGCCTCCGGTGCCCTGAACATGTGGTACGACGCCGATATCGATGCGGTCATGACCCGCACCGCCAAGCGTCCGATCCCGTCGGGCCGCATCCGGCCGGAAGAAGCGCTCGCCTTCGGCTTGACGCTCTCGGCCTTCTCGGTCTGCATCCTCGGCCTTGTGGTCAATTGGCTGTCGGCCGGCCTGCTCGCCTTCACCATCTTCTTCTACGCCGTCATCTACACGATGTGGCTCAAGCGCTCGACGCCGCAGAACATCGTCATCGGCGGTGCGGCCGGCGCCTTCCCGCCGATGATCGGCTGGGCCTGCGTGACGGGCGGCGTGTCCATCGAGAGCGTCGTGCTCTTCCTCATCACCTTCCTGTGGACGCCTGCGCATTTCTGGGCGCTCGCGCTGTTCAAGATGCGCGACTACGAGGCCGTCGGCGTGCCGATGCTGCCGAACGTTTCCGGCGAAGCCACCACGAAGGTGCAGATCGTTCTCTATGCGGTCCTGACCGCCGTCATCGCCGTCGTGCCGACCTGGCTTGGCCTCGCCAGCATGGGGTATGGTCTCTTTGCCGCAGCGCTCGGCCTCGGCTTCGTGTGGTATTCGATCGGTGTGCTGCGCATGCCGGAGGGTGACAGCGCGATGGTGCCGGCCAAGAAGCTCTTCGCCTTCTCCATCGTCTATCTGTTCGCGATCTTCTCCGGTCTGATGTTCGACCACCTGATCGCGTCCTTCGGATGGGTACTGTAATGGAAACCGTAAATCTCACTGACCGCCAGAAGAAGGCCCGCCGCGGCCGCAACATTGCGCTTGGCGCGGTGCTTCTGGGTCTCGTCGTCGTGTTCTATGTCGTAACGCTGATCAAGTTCGGCGGCGGAATGGCAGGCTGATGATGAGCGATACGAACCAGACCGAACAGAAGAAGAAGGGCCACGGCGCCGTCGTCGCCATGTGCTGCTCCTTCGTCATCGGCATGGGCGCGATGGCCTACGCCGCCGTGCCGCTCTACGAGATGTTCTGCAAGGCGACCGGTTACGGCGGCACGACGCAGCGCGTCGAACAGGCCTCCGACGTCATTCTCGACCAGACGATCAAGGTGCGCTTCGACGCCAATACCGGCCCGGGCCTGCCCTGGACCTTCGAGCCGGTGCAGCGCGAAGTCGAGCTGAAGATCGGCGAGACCGTGCAGATCCTCTACAAGGCGCGCAACAATTCGTCCAAGGCGACGACCGGCCAGGCGACGTTCAACGTCACCCCGGAACAGACCGGCGCCTATTTCAACAAGGTCCAGTGCTTCTGCTTCACCGAAACGACGCTGAAGCCTGGCGAGGAAATGGAAATGCCCGTCGTCTTCTTCGTCGATCCTGACATCGTCAAGGCGGTCGAGACGAAGGGCATCCACACGATCACGCTGTCCTACACCTTCTATCCGCATGAGGCGTCGAAGCCGGTCGCTTCGGCTGCGGATAACAAGACGGACGACGTAAACAAGCTTTGAAAGACATGCGTTTCCGGCTATGCCGGGGACAGAACGCGATACATTCGGGGACAATAACATGGCCGATGCGCATCAGAAGAAACACGACTACCACATCATCGACCCCAGCCCGTGGCCGCTTCTCGCCTCGATCGGCGCTTTCGTGCTCGCACTCGGCGGCATCGGCTACATGCGCTATCTCTCGGGCGGTGCGTTCCACCTGTTCGGCGTCAACCTCGCCACGCCGTGGATCTTCTTCATCGGCCTGCTGATCACGCTCTACACGATGTATGCCTGGTGGGCGGACACGGTGAAGGAAGCCCATGAGGGCCACCACACCCGCGTCGTCTCGCTGCACCTGCGCTACGGCATGATCATGTTCATCGCTTCGGAAGTGATGTTCTTCGTCGCCT
>NZ_CAMLFY010000014.1 GCF_946479415.1 uncultured Shinella sp. | reverse complement strand
ACAAGGTCCGTTTCCTTGCGAACGTCATTGCGTGAAACCTTGTGGTAGACGGGCATGGGCTTCCTCCGGAAATGCCGGCCTAAACCCATGCCATCCTTAATGGTTCCAAATATTTAACGGTCGCTGACCGCCGCGCGTGGGTTGACCCACGGCTCCTGGTTGGAACGGGCGAGCGGTTGCCTGCCAAGGATGTGGTCCGCCGCCTTCTCGCCGGTCATGATCGATGGCGCGTTGAGGTTGCCATAGGTCACATGCGGGAAGATCGAACTGTCGGCGACCCGCAGGCCCTCGACGCCGATAACGCGGGTTTCCGGATCGACGACAGCCATGGGGTCGCTTGCCGCACCCATGCGGCAGGTGCCGGAGGGGTGATAGGCGCTTTCCAGATGCTCGCGCAGGAAGGCATCGATCTGGTCGTCCGTCTGCACCTTCTCGCCCGGCTGGATTTCCGGCCCGCGGAAATCGTCGAAGGCCTTCTGGCCGAAGATCTCGCGGGTGAGGCGCACGCAGTGGCGGAATTTGATCCAGTCTTCCTCGTGGCTCATATAGTTGAACTTGATGACCGGGTCGGCCATCGGGTCGGCAGAGCGCAGGGTCACGTTGCCGCGCGACTTCGACAGGTTGTAGCCGACATGCACCTGGAAACCGTGGCTCTTCGCCGCCGCCTTGCCGTCATAAGAGATGGCGACGGGCAGGAAGTGATACTGGATATCAGGCTGCTTCAGCCCCGGCGCGGAGCGCAGGAAGGCGCAGGCCTCGAACTGGTTGGAGGCGCCAAGCCCACCCTTGGAGAGCAGCCACTGCGCGCCCGCCACGCCCTGCCAGAACCAAGGCAGCCAGGAATAAAGCGAGACCGGCTTTGTGGAGACCTGCTGGAAGTAGAATTCCATATGATCCTGCAGGTTGGCGCCCACACCCGGCCGATCGACCTTCACCTCGATCCCCATATCCTTCAGATGCTGCGCCGGGCCGATGCCGGAGAGCATCAGAAGCTTCGGCGAGTTGAAGGAGGAGGCCGAGACGATGACCTCTTTGTTGGCCTTGACCACCTCGATCTTGCCGCCGCGCTCGATCTCGACGCCGACCGCCCGGCCGTTCTCGATGACGATCTTTCGCGCAAAGCAGCGGACCAGCGAGACGTTCGAGCGCTTCATGGCAGGGCGCAGATAGGCGTTCGCCGCCGACCAGCGCCGGCCGTTATAGATCGTCTGCTCCATCAGGCCGAAGCCTTCCTGCTTGGAGCCGTTGTAATCCTCCGTCGTCTCGAAGCCGGCCTGCTGGCCGGCCTGGATGAAGGCATGGAAGAGCGGGTTCGTCACCGGACCACGGCGCACGTGCAGCGGCCCGTTGGTGCCGCGCCAGCCGGCCTCGCCGCCCAGCGACGTCTCCAGGCGCTTGTAGTAAGGCAGCACGTCCGCATAGGCCCAGCCTTGCGCGCCAAGCTCTTCCCAGCGGTTGAAGTCCTCCGCATGGCCGCGCACATAGACGAGGCCGTTGATGGAGGATGACCCGCCGATCACCTTGCCGCGCGGTGCCGTGATGCGCCGGTTGTTGAGATGCGGCTCGGGCTCGGAGAGATAGCCCCAATTGTAGCGCTTCATGCTCATCGGCCAGGCAAGGGCCGCCGGCATCTGGATAAACGGCCCGATATCCGAGCCGCCATATTCCAGCACCATGACCCTATGCTTGCCATCCTCCGAGAGACGATAGGCAATGGCCGAGCCGGCCGAGCCGGAGCCGATGATGATGTAGTCTGCGTTCTGCATGGTCTCAGTGCCTCGTGCGGCGGTCGCGATCATAGTTTATGGCGATGTCGCTATTGATGGATATATCGCTAATTGCTATGATGCGTTGATGAGGGAAATTCGCTTCAGAAGGGCTGCCGATCAGGCGCTGCAACGTATGCAGCCCAAGAGGAGGGCCGCAATTCTCGATAAGCTTCGCGCTTATGCGCGGGGTGAGGTCGTTGATATCAAGAAAATGAAGGGCCAGCCGTTCTTTCGTATCCGCGTCGGCAGCGATCGCGTCATCATCGATGACGAGGGCACCGTCGTTATGGTGATCGATGCGGGGCCGCGCGGCAGTATCTATAAGGAGTAAAACCGGATGGGCGATATCCAAAGGTTGACTATTGATGGCAAGTCCTACGTGCTCCTCAGCGAGGAAGACTACGAAGACCTTGTCGACGGACTGCGCGCGGAAGCCGTCATGGCCGGCGTTCGTGCCGGCGAGGAAACGTGGCCGCTGGAGCTTGTCGAAGCCAAGTCCAATGGCGAGAATCCTGTCCGTCTCTACAGGACGTATCGCAAGATGACGATAACCGAACTCGCCGACGCAGCGGGCATCTCCCAGCCCTATCTTTCCGAGATAGAGGCTGGCAAGAAGACCGGCTCCGTTGACGTCCTGCGACGCATTTGCAAGGTGCTTCGCATCGACCTCGAAGACCTTTTCGTCAACATGAAGGACGACTGAGGCGCCCATCTCAATACGGCGCCTCGACCTTGCCCATCGACACGTACACCGTCTTCAGCTCCGAATAGTGCTCCAGCGCGGCGAGCGAATTCTCGCGGCCGAAGCCGGATTGCTTGGAGCCGCCGAAGGGGATTTCGACCGGGGCGAGGTTGTAGGTGTTGATCCACAGCGTTCCGGCCTCGAGCTGGTCGACGACGCGGTGGGCGCGGGTGATGTCGGAGGTGAAGACGCCGCCGGAGAGGCCGAATTCGGTCGCGTTGCCGCGTTCGATGACCTCGTCCTCATGATCGAAATCGAGCACGCACATGACCGGGCCGAAAATCTCTTCCCGCGCGATCGTCATGTCGTCGGTGACGTCGGCGAAAACGGTCGGCTGGATGTAATATCCCTCGGCCGAAACGGCGTTCGGAATGCCGCCGCCGGTCAGCAACGTCGCGCCCTCGGCCTTGCCCTTCTCGATATAGTCCATGACCTTGTCGCGCTGCGCCTTGGACACCATCGGGCCAAGCTGCGTGGCCTCATCCAGCGGATCGCCGATCAGGATCTTTTCCGTGCGCTCCTTCAGGCGAGACAGGAATTTCTGCTTGATGCCCTTCTGCACGAAGACGCGGGTGCCGTTGGAGCAGACCTGGCCGGTCGAATAGAAATTGCCGAGCATCGCGCCGCCGATGGCGCTTTCGAGGTCGGCGTCATCGAAGACGATGAGCGGCGACTTGCCGCCGAGTTCCATCGTGACATGCTTGAGGTCGGACGCCGCAGCGCCGGCGACCTTCTTGCCCGTCGGCACGGAGCCGGTCAGCGAGACCTTGGCGACGTCCTTGTGGTTGACGAGCAGCGGCCCGGTCGAGCGGTCGCCCTGGATCACGTTGTAAAGGCCCTTCGGCAGGCCGGCTTCGATCAGGATTTCCGCGATCTTCAGCGCGCCGAGCGGCGTGTTTTCCGAAGGCTTGAAGACCATGGCATTGCCACAGACCAGTGCCGGCGCGCCCTTCCAGCAGGCGATCTGCTGCGGATAGTTCCACGCGCCGATGCCGACGCACACGCCGAGCGGCACGCGCTTGGTGAAGGCGAAATCCTGGCCGAGCGGGATATAATCGCCGTTGAGGCCGGCGGCAGCGATGCCGCCGAAGAATTCGAAGGCGTCGGCGCCCGAGGTCGGGTCGGCGATGATGGTTTCCTGGATCGGCTTGCCAGTATCGAGCGTTTCGAGTTCGGAAAGCTCGCGGTTCCTCTCGCGCATGATCTCGGCGGCGCGCTTGAGGATACGGCCGCGCGCCGTCGGGCTCATCGCGGCCCATTCCTTCTGGGCGTGCTGGGCGGACGCGATCGCCTTTTCGACGATGGCGGGCGTTGCCGCATGGAGCTTGGCGATCACCTCGCCGGTGGCAGGGTAGAGGCTCTCGAAGGGCGTGCCGGCTGTATCTTCGACATACTCGCCGTCGATGAAATGGGAGGCTTTGGGTTGGGCTCTCATCTTATTCTCCCCGCGGATAGCGTTTGGATTCCTCGAGATTGTCGAGGTTCATGTGGTTGCGCATGTAGCGTTCGGATGCCTTTTGCAGCGGCTGGTGATCCCAGGGGTAATAGGCGCCGTTGCGCAGCGCCTCGTAGACCACCCAGCGCCGCGCCTGGCTTTCACGTACGGCGGCGTCGAATTCTGCCATGTCCCAGCGCGCCTCGCGCATCTGCCTAAAGGCCGTGAGTGTCGCCTGGATGACCGTGTCTTCCGAAGCGGCAAGGTTGTTGAGTTCGTGCGGATCGGCCTCGAGGTCGTAAAGCTGCTCGGGGTCGAGTTCGCAGTGAATGTATTTCCACTTGCCCTCGCGGATGCCGACGAGCGGCGCATAGGAGGCTTCCGCCGCATATTCCATCAGCACGGGCGAGATGCGCTCCGCACCGTTGATGATCGGCGCGAGGCTCTCGCCATCCGTCCAGGGCATCACCTCGTCCATGGAAATGCCGGCGAGATCGCAGAGCGTCGGCGTCACGTCGAGATTGGAGGAGGGGGCAAGGTGCAGGCCGGGCGTCACGCCGGGGCCTGATATCATCAGCGGCACGCGGGCGGATCCCTCGAAGAAGTTCATCTTGAACCACAGGCCGCGCTCGCCGAGCATGTCGCCATGGTCGGAGCAGAAGAAGATCAGCGTGTTGTCGAGCATGCGCGTACGCGTCAGTGTATCGACAAGCTCGCCGACCTTCTCGTCGAGATAGGAGATATTGGCGAAATAGGCCTGGCGCGAGCGGCGCACATCCTCCCCGCTGATGGCGAATTTCGCATAGTCGCAGGAATGCAGGATGCGCGCGGAATGCGGATCCTGCTCGTCCAGCATGCCGACGTCGGGCAGAAGATGCTCGCAATCCTCGTAGAGGTCCCAGAACTTCTTGCGCGCGACATAGGGATCGTGCGGATGGGTGAAGGAGACGGTGACGCACCAGGGGCGGCGGTATTCGTCGTCGTTTTCGCGCGAGAGCTGGTAGAGCTTCTGGTTGGCGAGGAAGGCGACCTCGTCGTCATATTCCATCTGGTTGGTGATCTCGGCGACACCCGCGCCCGTCACCGATCCCATATTATGATACCACCAGTCGATGCGCTCGCCCGGCTTGCGATAATCCGGCGTCCAGCCGAAATCGGCCGGGTAGATATCGGTGGTCAGCCGCTCCTCGAAGCCATGCAGCTGGTCCGGCCCGACGAAATGCATCTTGCCCGACAGCGCTGTGTAATAACCGGCGCGGCGCAGGTGATGCGCGAAGGTCGGGATGGAGGAGATATATTCCGCCGCATTGTCATAGACCCGCGTGCGGCTCGGCAGCTGGCCGGCCATGAAGGAGGCGCGAGCCGGCGCGCAGAGCGGCGAGGACGTGTAGTTGTTGCGGAAGCGCGCCGAGCGGGCGGCGAGCGCCTTCATATGCGGCGCATGCAGCCAGTCCGCCGGCCCATCCGGGAAAAACGTCCCGTTGAGCTGGTCGACCATGATGATCAGGATATTCGGCTTGCTGGCGGTCACGGACAGGTCCTTGGAAAATGAAAAATCAGATTTAGCGTTTCTCTGTGACAGGCACTCGCCGGCCCGCGTCGGGTAAAGCAGCACCCGCGACAGCGGCAAGCTGCGCATCCACGTAGCTTTCGGTCAGCGCGATCGAGGTGGCGATGCTCACCGGCGCCGAACGCAGCCCTTGCCGCAGATAGAGCCCGTCGATCATCGCGGCGGCGCCATCGGCGATTTGCGCTGCGTCCTCGGCCGGGCAGAGCTGCTTGAGGCTGGAGACCAAGCTGGAATTCAGCCGCCGCGCATAGACGACGAGCAGCCGCCGCACCGCCTCGGAGCGTTGCGCCTCGGAATAGAAGGCAAGCCAGGCTGCCACCGTTTCGGGCGCGAACTGATGCGCCTGGAAATTGACGCGGATAACCGCCGAAAGCCGCTCCCGCGGCGTTGTCGCCTCCCGGAGCGCCGCGACCGCATCCACCCGCAACTGGCGCAACAGGCTGCGGATCGTCTCGATGACGAGCTGTTCCTTGGAGCCGAAATAGTGATGCGCCAGCGCCGGTGACACGCCGGCATGGCGGGCGATCTCCGACATGGTCACGGTCAGCGAGCCATGATCGCCGACCGCCCTCAGCGTCGCGTCCACCAGCGCCTTGCGGCGCACCGGCTCCATCCCAACCTTCGGCATGTCATTCCCCTGATTTTTATCAAGCGTATTTTTAATTGATCGATCAATCAATAAAAATCTTTGGCGTCTTGGTGAGGCCTCTGCCGAGGAAAGCTATTCGCGCGGGAGAGAACGTTTGATGGCTTCGACCGCAGCCTTCAGAGGTGCGATATGGTCGGTGATGACAGCCCAGATCACATCGTCCGCAATCCGGTGATATTCGTGACGCAGGATATTGCCGATGCCGCGTATCTGTTTCCACGGCACGTCTGATGCTGGCAGCAACAGGTCGTCGGGAATATGCCGGCTTGCCTCCGAGATAATCTCCAGGGCACGCTGGATTGCGAGGCGTAGAAGCCAGTCCCGTTTGAAATCATCGAGGGATTTGCCGGTGGTGTGGCGCTCGATGCCGTCTATGGCATCCAGGATTTCGGCCAGAACCGGCGCCACGCGACGCTGGGCCATCAGAAAACGCGAACCGCGGATTGTTCGATGTCGTGGCGCAGCAAGGGGTGAAGACTGTTGCGGGTGGTGACATCCACCGCGACGGACAGGTTCTCTTCCAGGAATTGTTTGATGCCGACGAGGTCGATCAGTGAGAACCGTTTCGACGGGTCATAGTCGATAAAAAGGTCGAGGTCACTCGACGCTCCCGCTTCATCGCGTGCCGTCGAACCGAACAGATAAAGCGCAATTGCGCCCATGCCCTTTACGGCATCGGCGTGCTGCTGAAGCTTCCTGACGGCATCGATCCTGTTCATGGCATCATCCTATATCATCTGCCGCGCGCCATCCACTCCCGCCCTTTACCTCCTGCCGTCATCGGCCCATCATGCCGGCGGGAGGATTCCTTATGGACGTTTCGATCATCGGCTGGGCGCATACGCGGTTCGGCAAGCTTGAAGGCGAGACGGTCGAGAGCCTGATCGTGACGGCCGCGCGCGAGGCGATTGCCCATGCGGGGCTGTCGGCCGGGGATATCGACGAGATCGTGCTTGGGCATTTCAATGCCGGCTTCTCGCCGCAGGATTTTACCGCAAGCCTTGTCTTGCAGGCCGATGACGCCCTGCGCTTCAAGCCGGCGACGCGGGTGGAAAATGCCTGCGCCACGGGCTCGGCCGCCGTGCATCAGGGCATCCGCGCCATCCGCGCCGGTGCCGCCCGCCATGTGCTGGTCGTCGGCGTCGAGCAGATGACGAAAACGCCGGCCGCCGAAATCGGCGCGAACCTGCTCAAGGCCTCCTATCTGCCGGAAGACGGCGACACGCCGGCCGGTTTTGCCGGTGTCTTCGGCCGCATCGCCTCGGCCTATTTCCAGCGCCATGGCGACCAGTCCGATGCGCTTGCCGCCATCGCCGCCAAGAACCATAAAAACGGCGTCGCCAATCCGTATGCCCAGATGCAGAAGGACCTCGGCTTCGAGTTCTGCCGCACCGAAAGCGAGAAGAACCCCTTCGTCGCCGGCCCGCTGAAGCGCACCGATTGCTCGCTGGTCTCCGACGGCGCCGCCGCGCTTGTGCTCGCCTCCGCGGATGCCGTCGCCAGCGCGCCGCGGGCCATCGGCTTCCGCGCGGCCGCGCATGTGCAGGATTTCCTGCCGATGTCGAAGCGCGACATCCTGACATTCGATGGCTGCGGGGAAGCCTGGCGGCAGGCGCTGGCGCAGGCCGGGGCCACGCTCGGCGATCTCTCCTTCGTCGAGACCCATGACTGCTTCACCATTGCCGAGCTCATCGAATACGAGGCGATGGGCCTGGCTAAGCCGGGTGAGGGCGGCAAGCTAGCCCTCTCGGGCGAAACGGCAAGGAATGGCCGCCTGCCCATCAATCCCTCCGGCGGGCTGAAATCCAAGGGCCACCCGATCGGTGCGACGGGGGTCTCCATGCATGTCCTGACGGCCATGCAGCTTGCCGGCGAGGCGGGTGGCATCCAGGTGCCGGGCGCCACGCTCGGCGGCCTGTTCAACATGGGCGGCGCCGCCGTCGCGAACTATGTCTCCATCCTTGAACGGAAGCATTGAGACGAGGGCGACCTATGCGACCGCCTTTGCCACGAGGTCAGGGTGCTGCCCGATCACCCGCACATAGGCGACGGCAAAATCCGGGGCGGTTGCGCGGGCCTGTTCCCAATCGCGTAAAGTGCCGACCGGCACACGGAAACGATCCGCGAATTCGGTCTGCGATAGGCCAAGCGTGGTTCTGGTCCTGCGGATCAGTCGGGCGCGCTGACCGCGGTCCATGGCCTCGGCCGTCACGTCGAAGTCTTCGGGATCCGCCGCATCAGAAGGCAGAATGATAGGCTCTTTCTTCACTCTTGTTGCTCCTTCTCACCGAAATGAAGCGGGGCAGATCGTCCCGAAGGATCAGGTGATTTTTGTCCTCGAAGAGGTCATCGCCAAAGCCAAGAGATAGCCCGTGCTTCTCCCGGTTGACGCCGTCCTTTGCGGGATCGAACCTGTTTGTCATAAGGAATCATACGGAAATTCCGTAGATACGGCAAGCGGACGTGCGGGATTCCCGTAGCCTGGCGGAATATGAGGGCCATCGAAATGAACTATCTGATCGTCTTTTTGGGTGCGGGCATCGGCGGGGCCGGCCGGCATGGGGTGAATGTGCTGGCGGCAAAGCTGTTCGGCACGCATTTCCCCATGGGCACCCTGATCATCAACGTGCTCGGCTGCCTGCTGATGGGACTGATCGCCGGCGCCTTCGCCTTCAAGGTCAGCCTGCCGCAGGAGGCGCGGCTGTTTTTGACCACCGGCATCCTCGGCGGCTTCACCACCTTCTCGGCCTTTTCGCTCGATGCGGCCCTGCTCTGGGAGCGTGGCGAGATGGGGCTGGCCGCACTTTATGTCGGCGCGTCGGTTTTTGTTTCGCTGCTGGCGGTCGCCGCCGGACTTGCGCTGACGCGGGTCATGCTCGCAGGAGGTGCAGTGTGAAGGCGTTTCTGACCTCCTGGCAGGTCTGGGCGCTCGGCTCGGCAATCTTCGCCGCCCTGACGGCGATCTTCGCCAAGATCGGCATATCGGAGGTCAATTCCGACTTCGCCACCTTCGTGCGCACCGTCGTCATCCTGCTGGCCATCGCCTTCATGCTGACGCTCGCCGGCAACTGGCAGGCGCCCGGCACGGTGCCGGTGAAGAGCTGGATCTTCCTCATTCTCTCGGGACTGGCGACCGGCGCCTCCTGGCTCTGCTATTTCCGCGCCTTGCAGATCGGCAAGGCCGCGCAGGTCGCGCCTGTCGACAAGCTCTCCGTCGTGCTCGTCGCCGTCTTCGCCGTGCTCTTCCTCGGCGAGCAGCTTTCCACCACGCACTGGATCGCGGTTGCGATGATTGGCGGCGGCGCGCTGCTGCTGGCCTTGCCCATATGAGAGGTTTCTTTTTCAACCCTTTGTAGTCGTTGAAGTTTCATCGAATTGTCACACTAAAGAAACGGATTTTTCAGGGATCGGAAGAGAGACTTCGCGGCATCGTAAAAGCCCCGGAGCACCCCATGTCCGCCGCCGAACTGCTCGCCCTTCGTCGCTTCGGCGATGGCGAGATCGTCACGCTCGCCAAGCTGGTCATCGAAACGGCCTTCCAGCCGATCGTCGAGGCCGCCACCGGTGCGGTCTTCGGCTACGAGTCGCTGATGCGCGGCTTCGATCGGCTGGGTTTCCGCTCGCCGCTCGATCTCCTCGACCGGGCGCACGAGGCCGGCCAGCTTCTGGCGCTGGAGCATATGGTCAACAGCCGGGCGATCGCCGCTTTCGCGGCGCTGCCGGATTTCCGCTCGCGCACGCTGTTCATCAATCTCGATTCCCGGCTGGTGGCTGAGGGTTCCGATCTCGTCGAGCGCCTGGCCGGCCATCTTGGCCGCGCCGGCATTCCGGCCTCCTCGATCTGCTTCGAGATTTCCGAGCGCTTCAACAATGATCAGCTGCCGGATTTCGCCATGCTGGTGCGCAAGCTGCGGCTTGCCGGCTTCAAGCTCGCCATCGACGATTTCGGCGTCGGGCACAATGGCCTGAAGCTGCTCTGCGATCACCCGGTCGATTATCTCAAGATCGACCGCCACTTCATTTCCGGCATGGAAGCGGATGCGCGAAAACGCCATCTCGTGCGCAACACCGTCAACGCCGCCCATGTTCTCGGCATTCGCGTCATTGCGGAAGGCGTGGAGAGCGAGGCCGAATTCATCGCCTGCCGCGAGGCGGGCTGCGATCTCGTGCAGGGCTGGTTCGTCTCACGCCCCGTCACCGACTTTTCGGCGCTGAGCCCCGTCTATGCGCAGGTGGCGCGGGCCGGCGGCACGCGCCGCTCCTCGCGCACGCTGGATAGTATCCTCATCCGCCGCGAGATCGAACAGGTCGCGGTGCTCCGGGAAAACGAGAGCCTGGAATCGGTCTTCGAATTCTTCCGGCGCGATCCTAAACGCACTTTCTTTCCGGTGCTGAACGCCAATGACGAGCCGCGCGGCATCCTGCACGAATATCACGTGAAGGAGTTGAGCTATCACCCCTTCGGCCGCGACCTTCTGAAGAACAAGCTCTACCAGAGGAGCCTGTCGCACTTCGTCACGATGGCGCCGATTGCCGATCTCGATACGCCGGCCGAACAGCTGCTCGACGTCTTCACCGGCATGGGGGGCAATGAATGCGTGATCCTGACGGAGAACCTGCGCTATGCCGGCATCCTCTCGGCCTCGTCGCTGCTCAAGATCATCAACGAGAAGCGCCTGAAGACGGCGGAGGACCAGAACCCGCTGACCGGCCTGCCGGGCAACCGATCGATCCGCGACTACCTGCAGGACAAGGCGCTCGACGGCGACCAGCTGCGCTGCCTGTGCTACTTCGATTTCGATAATTTCAAGCCGTTCAACGATCACTACGGCTTCCACAAGGGCGATCTCGCGCTGTCGCTCTTCGCCTCGCTGCTGCGCCGTGAATTCGTCGGCGAGGATGTCTTCGTCGGCCATGTCGGCGGGGATGACTTCTTCGCCGGCATTTCCGGTCGTTCCGTCGAGGCCGTGCAGGCCATTCTCGGACGGTTGCTTGCCGATTTCGCCCGGGAAGTGCGTTCGTTCTATTCGCCGGAAGACCAGCTGGCGGGCGAAATCCGCGGCCGTGACCGGGCGGGCACGCTGACGAAATTCCCGTTGATGCGCTGTTCGGCGGTCGTGCTGGTGGTGCCGGAAGGGGAGGTCATCGGCGAGGCCGGGCAGATCAGCAGCCGCATCGCGGCGCTGAAGGCGGATGCCAAGGCAAGCGACGGGGGGCTCGTGCTGTCCTCGGCATCCGGCGAAAGGCAGCCTGCGGCGGCTGTCACTCGGTATTCCCAGAGCATTGCCGGTGAACTCTAATTCACCGGAAATGCTCTAGGTTTTGTTTTTGCCGCATTATCCGACACCGAAGCGATCTCGCTTCGGCTGGAAATGCTCCAGAGCTTCCTGTGCCGGAAGCTCTGGGGCGGGTCCTTTGGAACCCGCCCCGTGCCACGTCAGCGAAGGATCTTTACGGTCCTCGCTTCGTGGTTCTTGCCGGACATGTCGAAGGAGATGGCCACCTTCTCGCCGGCCTTCAGTCCAGGGTCGTGAAACCCCTTGGGAAGATGGTAGACGGTGCCATCGGCAAGCGTCAGAGACATCGACGCCTTGTTGTACTCCTTGACCGTACCGGTCGCCGACTTGGCGGCGAGGGCAAGACCGGGGGTGGCGAGAATGGAAACGATGGCGAGATTGGAAAGAAGAACACGCATCTGTGTCGTCCATAATGGCCCCGGGCGGGGCTGAGAAGCCGTCGAGGAGGCGTCGCGTCGCAGCCGTTAAGGGAAGGGCTGCCGGCGCTCCCCGGCTTCGGAGAAAAAGCTAGGCCCGGAAAAATCCGTTTTCAAATTAACAAGATTTAATTTTTGGTGTCGCGAAATGGCCGGAATTTCAGGGCTTTGCGGCTGAAACTTGGCGATGTTCAAGCGCCACGTGATGTCGCAGCAATCGAGCTCAAGCGATTCAAAAGATTCGGACTTTGGGCTAGAATCATCAGAGACGATGCGCATCGCAAACATGCGGGGAGGATCTTTCCATGCCGGTTCCATCAACCATGTCCTATATCGCGCTCAGCGAACATGGCGGCCCGGATGTGCTGGTGCTGACCGAGGGCCGAACGCCGCAGCCGCGCAGCGGGGAAATCCTCGTGCGCGTCCAGGCGGCCGGCATCAACCGGCCGGACGTGCTCCAGCGCAAGGGCGATTATCCGCCACCGCCCGATGCAAGCCCGATCCTCGGCCTGGAGATCGCGGGCGAGGTGGTCGCGATCGGCGAGGATGTCACCGGCTATCATATCGGCGACCGGGTCTGCGCGCTGGCCAATGGCGGCGGCTATGCGCAATATTGCACGGTGCCGGCCACCCAGGCGCTGCCCTTCCCGAAGGACTATGATGCCGTGAAGGCGGCGGCGCTGCCGGAAACCTTCTTCACCGTCTGGGCGAACCTCTTCATGATGGCGGACCTGAAGCCCGGCGAAAGCGTGCTCATCCATGGCGGATCGAGCGGTATCGGCACGACGGCGATCCAGCTTGCCGCTGCGCTGGGCTCGCGCGTCTTCACCACCGCCGGCACGGCGGACAAATGCGAGGCCTGCCTCGATCTCGGCGCCAGCCGCGCCATCAACTATCGCAGCGAGGATTTCTGCGCCGTCATCGCCGAAGAGACGAACAAGGCGGGCGTCGACGTCATCCTCGACATGATCGGTGCCGCCTATTTCGAACGGAACCTGAAGTCGCTCGCCCGCGACGGACGGCTTTCGATCATCGCCTTCCTTGGCGGCACCTTCGCCGAAAAGGTCAGCCTCGCGCCCATCCTGCAAAAGCGCCTGCGCCTGATGGGCTCGGCTATGCGTCCGCGCACCGTCGCGGAAAAGCAGGCGATCCGCGATGCCTTGCTGGAAAAGGTCTGGCCGCTTCTGGAGGAGGGGCGCATCGCCCCGGTCATCCACGCGGTCCTGCCCTTCGGCGAGGCCGCCGCCGGCCATCGCATGATGGAGCATGGCGATCACATCGGCAAAATCGTGCTGACCTTCGACTGACAAGCAATTCCAGCAAAAGTGTGCAGCGGTTTTGCGTCCGCAATTGCGTGAAACGGAATGGTTTATTCAGCGCAGGTGATGCGGTCGCGGCCGAGATGTTTGGCGCGGTAGAGCGCGCGGTCGGCGCGCTCGAAGAGGTCTTCCGCCGCCGTGCCGCAGAATTCCGCAATGCCGGCCGACATGGTGTAGGCGCAACAGATGTCGGCGCGGTTTTCCGCCCGCGCCATATGGCCGCGCAGCCGCTCGATGGCGTCGATCGCCTGCCGGATGCCGGTGCCCGGCATCAGCACGAGAAACTCCTCCCCGCCGATGCGCGCGAAAATATCGCCGCCGCGCAATTGCTGCCGGCCGGCGGCGGCAAAGTGCTTCAGCACGCGGTCGCCGTTGGCATGGCCGTAGCAATCGTTGATGCGCTTGAAATTGTCGAGGTCGATCAGGACAAGCGATAGGGCCGCACTGTCGCGGAACGCCACCTGCATTTCCGTCTCCAGCCGCTCCATGGCCGCGCGGCGGTTGAAGAGGTTCGTCAACGGGTCGGTATCGGCAGCCAACTGGGCGGCGTCGCGGGCAAGCTGCAGCACGCGCTCGTTGGATTTCAGCATGGTGATGTCGGTAAAGACATGCCACAGCCAGCCGCCCGGCAGCAGCGTCTCGTTGGCGAGGAACCAGCGGTCATCGCTGATATCGATCTCGAAGGTGCGTTGCGGGCTGCTGCGCCGCTTCTTGCAGGCCATGTCGAGAAAGTCTTCGACCGGCATGTTGATCTTCGGGCCGATGCACTTGCCATGGCAATTGCGCATGATGTCGGTGAAGGTGCGCGCGCCGGGCTGCACGTCGAAGAGCTGGCGGAAGGCGAGCGAGCCATAGGCAAGCTCGTCGTCGGGCGAAAACAGCGCGAAGGCGACGCCGGAGGCATCGAGGCCGGACAGAATGAGGTCGGTCGTCGCCCGGTCGCGCAGCAGGGCAAGCGGCAGGATCGTATCGATCTGCGCCATGCCGTTTTCTTTCAGCCAGCCATGTCCGTCGCTCAGCCGCAACCGCTCTTCCTTTCCGGGGCAGAATCATCCGGCTTCGTGCCGAAGATGCATGCCCTTTGTGGCAGAAGGCGGCAGTGCCGCAATCGCGACCGCCTGACGGCGTTAACAAATCCTCAACGCGCAGGCACGGCCTTGTCATGCGGAAGGCCGATGGCGAGCAGGATGGCGAGGGCCGCCGGCAGCGCGAGCAGCGCATAAAGCCAGCGCGCGGCCGTCACCGCACCCTCGATGCCGCCCGGCTGCAAAAGGCCGGTGGAGTTGACGATGATGCCGGCGAGTGCCGCACCGAAAGCCGCACCCAGCGCCTGCATGGTGGTGATGGCGGCCGATGCCTTGTCCGTCTCGCCTGATGGAGCAAGCCGCATCACATGGGTCACGAGATGCGCCCAGCCCATGCCGATGCCGAAACCCATCAGGAAGGTGAAGACCGTCGAGAGTACGAGCAGCAGAAGGCCGCTGTCGGTATTGTGCCGGGCGAGCGTGAAGACGAGCAGCGCGGTCGCCACCGCTTCGACCGCCCCGCCGACGAGGATGACGCGGTTGGCACGCCGACCCTTGAGGCTTGCCGTCATGAAGGCCGCCGCCGTCCAGCCGAGCGCCAGAAGCGCCACGAGATAGCCCGAGATCAGCGGCGTGACGCCGTGCAGGACCTGCAGGAAATAAGGGATGTAGACATCCGAGCAGATCGTCACCAGCAGCATCAGCATGATAAGATAGACGCGGGCGAGCGGCGAGGCGAGGCTGATCGTGCCGGCCGGCAGCAGCCGCGCCTCGGCATGGCGCTCGATGATGATGGTGGCGACGATGCCGATGACGGCAGCACCCGCGAGAACGCCGCGCAGCGCCGGCGCATCCACCGAGCTTGCGAAGGAGAGCAGCAGCACGGCCGTCACCAGAAGCACGATCTGCACGAAGGGCGTCTTCGTCGTCACGCGCTCGCCTTCGCCCGAGGGCAACAGCCGGGGCGCGACGAAGGCCATGATGGCCGACAGCGGCACGAGCAGCGCGAAGGCCTCGCGCCAGGCGCTGCCGGCGGCGAAGATGCCGCCGATGGTCGGCCCGAGGAAGGTCGCGATGCCCCAGACGGCGGCATAGAGCGTGGAAGCCGTGCTCCAGAGCGCCTCGGGATAGACATAGCGGATGAAGGCATAGCCGAGCGCCACGAGGAAACCGGCCCCCAGCCCCTGGATCGCCCGACCCGCCAGCACGATCTCCATGGTGGGGGCGATGGCGCAGACCAGGCTGCCGAGGCCGAACAGCACCGCGCCGAAGACGTAACAGCGGTTGAGCGTCACGCTTTCCGGCCTGACGGCCACGAAGGTCGAGCCCAGTACCGAGGCTGCGACATAGATCGTCGTCGCCCAGGCGAAGAGTTCGAGACCGCCGATATCGCGCACGATCGAGGGCATCAGCGTCGCGGTAATATAGGTCTCCACCGCATGCAGCATGATCCCGCCGCCGAGCATCAGCGTCCCGAACAGGGTGCCGCGATGAAACAGGCTGGACAGCCGCGGCGCGGCTTCTTGCGAGGGGATGACACTTTCGGACATGGATGGGGCCTTGCGAACTGGAGGTCGAAGACCTCGCATGGGGCACACGGCAGTTCAAGCCGTGACTTTTGGGTGTGAAGCGGGATGTTGCGTGAGGGCAGGTTGCGGCGCGTGAGAGCGGAACCGGACGGTCCGTCCCTACAGGTGCCCTGTCCACCAGCCACGATCGCTGGAGACCCGGATCAGCACCATGATGACGGTCGCGACGATCCCGCCGATGAACAGCGCCGTGGCATGCCGGACAAGCGCCGGGGAGTCCGGAGTGGCCGCCGGCACCATCGGCTTGATGATGAACAGCGAGATCATCATCAGGATATCGACCATGAGATAGACGAGCGGCCATGGCGGCAGGGCGTATTCCGTGCCGGGCGTGAACACGCGCCAAAGGCAACGGACGATCAGCAAGCCGGAGACAACCGCAAGGGTGATCGCTGCTCTGGATTGAGAACCCTGCTCGGCCATGGCTGCTGCCTTTGAAAGAGGTGCGGGTATGAAAGCACGGCCTTGCTGAAACGGCAATCTCGGCCGTGGCGCAGGCCGGCCCCGTGTCCGATGGAAGACGGGGCCGGCCTGCAGACAAGCAGGGCTTACGGGTTCCACTCGCCGGCAACCTGCCGGGTCGCCACGTTGAAGCGGTTCCAGACATTGATCGCCGCGATCTCCACGACGAGGGCGGCCAGCGTCTTCTCGTCATAGTGGCGGGCGGCCTCGTTCCAGACCGTGTCCGGAACCGGCTCCTCGCGGTCGGCGATGCGGGTGAGCGCTTCTGTCAGCGCCAGCGCCGCGCGCTCGGCATCCGTATAGAACGGCGCCTCGCGCCAGGCGGCGACGGAGAGGATGCGGCGGTCGCTCTCGCCGGCCTTCTTCATCATGCGCGGGTGCAGATCGACGCAGAAGCCGCAGCCATTGATCTGGCTGGCGCGCAGATGCACGAGATGGGCGGTCTTTTCCGGCAGCTCCGTCTTCTGGGCCGCACCCTGCAGCGCCTGCATGGCCTTCATGACTTCGGGGAGGACGGTAACGATATTGGTCATACGGGATTGCATTTTGGTGCTCCTTGCACTGTTTTCGCTTCGACGGTTGCGAGCCCTGTCACACCGGTGCGGCTTCGTTCGTCATGGCCATGACGCCACGAACCGAGGGAGTGTGACCGATGAGCGAAAAAAAATTTTGGACCGAGCGTTTCGAGGCCGAGCGCGGCCGTCTGCGCAGCGTCGCCTTCCGCATGCTGGGCTCGCATGCGGAGGCGGATGACGCCGTGCAGGAGGCATGGCTCCGGCTGGAGCGGGCCGGCGACGGCATCGAAAATCCGGCAGGCTGGCTGACGACCGTCGTCGGCCGGATCTGCCTCGACATGCTGCGCGCCCGCACGAAGCGCCGCGAAGACCCGATCGACAGCGACGAGGGGGAAGTTCAGCACGCCGACCCCGCAGCCGGCGCCGATGAGCAGGCGGCCCTTGCCGACTCGGTTGGCCTGGCACTGCTGGTCGTGCTGGAGCGGCTCGCGCCCGTCGAGCGCCTCGCCTTCGTGCTGCACGACATGTTCGACGTGCCCTTCGAGGAGATCGGCCGCATCGTCGATCGCTCGCCGGTCGCCGCCCGCCAGCTTGCGAGCCGCGCCCGCCGCCGCGTGCAGGGCCTGCCGGAAACGCCGTCCGCCGATTACGACCGCCGCAAGAATGTCGTCGCCGCCTTCCTCGCCGCCTCGCGCGACGGCGATTTCTCCGGCCTGCTCGCCGTGCTCGATCCCGATGTCGTCTTCCACGCGGATGCGGATGCCGTCCGGCTCGGTTCGCTCGCGGAGATGCATGGCGCCCAGGCCGTGGCGACCAATTTCAAGGGCAAGGCGACGGCGGCCAAGCTCGCCCTCATCGACGGCCAGCTCGGCCTCGCCGTCATTCTCGGCGGCCAACTCAAGGTGGTCGTGCTCATGGAGGTCGAGGGCGACCAGATCATCGCGATCGACTCCATCGCCGACCCCGCGCGCATCGCGGCCTGCGAGGTGGCGTATTTGTGATGCCGTAAGGCGGCTCCGGCCTCAGGCCGTCGGCTCAAACCGAAGGATTCCGGCAATGCTTGGGCCGGAGCCGGAATCCGAGGGATGCGAGACGCCGTCCATGACCGCCACCGCCGCGAAGTCGAACGGGCTGATGCCCTCGATGCAAGCGACGTTGATGCCGAACTGGTTCGGATTGGACCGGCGCTGGTGGTGGGTATAGATGCCGCAGGTCTTGCAAAAGTAGTGCTTCGCCGTGCCCGTGTTGAATTGATAGAGCGTTAGATTGTCTTCGCCCTGCTCGAATTCGATATCGGCCAGCTGGGCGGAGGCGGCGACGGCGCCGCGCATACGGCAATAGGAGCAGGAGCAGCGACGAATCGTGTTGAATCCGTCCGTGAGCCGCACGCGGAATCGGACGGTGCCGCAGTGACAGGCCGCTGCATACTGTTTTCTATCGTCGTCCATAGCTGCTCTCCGCTTCCGTTAAGGGCAGGGCGTGCGTGCCAAGCCTTATTTTTCTCGCGCTATACGATCTGCTGGTGATGTTACGATGTCCAGCCTAGCCGAGCGGTCGCTAAATCCCGATGCGCCCGATCGCCGGGATCTTGATCGCTGGCCGCATCACGTCGATGCCGGCGACGAGGCCCATGATGTGCAGCTCCAGCCCGCTGCGCATACCGGCGGAGACGCCGATGAGGCCGTAGAGCGTCGCATGCACGTCCCTGCCATCCGTATCGACCGCAAACAGCCTGCCCTCCGGCAGGTAGTCGCGCCCCACGGCATCCGGGGGCAGCACGACGCCGAGCTCCGGCACGCTGCGCAGCACATGGGCGACGAAGGTGTTGGAGTTCGGCCCCGGCCAGATGCGGTAGGCGCCGGGCGTCGAATAGGGATAGGCGGCAATCGCCTTCTCGATTTTCGGGATCAGCCGCGCCGCCTCTTCGCCGCTCACGGAGACGACGGTGCGCGGCGTGTTGGAATACCAGAAGGCATCAGGCGCATAGGCATTCTTGCGCACCGGCGTGCCCCAGCCGACCTTGTCGTAGCGGTTGTAGCTTGCGGCATTCGCCTCTTTCGTGACGATCCAGGCATGGCTTGCCACCGCGCCCTTCATGCCTCCCGTCGCGGCGGAGAAGATGTGGATCGTCGCCTGCGGCGTCTTCTTCGCGTCCGGCAGGATGCCGGCAGACGTCCAGTTCGCCTCGCGCCAGTTGGCCGGGCGGTCCTTGATGTACCAGTAGCCGGCGGCGCCCAATGCGGGCATCAGATAGATCACGAGAAAGAGGACAAGGACGTTCCTCAGCAATTTCATGCGGACGCTCCGAAACCGAGTGGGCAGTTCGATCGATTTCGGATAATACCGCAGCGGAAATCGGAAATTTGAGGGCACGATCATGGCAAATCCGGTACTTGTCGAAGTCACGCGCGGCAACCTCGTCGAAAGCCGCCATCGCGGCATGGTCGTGGTGGTCGACGGCGATGGTTCAGTGGTGTTTTCGCAGGGCGATATCGATGGCGGCGTCTTTCCGCGTTCGGCCTGCAAGGCCATGCAGGCGCTGCCGCTGATCGAAAGCGGTGCCGCTGATGCGCACGCCTTCGGCAACCAGGAACTGGCGCTGGCCTGCTCCTCGCACAACGGCGAAGCGGCGCATGCACGGCTGGCCGGCTCTATGCTCGCCGCTGCCGGCGTCGATGAGAGCGTGCTGGAATGTGGCGCGCATTGGTCCTTCGAACAGCCCGTGCTGATCGGCCAGGCCCGTCTGCTCGACCGCCCGACTGCCCTTCACAACAATTGCTCCGGCAAACATGCCGGCTTCGTCTGCGCCGCCTGCCACACCGGCAAGGACCTCAAGGGCTATGTGCGCTACGAGCATCCCGTGCAGGCCGAAATCCGCGGTATCATGGAAAGCCTGACGGGCGCGGCGCTCGCCGTCGACAATTGCGGCGTCGATGGTTGCTCGATCCCGACCTATGCCGTGCCGATGAAGGGCCTCGCCCACGGCTTTGCCAAAATGGCGACCGGCGTCGGCCTCGGCGCCGAGCGCGCAAAAGCCTCGCGCCGCCTGATGGAGGCCTGCATGGCCGAACCCTTCTTCGTCGCCGGCACGGGCCGCGCCTGCACCCGCCTGATGGAAACCGCCCCCGGCCGCATCTTTGCCAAGACCGGCGCCGAAGGCGTCTTCTGCGCCGCCATCCCGGAAAAGGGCCTCGCCATCGCGCTGAAATGCGAAGACGGCACGACCCGCGCCGCCGAAAGCATGGTCGCCGCCACGCTTGCCCGTTTCTTCACGGAAGAGCCCGACATCCACGCCGCCCTGATGGCCCAGGCCAACCGCTCCATGAAGAACTGGAACGGCATCCATGTCGGCGATATCAGGGTGACGGACGCGTTCGCGGCCTGATTTGACGCTTTATGACGTCATGCGTTATGGTGGCGCATGATCAAGAGCTTCGCCGACCGGGAGACCGAATTGATCTGGTCCGGCCGGCAAAGCCGGCGGCTTCCGGCCGATATGCAGGCCATTGCCCTGCGCAAGTTGCGCATGCTGCACGCCGCGCAGGCGATTACGGACTTGCGTGTGCCGCCGGGCAATCGGCTGGAGCTTTTGAAGGGAAATCTGGCCGGGCTGTACTCGATCCGGATCAATGACCAGTGGCGGCTGTGTTTCGGCTGGTCGCAAGGAGATGCCGTCAATGTCCGCATCATCGATTACCATGACTGACGATAGCCTGCTGCCCAATCCGCATCCCGGCGATATCCTGCTTGCGGAGTTTCTCGCGCCGATGGAGCTCAGCCAGAATGCATTGGCCCGCGCGGTGCATGTTCCGCCCCGCCGCATCAACGAGATCGTGCTCGGCAAGCGGCAGGTGACGGCCGATACGGACCTCAGGCTTACCCGCTATTTCGGCCTTTCCGAAGGCTACTTCCTGCGCCTGCAGGCCGAATTCGACCTGATGCAGAAGCGTCGCGAAATCGGCCGGGACCTCGACCGTATCGTGCCGCGCGACGCCGCCTGATCAGGCCTCTTCTATTTCCACATCCAGCTCCCGATAGGGCGCCAGCATGTCCGATGCGAGACCGCCGGGCACAATGAGGCCGGTGGCGGAGCCAGTCGGCATGATTTTCCAGGGAGAGGCGCGGCCGAGTTTTTCGGCTGTGAGCAGGACCCAGGTGGCGGCGGCGTTTTCGGCGATGAGGCGCTTGGTGGCGGCCTCCTCCATGTCGCCGGTCGTCAGGCCGTGCGTCGGGTGGGCGGCCGTGACGCCCATGAAATAGAGGTCGGCCTTCAGGCCGCGGATAGCTTCCAGCGCCAGCGCCCCCGTCGTCACCATCGAATGCTTGTAGAGCCGGCCGCCGATCAGCACGACCTCGGCCGTGGGGTGGCGTTCGAGTTCGCAGGCGATCGTGGGGCTGTGCGTCACCACCGTGAAGGCGAAGCTGCGCGGGAGTGCGCGGGCAAGGGCTGCCGTCGTCGTGCCGCCATCGAGGAAGATCACCTGTCCCGGTTCGATCATCGCCGCCGCGCGGGCGCCGAGTGCCGCCTTCTCATCGGTTGCCAACGTCTGGCGGGCGGCAAGATCCGGCAGGGCCGGGGCAAGCGGCAGCGCCCCGCCATGCACGCGCTTCAGCAGCCCCTCAGCCGCCATTTCCCGCAGATCCCGGCGGATCGTGTCCTCGGACAGATCCAGTTCCACCGCAAGCGTCTTGGCGACGATTTCCCCGTCGCGGCTCAGGCGCTGGGCGATGAGCGCCTTTCTCTGGCTGGTCAGCATATCCGAACTCCATCTTGACTCTACACGAAACTGCACGAATAATCGGAAGATATCCAGAATTATCCGGATATTTCGTGCAAAATGTAAGGAGTAAGACATGTTGATCCTGATTGCCGGCCCCTATCGCTCGGGCACCGGGGATGACCCGCAGAAGATGGCGGAAAATCTGAAGCGACTGGAGGCGCCGTCCTATGCGCTGTTCAAGGCCGGCCATGTGCCCATGATCGGCGAATGGGTGGCGCTGCCCGTGTGGCATGCGGCCGGCGGGAGGGAGATCGGTGACGCTCTGCACGAGGAGATTTTTTATCCGACGGCGCATCGCCTGCTCGACCTCTGCGAGGGCGTGTTGCGCCTGCCCGGCGATAGCAAGGGTGCGGACAACGATGTGCGCATCGCCCGCGAACGCGGCATTCCGGTCTGGCACCGGCTGGAGGATGTGCCGGGCTGCGCGGCGGCGGCGTAATTTTTTCAAAAGCCTTGTCGGGAAGGGGCTGCAAGTTACGTCCTTGTGGCATGACGGGGTGAAAACGCCCCGCATCGCCAAAATCAAGGAGGACTTCCATGCGCATGATCTTCGTCAACCTGCCCGTCAAGGACCTGCCGGCGACCCGCCGCTTCTTCGCGGCGCTCGGCTTTACCTTCAACGAGCAGTTCTCCGACGACACCGCCGCCTGCATGGTGGTGGACGAGAACATCTTCGTCATGCACCTGACCGAGGAAAAGTTCGCCCAGTTCATCAACGGCAAGGTCGGCGATCCCGAACAACAGACGCAGACGCTCACCTGCTTCTCCGCCACGAGCCGCCAGGAAGTCGACGACTTCAAGGCCAAGGCGCTGGCCGCCGGCGGCCGTGAATGGAAGCCGAACATCGAATTCGGCCCGATGTACGGCTGCTCCTTCCAGGACATCAACGGCAATGTCTGGGAATTCATGCATATGGATCAGTCGGGCGGCCAGGGCTGACCAATGTCGCTTTAAAATTAGGCCCGCGCCTGATGGCGCAGGCCTTTTTGTTTAGTCGTCGTGGCTATGCGCCTCCGCGACGAAGCTCAGTGTTGCCGTGTAGCCGATCTGGTCCGCCTTCGGGTCGTTCTCCAGCGGCACGCTGTGATCGACGGCCAGCACGTTCAGCCCGTCATTGCGGATCGTCACCACGACCTCGCCGTCGGCATCGGTCGGCTCGCTCTTGAGAGAGGCTTGGTTGACGTAATCGAGCGTCACCACCGCGCCGGCAAGCGGTTTGCCGTCGTGCAGCACGCGCAAGCGGATCGGATCGCCGGCCTTGCGGCCGATCGGGTTGTCGAGCGGCAGGATCTGCAGGTCCTGCTTCGGGAAGGCGGGCAGGGCGCCGTGGGCGTGGAGGAGCGACAGGCTGTTCTTGATGTAGTGACCGGCGGCCTTGGCGTCCGCCACCTTGTCCTTCGCCTCGTTCACCCATTTGCCGTCCGTCTTCTCCGTCCAGTAACCGTTGTCGAAGGTGAGAAGGATCGCGGCGGGTTCGCCCTCGGGCTTCAGGATCGCGTGCTTCTCGCGTTTGTCGATCTCCACCGGCGTTGCCGCACCCTCCTCGGAGATCGCCAGCGCCTGCGTGATGCGTGCTGGATCATAGGGATCGTCACCCGCGCCATGGCCATAGACGACGCCGAGATTGCCCCAGCGCTCCGCCACCCAGGCGCCGTGCGCCCCGGCGGTGAGAGGCAGCGAGAGGACGAGCGCGAGTGCGCCCGAAACAGCGAGAATCCGCTTCAGCATTCTGGTCTCCGGATTAGTAATGTTATTACGTTACTGAAGCGGTGTAGCGTTCAGCCCTGCGGCCTGTCAAGCGGGCAGCGTGAAAGATCAATCCAGCAATTTGCGCAGCTTGGCCGGTGCCTTGAGGCGCCAGGATTCGGCGAGGCGGTGCCGAAGCTCCGCGTCGTCGATAACGGCGGCGCGCACCAGAAGGGCCGGCCAGCCGCGGTAATGGTCGGTTTCGTAGTAGAGGTCGGGCGCCATCTCGATCAGGCGTTCCTTGTCGTCGAGCGGCACCATCAGCACCAGCGTTTCGGCATCCTTGATGCGCACGAAGAGCTTTCCGGCCACCTTCAGCGCCGGGGTGCCGTAGGACGTGCCGGTCTCGACGCCGGGCAGGTCCTCGGCGAGGCGCTGAAGCCGCACCAGAAGCGGATCGTCGGACATGCGAAATCCTCCCCGCCCAGATTATACCGGGGCGGGGAGGACGGCGAGGGGGAGGATCAGGGGCGGGAGGCTGCTTCGCCGGGCTGGGTCTGTGCGCGGAAGAGGCCAAAGGGCAGGTCGCCCAGCGCGCGGGCATCCATCGTCTCGATTTCGGGATGGGCCAGCGGGTCGCGCATCCAGACGGGCGTTTCCGCCGGCTCGGCTTCGGCCTTCAAGGCCGTTGCGATCATGGAGAAAATCTTGAACATTGCCTTCTCCTTTCGGTTCGCTACCATGGGTGATGGTTGATAATCGCGCCGAAAGGGCGTTTCTTCAATCGAGCACTTCGTGATCTGGATATAGAAAAACTATATGCGAAATCTCAGCCTCGTCCATTTGAACGGCCTTCGCGCGCTGGAGGCGGTTGGGCGGCTCGGCTCCTTGCAGGCGGCGGCGGAGGAGCTGGGCGTCACTGTCGGCGCCGTCAGCCAGCAGGTCATTCGCGCCGAGGAGCAGTTGGGGCGGGCGATCTTCGACCGCACCAACCGTGGCCTTACCCAGACGGCCTTCGGCGCGCCCTTTCTCGCGCGCCTCTCGTCGGGCTTCGGGCAGATTTCCGAGGCGGTCGCCACGACCCAGCGCCGCGACGATGCGATCCTGACGATCTCGGTCGCGCCGATCTTCGCCTCGCGCTGGCTCATCCACCGCATCGATCGCTTCGCAGCGGCCCATCCCGAGATCAGCCTGCGCATCGAGGCGACGACGACGCTGGTCGATCTTGCGCGCTCGGATGTCGATCTCGGCATTCGCGTCGGGCCGGGCACATGGCCGGATGTGCGGGCGGAGTTTCTCATCCCGCAGGTGATGTTTCCGGTCTGCGCGCCGGCACTGGCGGAAAAAATCAGGACGCCCGCGGATCTAGCCACGCAGCCGGCCGTGATCGATGGCAATGACCAATTCACCTGGGAGCGCTGGCTGAAGGCGGCGGGGCTCGATATGCCCGCCCCCAAGGCGCGTCACGTCTTTTCCGATGCCTCGCTCTGCCTCGATGCGGCGCTGGCCGGGCAGGGCGTGCTGCTCGCCTGGCCGGTGCTCGCCTCCTGGGCGCTGAAGGAGGGACGGCTCGTCGCGCCGTTTCCGCTGCGGGTCGAAACCGGCAACGGCTATTATTTCGTGACGGCTCCTGATGTGCCGGAGCCTCGAAAAGTTTCGATCTTCAAGCGATGGCTGCGGGCCGCCATCGCCGAGGATGAGGACGGCTTCGCCGGTGCCGTCATTCCAGCTCTTTCGCCCGCTTTTCCATCATCGCCCTGAAGGCTGGGCGCGCCTGGCAGCGCTCCAGCCAGGCCTTGACGTTCGGGGCGGCGTCGAAGAGCTGCGGCTGGCTCATCGCATAGCGGAAGACCTCCGCGACATTGAGATCGGCCACCGTGAAGCGGTCGCCGACGACATGGCCGGTGGCGGCGAGATGCTGGTCGAGGCGCCGGAAACATGTCTTCAGCGCCTTGGCCGCACCGCGAATGGTCAGGCGCCCCGCCTCGCTCTCGGCCGCATTGGTGTCGAGCGCCAGGATGATCTTCACGGCATGCGGCTCCACCTCGGTCGCCGCCCACATCGTCCATTGCAGCATTTCGGCCTCTTCCGTCACCGTCTGGCCGGCAAGCGGGCCGCCATGTTTGCGGGCGAGATAGAGGTTGATCGCGAGCGACTCGGTCATCACGAAGCCGCCGTCATCGATGCAGGGGATGAGGCCGGTCGGGTTGACGGCCAGGAAGTCCGGCGACTGCGTGTTGAGGGGGGCGTCGGCCGCATGAGGATCGTCGACCCGGCGGGCCTGCACGACCGGCACGGAAACGAAGGGCAGGCCGAGTTCGCCGGCCAGCCAGTAGTTGCGCGAGGCGCGGGAGCGGTAGACACCGTAAATGCTGAGCATGGATCCTCCTGATGCAAGCGGTCCGCCGACCGGACTTGCGATAGAACAATGTGCCCCGGCGTTTTCCGCCTTAGAACGGCAAGCAACGCATGGGACCGGCCAACACCATAGGCGGCCGGTCGGCCGTGCGGTAGGCCGGTCGCCTAATCGATCGATGAATTGTCGTGATGGCGCGCTGCCTTTGCCGCATTGACCTCTTGCCGGCATGGGGCTATGGGCGAAAGGGTCCGCGCGATCGTGGATGGGGACGAAGAATGAACCGAAGGATGACACATTGGGGCCTTTGCCTGCGCATGCTGTGCGCGGTCGCCCTGCTGTTCGTCGGTTTCGCCCATCGTCCGGCCATGGCCGCAATGCCCGCCGGTGTCTCGCTTGCGGATTACGTCCTGCCCGACGGCACCTTCGCCGACCTCTGCCTCAACGAGAAGGTCGACGGCAAGACCAAGCAGGCCATGCCGGGCAAATGCGAGGCCTGCCGCATCGGCGGCGCCATGCTGATGCCCGAGCCGGCGACATTTGCCGCCACCGTTCTCACCTTCCGCCAGGTTTCCGCGCTTCCGCTCGTCGAGGAAGCGCTGCATTCCCGGCGTGAACGGCCCGGCGCTCCGCCGCGCGCACCACCCTTCCTGTCCGTCTGATTTTGCAGTCCGCGCGGCGAAAAAGCCGCCGTGCGCCCGAAATCCAGCCTGACAGGACTTCTTCATGTCCGTAATCTCCGACGCGCCGGTCCTTGCCGCCGCCGAACCCTCCGCGCTCGCGCAGCGCCTCTACCGCGCGATCTGGCGCTGGCATTTCTTCGCCGGCCTCATCGCCGTGCCCTTCATGATCAGCCTCGCCATCACCGGCGGCCTCTATCTGTTCAACGATGAGATCGATGCCAGCCTGTTCCGCTACCGCAACTATGTCGCGGTGGGCGACACGGTTCTGCCGCCGTCGAAGATCGTCGAAAAGGCGATCGAGGCGGTGCCCGGCGGCACGCTCTCTTCCTACCGCACGCCGGCCGGCGCCGACCGCTCGGCCCGCGTGACGCTCTCGACCGGTGCCGGCAGCCAGCTGGTCTTCGTCGATCCCTATGACGGCGCCGTGCTCGACACGGTGGGCGCCAAGGAGGAGTTCAACCAGGTGGTCGAGGACCTGCACAGCCTCGATTATTTCGGCACGTCCTGGGAGCGGATCATCGAGGTGGTCGCGGGTTTCGCCATCGTGCTGACACTGACGGGCATCTATCTCTGGTGGCCGCGCAACCAGACGGGCGGTGTTCTCAGTGTGCGCGGCACGCCGAAAAAGCGCGTCTTCTGGCGCGACCTGCACGCCGTCACCGGCATTTTCGCCAGCGTCGTCATCCTGTTCCTCGCCTTCAGCGGCCTGCTCTGGTCGGGCTTCTGGGGCGCCAAGCTCAATGCCAATCTCTCGGCGAACGGCATGGGTTATCCCGTCCAGCTCTGGGATAACGTGCCCCATTCCATGCTGATCACCACGGATGTGCAGCCCCATGCCTCCTGGCTGATGGAAAATGCCCCCGTGCCGGAATCGAGCCCGCCTGCCGGTGGCCAGACGGCGCTGCCGCCGATCGGCCTCGACAATGCCGTGACGATCGCCGATGCCGCCGGCATGCTGCCCGGCTATGAAATGTCGCCGCCCTCGAGCGAAACCGGCGTCTACACCGCCGCGATCTACCCGGCCGATCTTCAGTATGAGCGGACCCTCCATCTCGACCAATATACTGGCGAGCGCCTGGTCGATATCGCCTTTGCCGATTATCCGGCGACGGGCAAGGCGATCGAATGGAGCGTCAACCTGCACAAGGGGCAGGAATGGGGCCTGTTCAACCAGCTCCTGATGCTTTCGACCTGCCTCATCGTCATCGCCATGAGCGTGTCGGCCGTCGTCATGTGGTGGAAGCGTCGGCCGAAAGGCCGTATCGGCGTGCCGCCCGCGCCGCGCGAAAAGCGCATCTATATCGGCCTGTGGACGATCGCCGCCGTTTTCGGCGTGCTTTTCCCGCTGACGGGCCTGACCATTCTGGCGATGATCCTCATCGACCAGTTCATTCTCCACGCCGTGCCGCTGGCGCGCCGGCTCTTTACCTTTGCTTGATCATCGAAAGGATCTTCCCGTGAAAAACCTTCTCGCCTCCATCGTCGCACTGGCGCTCTCGGCCTCGGCCGTCTTCGCCCATGACTTCACCGCCGGCAATCTCGAAGTCCATCACCCCGCCTCGAAGGCCACGCTGCCCGGCCAGCCCGTCGGCGGCGGTTTCATGAGCATCGCCAACAAGGGCAGCGAGGCCGACCGCCTCGTCTCCATCACAGCACCCGACGTTTCCGACGACGTGCAGATCCACGAAATGGCGATCGAAAACGACGTCATGAAGATGCGCCAGCTGCCGGATGGCATCGAAATCCCGGCCGGCGCGACGGTCGAGCTGAAGTCCGGCGGCCTGCATGTCATGTTCATGAAGATCAAGCATCCCTTCAAGGAAGGCGAGAGCTTCAAGGCGACGCTGAACTTCGAAAAGGCCGGCGCCCTCGAGGTCGATTTCAAGATCGAATCCGCCAAGCCCGGCAAAGCCACGGGCGACGAGGGCGGTGCGAACCATGAGGGACATGGCGGCTGAGAAAAAGCGGCTGAGGGGACGGCCTGGATTCTGCCCCCTCAGCCACCATGGCGCCTCTCCGTTCGGGCAAGAAGGAGAGACGCGTTCAGGGACGGGTTATCCCGTCCGGTTCCGTTCGATCGTCAGATGCGCATAGGTCGATGGCTCGCTGGCGAGATCGCCGGTCGCCCGTTCGTTCCAGCGATAGCCGGCAATGGCGCCATCAGGCGTGTCGTCGAAGATATTGCCGGAAATCAGCGCCGAGCCGGCCTCCTCGACCACGCTGACCGCGCAGCCGACCGGGCTCTTGCGCACGAGATTGCCCGAGACGACGAGCCCGCGCATATAAGGCCCCCAGCCGAGCATCAGGCCCCATTTCGGCGCGTTTTCCACCGTGTTGCCGGAGACGACCGTGTCGGCTTCCACGGCGATGCCGAAGCCGAAGCCCGCGCCGTCATGGATATAGGGGCCGTCGAGCTTGAGGTTGCGCACCACATTGCCGGTGACGGTGGCGAGCCGGCCGCCCTCGTTGAAATTGACGATCAGGATGCCGTTCGCCGCGCCGTCGATGAGGTTGCCGTTGACGATGGCGCCCTCGAAGCCGAATTCCGAGTAGATCGCCGTCTCGCCGCTGTCGAGGCAGGTATTGCCCGCGATCTGTATGTTGGAGCCGGCATTGGAGCGGATGGCGGAGAAGGCGCAGGCCGAGACGTGATTGTTGGTCACCATCACATCGTCTGCGCGGAAAATGTTGATGCCGTTGCCATATTCGCCGGTGCCGCCGCGCGTGGCGGAGATGCGGGCGATGCGGTTGCCCGAGACGATGGTGCCGTCGCGGCCCTTCTGCCAGCGATGGACGAGGATGCCGCCATTGCCGCAATCGAAGACCTGGTTGCCGGTGACGGAGAGGTCCTGGCTCTCGACGGCATAGAGCGCATAGTCGGCCGCACCGGACAGCTTGTTGTGCTCAATACGCCCGCCGGAACGCTCCAGGCTGACGGCGGTTTTCGAGGAGCCCTGGATCTCGCAGTTCTCGATCACGACATTGGCGACGTTGCTCAGATGGACGAGGCCTTCCACCGTGTCGCCAAGCCAGCGGTTCGCCCCGTCGATGACGAGATTGGCAAGCTCGATGCGGGAAACGCCATCGGCCGCGAACAGATGGCCGCCGCCGCCATAGACGATGCGGGTGGCGCCCGGCACGCCGGTCAGCCGCGTGTTGTCGGGCAGGGTGATGTTGGAGATCGCATAGTCGCCGGGCGGCAGGAAGACCGGCGTGTTCTTGGCGGCGGCCTCCTTCAGCAGCTTTTCGAAGGCCTTGCTCTTGCGGTCGTCGGCGCCGGGGCGGATCCCATGCGCAGACGCATCGATGCTGCCGCGCAGATCGACGTCGACAATGGGCAGGCGCGTGCTGCCGGCCGCTGCCGCCGGGGCGGCGAAACCGGCGGCGCCAAGACCGAGACCTGAAAGAAATAACCGTCTGGTAACCATGGAAGCTCCTTATCGCACAGCAGAGCAGGAACCGTGCCAGTTGCTTTCGTGTCGAAACGGAACAGTTTGGGTGATGCTCGCCGCGGTTGTTAAAAATGTCCCGAGAAAGGCCGGATCGGCGGCATTTCGCCTGTTTCCTTTAGGTTTGGATAACGACTCTAGGTGTAGCGTCAGTTGTTCCGGGAAGAGCGGCGGCAGGCTGTGGACTTCCTTGCGTTTGGGCTTTGCAGGGAACCATGTCGACGAAACTGTCCCACCTTGGCAATGAAGACGCCGATGCAACCGCGCGTCTGATGTCCGCCAGCCAGCGTCTCATCACGGAGGCAGCACGGCTTTTCCCGCTCGCCTCCGCGCAGAACGAGCGTACGCTATGGCTGGAAGCCATGATCGACGAGGTGCCGGACTACCTCTACTTCAAGGACCGCAACAGCCGGTTCGTCGTGGCCAACCGCGCTATCGTCAACGACAACAGGCGCGACGGGCTCGATGATCTCGAAGGCCTCTCCGATTTCGACATCCATCCCGAGCATGTCGCGCGCGGCTTCTTCGAAACCGAGCAGGAGATCATCCGCACCGGCCGGCCGATGCTCGACATGGAAGAGCTGATCCGCGATTCCAGGGGCAAGCTGAAATGGCTGCTCACCTCCAAGCTGCCGGTGCGCGACGGCAAGGGCGAGGTGATCGGCATCGTCGGCATCGCCCGCGATATCACCGAGCGCAAGCGCTCCGAAAGCCTGCATGTCGGCCAGGCGCATCTCCTGAAGATGATCGCGCTCGGCTCGCCGCTGGTGGATGTCTTTTCCTCGCTCATCCTGCTGATCGAGGCGCATGTCTCCGATGTCACCGGCTCGATCCTGATGCTGGCCCCGGACGGAAAGCATATCGTCAACGGTGCCGCACCCAATCTCGACCCGGCCTATTGCCGGATGATCGAGGGGGCCGAGATCGGCCCGGCGATGGGCTCCTGCGGCACGGCCATGTGGCGCGGCGAGCAGGTGATCGTGTCCGATATCGAGACCGACCCGCTCTGGGCCGATTACAAGGCGCTTGTCGCGCCCTATGGTTTCCGCGCCTGCTGGTCGGCGCCCATCCGCTCCTATCAGGGCAAGGTGCTCGGCACCTTCGCGCTCTATTCGCGCACGCCCGGAGAGCCGACGGCCGAATGCATGAAGCTCGTCGGCATGGCGACGCACATTGCCGGCATCGCCATCGAGCGCAAGGAGGCCGAAGACAGCATCCAGTTCATGGCGCATCACGACACGCTGACGGGCCTGCCGAACCGCAGCATGCTCGACGAGCGCGTCGCCTCGGCCATCGAGGCGGCGGATGACTGCGGCGGCACCATGACGCTCGCCTTCATCGACCTCGACAATTTCAAGCTGGTCAATGACAGCCTCGGCCACCATGCCGGCGATGAGCTTTTGAAGATCGTCGCCACCCGCATGCTGCGCTGTGTTCGCGCCAGCGACAGCATCGTGCGCCTCGGCGGCGATGAATTCGTCATCCTCATCAATGGTGCCATGCGGCGCGGCGAAAGCGTGGACGACCGGCTGCGCGCCGTGCGCGAGGCGATCGCCGAGCCCGTCGTCATCGAAGGCCGGTCCTTCCAGGTCACCTGTTCGATGGGCGTCGCCGCCTATCCTGAGCATGGCCGCAACGTCACCGAACTGCTCGCGCGCGCCGATGTCGCCATGTACCGCGCCAAGGAAATCGGCCGCGATGCCATGCAGGTCTTCACCGCCGAGCTTGCCAACCGGGCGCATGAAAAGCTGGAGCGGCAGGAGGAACTGCGCCGCGCGCTGGCGCAGGGTGAACTCTTCCTGCAATACCAGCCGCAGATGGATCTTTCGACCGGCCGCATCTTCGCCGTCGAGGCGCTGATCCGCTGGCGCCATCCCGAGCGCGGCCTCATCGGCCCCGTCGATTTCATTCCGCTTGCCGAAGAGACGGGCCTGATCGGCCCGATCGGCGACTGGACGCTGCGCGCCGCCTGCCGGCAGAACAAGGCCTGGCAGGTGTCCGGCCTGCCGCCCATCGTCGTCAGCGTCAATGTCTCGGCCCGCCAGTTCCAGGAGAAGGACTGGGTGGAGCGCGTGGCGGCGGCGCTGGAGGAGAGCGGGCTGGAGGCGCGCTATCTCGAACTGGAGCTCACCGAAAGCCTGATCATGCAGGATGTGCAGCAGGCGGTGGAAACCATGCACCGGCTGGAACAGCTCGGCGTGCATCTCGCCATCGACGATTTCGGCACGGGCTATTCCAGCCTTGCGTCTCTGAAGCGTTTCCCTGTCGGCCGCCTCAAGATCGACCGATCCTTCGTACAGGACCTGCCGGAGGACGGCGACGATGCGGCGATCGCCCGCGCCGTCATTTCGCTGGCGCATACGCTGCAGCTGCGCGTCATCGCCGAGGGCGTGGAGACCCGTGAGCAGATGGATTTCCTGCGCGAGGCGGGCTGTGACGAGATCCAGGGCTATTATCTCAGCCGCCCCATCGATGCGCGCGGTCTTCAGGCCATCCTCTGCATACCCAGCCTCTGATGTTTGGCGCCGTTTCGGCGGGGGGCTCTTGACATTGTTATGTTGATATCAACAGTAAGAGCCATGTCCAATGACGTGCTGATTCCTTACGAGACGACGCTTTTCGTGCGTGACCATTGCCTGTGCCTGCATGCGCAGCGCGCGGCGCGCGCGCTCGCCCGCCGTTTCGATGATGCGCTGCGGCCGCTGGCGCTGACCAATGGCCAGTTCTCCCTGCTGATGGCGCTGAACCGCCCCGAGCCGCCCCCGATGGGGCCGGTCGCCTCCGTGCTCGCCATGGATCGCACGACGCTGACCGCCGCGCTGAAACCATTGGAACGCCGCGGCCTCGTCAAGATCGAGGCTGACCCGCGCGACCGCCGCGGCCGCCTGCTGCGCCTGACGCAAGAGGGCCGCCGCCTGCTGACCCAGGCTTTCCCGATCTGGAAGGAAACCCACGAAAAGATCGACCGGCAGCTTTCCGCCGTCGATATGGCTGTGCTCCGGGCCGGCATGATGGCGATTGCCTAGCACCCGTCGTCAGAAAACGCCGGGAACGCACATCGCCCGGCAGGCATTCCTGCTCTCAAAGTTTGGCAGACGTTTCGGAGGTTGGAGCATGGCGATCAAGCGGATGGACAATGTCGGCATCGTCGTCGAGGACCTCGACGCGACGATCGATTTCTTTCGCGACCTCGGCCTTGAGCTCGAAGGGCGGGCCATGATCGAAGGCGAATGGGCCGGGCGGGTCACGGGACTGGGCGACCAGCATGTCGAGATCGCCATGATGCGCACGCCTGATGGCCACAGCCGCCTCGAGCTTTCCCGTTTCCTGCGGCCGGCCGTCATCGCCGATCACCGCAATGCCCCGGTCAATGCGCTCGGCTATCTGCGCGTCATGTTCGCCGTGGACGATCTCGACGCGACTCTGGAGCGGCTTCGCCCGCGCGGTGCCGCCCTTGTGGGCGACGTCGTCGATTACGAAGGCGTCTATCGGCTCTGTTATATCCGTGGCCCGGAAGGGCTCCTCATCGGGCTCGCACAGGAACTCCGCTGACCCGGCAAAGCAAACGCCGTCTCCCCCTCTGGCAGAGCGCCGCAAAGCCGCTATCTTCCCGCTCATGAAGCCCGATCAGCTCCTCAAGCCGGCGCCCGCCGGTCTTTATTGCCCTGCCGGCGATTTCTACATCGATCCCGTCCGCCCCGTGGCGCGGGCGCTGATCACCCATGGCCATTCCGACCATGCCCGCGCCGGCCATGGCGCGGTGCTGGCGACACGCGAGACGCTCGACATCATGGCGATCCGCTATGGCGAGGATTTCTGCGGCAGCATGCAGGCGGCAGCGCTCGGCGAGCGCATCGATCTTTCCGGTGTCACGGTCTCGTTCCATCCCGCCGGCCATGTGCTCGGCTCGGCCCAGATCGCGGTGGAGAAGGACGGGTTGCGCATCGTCGCCTCGGGTGATTACAAGCGCGCCGCCGATCCGACCTGCGCCGCCTACGAGCCCGTGCCCTGCGACGTCTTCATCACCGAGGCGACCTTCGGCCTGCCGGTCTTTCACCATCCGGATCCCAAGGCCGAGATGGGCAAGCTTCTCACGTCGCTCCGGCAATTTCCCGAACGTACTCATCTCGTCGGCGCCTATTCGCTCGGCAAGTCGCAACGCGTGCTGCGGCTGCTGCGCGATTGCGGCTATGACGCGCCGATCTATATCCACGGCTCACTTGCCCGCTTGTGCGACTACTATGTCAGCCGCGGCATCGATCTCGGCGACCTGCGCCCGGCCACCACCGAAAAGAGCAGTCCCGCCGATTTCCGCGGCGCCGTCGTCGTCGGCCCGCCCTCGGCCTTCGCCGATCGCTGGGCGCGCCGCTTCAACGAACCGCTCATCGCTTTTGCCTCCGGCTGGATGATGGTGCGCCAGCGCGCCAAGCAGGGCGGCGTGGAGTTGCCGCTCGTCATCTCCGACCATTGCGACTGGCCGGAACTCACGGAGACGATCCGCGACCTCGCTCCCCAGGAGGTCTGGGTAACCCACGGCCGCGAGGAAGCCCTCGTGCGCTGGTGCGAACTCTCCGGCGTGCCAGCCAAGCCGCTGCATCTGGTTGGCTATGAGGATGAGGGGGATTGATGGTGGCGGGTTTCTGGCGAAGCGGATGCGGCGCACCCCCCTCTGCCCTGCCGGGCATCTCCCCCACAAGGGGGGAGATTGAAGCGAGGAAAGGTCCCGCCAAACGCAAAGGGTGCCGATGGAGAGATGCCCGTGCTTCCATCCAATCTCCCCCCTTGTGGGGGAGATGCCCGGCAGGGCAGAGGGGGGTAAGCCGCGCCCGCCATCCCATCGCGAAGGACATCCCATGAGAGCCTTCGCCACCCTGCTCGACCGCCTCGTCCTCACCCCCTCGCGCAATGGCAAGCTGAAACTGCTCGCCGACTATTTTCGCGATACGCCCGATCCCGACCGCGGCTACGGCCTCGCCGCCATCGCCGGCACGCTGGATCTGAAGAGCGTCAAGCCGGCGCTGCTGCGCGAGCTGGTGCTGGAGCGCATGGACGAGGTGCTGTTCCGCTATTCCTACGACTATGTCGGCGATCTCGCCGAAACCATCGCGCTCGTCTGGGATCAGGAGCGCAAGGAGCGTGTGCCGGATGAGGCCCAGCCGCGGCTCAGTGCCGTCGTCACACGCATGAATGCACTCGGCCGCACGGAGGTGCGCGGCGCGGTGCGCGATCTGCTCGACCGGCTCGATCCCTCCGCCCGCTTCGCCTTCCTGAAGCTTGCGACCGGCGGCCTGCGCATCGGCGTCTCGGCGCGGCTTGCCAAGCAGGCGCTCGCCGAATTCTCCGGCATGGACGTGACGGAGATCGAGACCCTGTGGCACGGCCTGCAGCCGCCCTATGAATCGCTCTTCGCCTGGCTGGAGGGCACCGCCGACCGGCCGGTTCTGGCCACCCCGGCCATCTTCCATTCCGTCATGCTCGCCAATCCGGTGGGCGAGGGCGATCTCGACACTCTCGACCCTGCCGATTTCGCCGCCGAATGGAAATGGGACGGCATCCGCGTGCAGATGTCGTCCTCGGGCGAAACGCGGCGGCTCTATTCCCGCTCCGGGGACGATATCTCCGCCGCTTTTCCGGATGTGCTCGACGCCATGAATTTCGAGGGCGTGGTGGATGGCGAGCTTCTGGTCGGCGGCACGGCGCGCACCAACAGCCCGACCCGCACGTTCTCCGATCTCCAGCAACGGCTGAACCGCAAGACGGTGAACGCGAAAATGCTGGAGGACTTCCCGGCCTTCGTGCGCGCCTATGATATCCTGTTCGAAGGGGAGGCGGATGTGCGGCCTGCCGCCTTCATCGAGCGCCGCGAGCGCCTCGCCGACCTCATCGAAAAGGCGCCGCACGATCGCTTCGACCTCTCGCCGCTCGTGCCCTTCGAAAGCTGGGAAGAACTCGAAACGATCCGCCGCGAGCCGCCCGATCCGGTCATCGAGGGCGTGATGATCAAGCGGCTGGACAGCGCCTATCAGGCCGGCCGCATGAAGGGGCCGTGGTTCAAGTGGAAGCGCGATCCGTTCAACGTCGATGCCGTGATGATGTATGCCCAGCGCGGCCACGGCAAACGCTCGAGCTACTATTCCGATTTCACCTTCGGTGTGTGGACCGAGGGACCGGATGGCGATGTGCTGGTGCCCGTCGGAAAAGCCTATTTCGGCTTCACCGATGCCGAACTCGAAGTGCTCGACCGCTTCGTGCGCAACAACACGACGGACCGTTTCGGCCCCGTCCGCGCGGTGCGCGCCGAACCCGCCTTCGGCTTCGTGCTGGAGGTCGCCTTCGAGGGCATCAACCGCTCCACCCGCCACAAATCCGGCGTCGCCATGCGCTTCCCCCGCATCGCGCGCCTCCGGCAGGATAAGCTGCCCGCCGATGCGGACCGGCTGGAAACGCTGATGGCGATGGTGGAGGCGAAGGAGGCGTGACGCCGTTATTGCTCAAAAGTCGCCTATAGGCTACTATGGGCCATGATCATCAAGGAAGCCCCCGCATTCACGAAATGGCTTGGCGCTCTTGGAGATGCAAACGCCCATGCCCGGATCGTCCGCCGGGTGGAGCGTTTGCGGCAAGGCAATCCCGGCCAGGTCAATGACGTCGGGCGGGGTGTTTCCGAGATGAAGATCGACTACGGGCCGGGCTACCGTGTCTATTTTGTTCAGCGCGGCCCGGTCTTGATCCTGTTGCTTTGCGGTGGCGATAAATCGACCCAACGTCGCGATATCAAGCGGGCAATCGAGATCGCCGCACATTGGAGTGAATGACCATGGTCAAAAAGAAAATCGCCGATCTTCCGACCTTCGATGCGGCCGCGCATCTTGATACGCCGGAGCGGCAAGCGGCCTACATCGCGGCTGTTCTTGAAGACGGCGACATCGCGGAAATCCGCGATGCGATCGGAACCGTGGCGCGGGCGCGTGGCATGGCTGAAATCGCCGCAGCCGCAAACCTGAACCCGAAAAGCATCTATCGCGCGCTCGGTAGCGACGGAAATCCGGAATTCGCGACGGTCTTCAAGGTTCTCTCGGCGATGGGGTACACCTTGACGATCAAGCAGCAGGATGCCGCATAGGCATATCACAGCCCCAGCGGTGAAAGATCCGGGCCGAGCGGCACGATGCGGTTCGGGTTGAGCGACTTGATCGAATAATAGCCTTGCTTGATGTGGCCGATATTGACCGTTTCGCGCACGCCCGGAAGGTCCAGCACCCGCTTCGTATAGGCTGACAGCGCCGTATAGTCGGCAAGGCGCTGGCGGTTGCATTTGAAGAGGCCGAAATAGGCGGCGTCGAAGCGGATGAGGGTGACGAAGAGGCGGATGTCGGCTTCGGTGAAGCTGTTGCCCGTCAGGAAGGGGCGGCCGTCGGAAAGGCGGGTTTCCAGCTCGTCCAGCATGGCGAAGACGCCCTGATAGGCCTCCTCATAGGCGACCTGCGTGGTGGCGAAGCCGGTGCGGTAGACGCCGTTGTTGAGCGCGGGGTAGATGCGCTCGTTGAGGGCATCGATTTCGTTGCGAAGCGCTTCCGGGTAAAGATCGACGCTTTCATCGGCCAGCGCGCCGAAACCGCTGTTCAGCATGCGCACGATATCGGCGGATTCGTTGTTGACGATGGTCTTCCTTTCCTTGTCCCACAGCACGGGAACCGTCGCGCGGCCGGTGAAGGTCGGCGCTGCCCGTGTATAGAGCTCGTGCATATAGGTCGCGCCGTTCAGCTCGTCGCGGTTGGAGCCCGGGAAGGTGCCGAACTGCCAGCCCTGGTCCGACAGTGCGGGTTCGACGACGGAAATGGAGATCGCGTCGTCCAGCTTCTTCAGTTTACGGGTGATCAGCGTGCGTGACGCCCAGGGGCAGATCAGCGCGACGTAGAGGTGGTAGCGGCCCTTGGCGGCGGCAAAGCCGCCTTCGCCGGTCGGGCCGGCGCTTCCGTCAGGCGTTACCCAGTTGCGGAAGCTTGAAACCTGCCGCACGAAGCCGCCCTTGGCGTCCGTCGCCTGCACCGGCTGCCAGTCTTCCGTCCACTTGCCGTTGACGAGCATCGCATCACCTCACGTCGTTGATTGTGCCCCTGACGTAACGCCCGCGCGCGAAAACGGCAATTCGCGCGGCGATTGACACAGCGTTCACAGTTGGCCCAATCAGATGGCGTTTCGCGTCTTCGATTAAGACCCTCTCTGCCCTGCCGGGCATCTCCCCCACAAGGGGGGAGAAAAGCCAGCCGCAGGCTCCTTTCGAAAAATTTTCCGCTGAAGGTGCCGCACTCAAGTCCCTCCCCCTTGTGGGGAGGGATTTAGGGAGGGGTCTTCGACCGAGGCGCACCTTCTCACCGTGCAGGAGAACGGCCAAGTCGTGCCATGCTAAAAAGGAGAGGATGGCGGTGAGACGGCTCAATCACCCCATCAACCGGTCGATAAGTGCCGAGGCCGCATCCGCGATCACCGTTCCCGGCGGGAAGATGGCATCGGCGCCGGCCTGTTCCAGGGCTGGAAAATCCTGCGGGGGAATGACGCCGCCGACGGCGATCAGCATGTCGCGCGCGCCGCGCTTGACGAGCGCTGCCTTCAGTTCCGGCACAAGCGTCAGATGGCCGGCGGCAAGCGAGGAGGCGCCGACGATATGCGCGCCCTCGCGGATAGCGAGTTCTGCCACTTCCTCCGGCGTCTGGAACATGGCGCCGACGATGACATTGAAGCCGAGGTCGGCAAAGGCTGTCGCGATGACCTTCTGGCCGCGATCGTGCCCGTCCTGCCCCATCTTGGCGACGAGGATGGCGGGTTTTTCGCGCCTCAGCTTTTCGAAGGCGGCGACCTTGTTGACGGCCGTGTTGAAGGCCTGGTCGTTGGCGCCCATCTCCTTGCGGTAGACGCCGGAAATCGTGCGGATTTCCGCGACATGGCGGCCGAAGGCCTTTTCCAGCGCCAGCGCGATCTCGCCGACCGTGGCGCGCGCGCGCGCGGCCCTTATGGCGAATTCCAGCAGGTTGCCGTCGCCGCTTTTCGCCACGTCGGTCAGCGCATCGAGCGCGCTTTCCGCCGCCGCCGTGTCGCGCGTGCCCTTCAATTGCTGAAGCTTGGCGAGCTGGCGGGCGCGCACCTCGGAATTGTCGACCTTGAGAACATCGACCTCGATATCGCGCTCCGGCCGGGAGAAATTGACGCCGACGACCGTCTGCTGGCCGCTATCGATGCGTGCCTGCGTGCGGGCGGCCGCTTCCTCGATCCTGAGCTTCGGGATGCCCTTTTCGATGGCCTTCGCCATGCCGCCGAGCGCCTCGACCTCTTCGATATGCGAGAGGGCGCGCGCGGCCAGATCATGCGTCAGCCGCTCGACATAGGCCGAGCCGCCCCAGGGATCGATGATGCGCGTCGTGCCGCTTTCCTTCTGCAACAGGATCTGCGTGTTGCGGGCGATGCGGGCGGAATGGTCGGTCGGCAGCGCCAGCGCCTCGTCGAAGGAGTTGGTGTGCAGCGATTGGGTATGGCCCTGGGTGGCCGCCATCGCCTCCACCATGGTGCGCATGACGTTGTTCATCGGGTCCTGCGCCGTCAGGGACCAGCCGGAGGTCTGGCAATGGGTGCGCAACGCCAGCGATCGCGCATCTTTGGGCGCAAAATTCTTCTTCATCAGCGCGGCCCAGATCAGGCGGGCGGCGCGCATCTTGGCCACTTCCATGAAGAAGTTCATGCCGATGGCCCAGAAGAAGGAGAGGCGCGGCGCGAAGGTATCGATGTCGAGCCCGGCCGCCACGCCGGCGCGGGCATAGTCGATGCCGTCGGCGATGGTGTAGGCGAGCTCCAGATCCGCCGTCGCCCCCGCCTCCTGCATGTGGTAGCCGGAAATCGAGATGGAGTTGAACTTCGGCATGCGCCGGCTGGTATAGCTGAAAATGTCGGAAATGATCCGCATCGAAGGCTGCGGCGGGTAGATGTAGGTGTTGCGGACCATGAACTCCTTGAGGATGTCGTTCTGGATGGTCCCGGACAGCTTGTCCTCGGAAACGCCCTGTTCCTCGGCGGCGACGATGAACAGCGCCATGATCGGCAGCACCGCGCCGTTCATGGTCATGGACACGCTCATCTCGTCGAGCGGGATGCCGTCGAAGAGCTGGCGCATGTCGAGAATGGAATCGATCGCCACGCCCGCCATGCCGACGTCGCCGGCCACCCTGGGATGGTCGCTGTCATAGCCGCGGTGGGTGGCGAGATCGAAGGCGACGGAGAGACCCTTCTGGCCGGCGGCGAGGTTGCGGCGATAGAAGGCGTTGGACTCTTCCGCCGTCGAGAAACCGGCATATTGCCGGATCGTCCAGGGCTGCTGGACATACATGGTCGGGTAGGGGCCGCGCAGATAGGGGGCGGCGCCCGGCCAGGTGTCGAGGTAGGAAAGGCCGGCCAAGTCCGCCGCGCCATAGGCGCCGCTGACGGCGATCCCCTCCGGTGTCAGCCATGCGGCATCGCCGGTTCTCGCGGCGGGGGCGGCAGTTTTCGACCAGGGCAGCGTGGAGAAGTCCGGGATCCGCATCATGCCGCCTCCACGCAATCGGCCAGCAGCACCGGCTGCAAGCCACCTGCTGCGACAGTCTCCGTCAACGGCCCGAGCACGGTGAAGGGACGCTCCGTCTTTAGCGGAAAGAGCGTGGTCCCGACGATGGGCCTGGCCTTGCGCGCCGCCCGCGCCGTCTCCACCAGCGCCCTGATCCCGCCCGATGCGATGGCGGCGGAGAGCCCGCCGTCCCGCTCTATCCCGGTGAACATGTCCCAGGCCGCTTGCGCCAGCGCCTCCGTCAGCGCCTCGATACCGCCTGCACCGGCCGCCGGATCGGCGACATGAGCGAGATTGCTTTCGGTGATCAGCACGACCTGCGTGTTGCGGGCGATGCGGCGGGCGAGGGGATCGGGCACGCCGAGCGCCGATGTGTGCGGCAGAACGGTGATCTCGTCGGCGCCGGCGGTTCCGGCGGCAAAGACGGAGATGGTGTTGCGCAGGATGTTGGTTTCCGGATCGAGCCGTGTCAGCATGCGCCAGCTCGTCTCGGCATGGAGATGGGCGGGCTGCGGCTCGGATAGGCCGCAGGCCGTCTGCATGCGGGCATGGATCAGCCGCGCGGCGCGAAATTTGGCGGTCGTCAGGAACTGGTCCTGGTCGGCGGCGAGCGACAGGCCGGTCAGCGCGAATGCGGTTTCGGGCGCCACACCCGACGCATCGAGAAGGCGCAGGATTTCGGCAAGGGCGGCGGCGGCGATCGCCAGCTCCAGCGCTTCCCCGGCGCCGGCATTGTGGGCCAGCCGGCCATCCGCATTGAGCACGGTGCCGGCAAAGCCGAAGCCGGCAAGCTCCTTTGCGAGGGCGGCAAGCTGCGCCGTGCCGGCCGATGCATCGGCGAGGGCGGCGCTGAACGGGTCGAGGCCGAAATGCACCGGCGCCTTGCGCGCGCCGGCTTCATCGAGCGCGCGGGCGAGCGTGCCGGCAAGCGCCCGCTCGGCATAGGGCGCCTCGAGGCGCAGCGAAAAGGGATTGGCGGCGCGCGACGCGGCGGTCTTGCGGAAGGCGGTCTGGCCGCCGGCCTCCATGCCGGCGCCATGGGCGCTCGCGCTGCCCCTGAAGACCAGGGCAATGCCGGTCGCGCCGTTTTCCAGATCGTCGGCCATCTGCGCGCGGCCCCGGGCCGGATCGGCGTCGTCGCGGCGCTGGTTGACGGTCCAGGCATCACCGGCATGCGGGGTGCCGGCATGGCTGTGGGCGAGGGGGCTGGCGTCCTTGCGGCGGGTATAAATCGGGTGGATCGGCAGGCCGTCGTCGCTCTGCGAGACCAGCGTCGCATCGAAATCGGCGCCTTTCAGCGCCTTTTCGGCCAGTTTGCGCCAGCCGGCCTCATCGATGGGCGCAAAGCCCGCCTCGGTCAAAATGCTCGCGTCCATCCCGTCGCGCTCTCCGTTTTCCGGCATTCATATTCATCCGGGATACAGGGTAAAGGACCACTTTGGTAGAGTGAGCGCGCGGCCACAGTCCGGGAAAAAGGTCATGCGCAAGCCTCGGGCCAGCCGCAATTGCCACAATTAGGGCAGGGTTGTGGACCTAGTTTGCGCTTCGTTAGTTAGTGATTCAGCCTCCTCGTTCATCCTGCCTTTCCGTCAAACGGATACCGATCCCTTCCATGACAGATACCGCGCTTTCCCGCCGCCGCTTCCTTCAGTTCTCCGGCCTCGCCATGGCGACGGGTCTTGCAGGCTGCACCTCGTCCATGAATACGGACCGTTTCCGCGAGGAAACCCGTCCCTATTTCCGCAATCCAGCGCTGGAGGGCCGGCCCGAGATCATCGCCGACGGGCGCGGACCCATCAGCATCTACGGCCAGACGCCGCCCTCGGGCCTGCTGCCCGAATCGTCGCACTATGCGGCGATGTACGGTCCGGTGAACGATGGCGGCTTCCAGGTGCCGGCGATCCCCTATCAGCAGATCGACGCGCGCTTCTACCGTCATGAGGTGGATAGCCCCTTTGCCGAGCAGCCGGGCACGATCATCGTCGATACCGGCAACCGCTTCCTCTATCTCATCTTGCCGAACGGTCGCGCCATGCGCTACGGCGTGGGCATCGGCCGGCAGGGCTTTGCCTGGTCGGGCCGCGGCGTCATCCAGTGGAAACAGGCCTGGCCGCGCTGGACGCCGCCGGACGAAATGGTCAAGCGCCAGCCGGAACTCGTCAAATATTCCGGCGCCAATGGCGGCATGCCCGGCGGCCTCAACAATCCGCTTGGCGCCCGCGCGCTCTATATCTTCCAGAACGGCCAGGACACGCTTTACCGCCTGCATGGTTCGCCGGAATGGAAATCGATCGGCAAGGCCGTGTCGTCCGGCTGCGTGCGCATGCTAAACCAGGACGTGATGGATCTCTACGACCGTGTCCGCGGCAAGGCGCCGATCCTCGTCATCTGATGGTGTTTCGCGACATGACGAAAGGTCCGGATGTGCAGGCATCCGGACCTTTTGCGTTTGCAACGCCCGCCTGAGCCGACGCCGGGCGAAAGGCCCGCAGGCTGGGCCTCGGGCCTTTTGCACCAGGTCTGCGCTGGGGACGCTTACTTGCAGACCTTGATCTTCTTGATGATGACGTTGCCGTAGTAGTCGTAGGACTTCACCTTCTTGATGAAGCAATGCGGCTTGTAGCCATAGCCGTAATAGCCGGCCTGCGAGGGGGCGGCGAAGGACACGGCGGCAACGAGGGCGATGGTGGCGGAAACGATGATCTTGCGCATGGATCTCTCCTGATTGGTTGGGCCTGATCTCTGTCGGATGAGCCTCTCTCATCCGGTGTGGTCAGACTTTCCCATGATCCACGGTCGCCCGCAGTTCCGTATGGAACACTGAAAAAGCCGCCCGGATCGCTCCGGGCGGCTTGTCATCGGGAAGGGGCCAATCAGGCGACGGTCGTCTTGACGTCGAGATTGCCGCGGGTCGCGTTGCTGTAGGGGCAGACGACGTGGGCCTTCTTGATGAGGTCTTCCAGCACGGCCTTGTCGACGCCGGGGGCGGAGACTTCGAGCGAGGCTTCTATGCCGAAGCCGCCGCCGTCCTCACGCGGGCCGATGCCGACCGTCGCGGTCACCTTGGCCTCGTCCGGGATCTTCACCTTCTCCTTGCCGGCGACAAACTTCAGCGCGCCGAGGAAGCAGGCCGAATAGCCGACCGCGAAGAGCTTTTCCGGGTTGGCGCCCGTTGCGCCGTCGCCGCCGAGTTCCTTGGGAACGGTGAGCGTCACATCGACGGTGCCGTCTTCGGTTGCGCCATGGCCGGCGCGGCCGCCCGTTGCGGAAGCCTTGGTCCTGTAGAGAATGGGCATGGGTGTCTCCTTGGTTGCTCTCGTTGATGATGGGTATTTGGTAGCGCAAAATTAAATTGCGCGCAATATGATTTTGCAAATTGCAATTTTGGCCGTTTGTGCGATGATGCAGCATGGTCGACAAACGTGACGAAGCTGAGACAGGCACTATTCCCCCGGGCATGCTGGCGCTCGACCAGCAACTCTGTTTTGCCGTCTATTCCGCCGCACACGCGCTCAACCGCACCTACAAGCCGCTGCTCGATCCCTATGGCCTGACCTATCCGCAATATATCGCGCTGATGACGCTTTGGGAGGGGGACGGCCGTACCGTGAAGGCGCTGGGCGCCACTCTGGGGCTGGATTCCGGCACGCTTTCGCCGCTTCTCAAGCGGCTGGAGGCTGCGGGCTACATCACGCGTGCCCGCGACAAGTCCGACGAGCGGCAGGTCCTCGTCACCCTCACCGACAAGGGCAGGGCCATGCAGCGCGATGCGGTTGCCATCCGCATGGAGATCGGCAAGGCCACCGGCTGCACGCTGGAGGCGCTTCAGGCGCTGACCGGCCAATTGCAGGCGATGACCGAACGCCTCGATGCCGGAAAGGCGCGCGACGACGCCGCCTGACATACGGGAATTTTACCGTAAAGCCTATCGCGCGGCACCTGTTCGCGATTCAACCTTCACGCTAGAGTGCTTGCGGCGGTGAGGGCTCGCCGAAGGGGGCACGGTTGAATTTCACATGGTCCTGGGAAAGGGCGAACGGCGCGGCGAGCCTCTGGTGCATCGCCGTGGGTCTCGCGATGATGACGCTGTGGCTGGCGGAGCCCGCCGGCCTTGCGGCATTGCATCCCGGCCTGTTCGGCATGAAATTCAATTCGGCGCTTGCCTTCGTCGTGCTCGGCGCGGGGCTTTTCCTCGCCACGCGCGGTCACGAGCGCCTGCCGGTGCTGATGATGGTCCTCATCTTCATCTACGGTACGCTGGCGCTTTTCCAGCACGTTCTGGGCATCGATACGGGTATCGACACGCTGCTCTATACGCCCTTCGTCGATATCGGCACGAGCCGGCCGGGGCGCATCGCGCCCAATACGGCGCTCTGCTTCATGCTGGTGAGCGTGGCCATCGTCAGGCGCGTACGCCTGCAGAAAAACGACGTTCTGCAGGTCGCGCTCGGCTTCACGGCCTTCATCATCGCCGCGGCCGCACTCGTCGGCTACGCGATTTCGCTCGATTTCGCCCATGACTGGATCCGCTTCACGCGCATGTCGTTCCAGAGTGCCAGCTGCTTCGTGGCGCTCGGCATCGCCATCGTCTTCGTCGGCACGGAGAAGACCGGCTACGACCGGCTGACCATCGCCGCCATCCTCGGCCTGCTGACCTATCTCATCCTGCTGGCGATGACCTATTATGAGCTGACACGCTACGAAACCACCTTCGGCATCACCTTTTCCATCAATGATATCAACGCGCGCGGCACGTTGTCTTCGCTCGTGCTGATCTCGGGCACGCTCTATGGCGCGCTCATCATCCATCTCTATTTATCTTCCCGCCGTGCCCGCGCGATGGCGGCGGACCTCGCCGAAAACCGGGCGCGCCTCGCCGCCATCATCGACAATGCGGTGGACGGTATCATCACCATCGACGATCGCGGCGTCATTCTCTCGGTCAATCCCGCCTGCACGCACATTTTCGGCTACGAACCGGAGGAGGTGATCGGCCGCAATGTCAGGATGCTGATGCCGGAGCCCTATCACAGCGCCCATGACGGTTATATCGGCAACTACCAGCGCACCGGCGAGGCGAAGGTCATCGGCATCGGCCGCGAGGCGGAGGGCCGGCGCAAGGATGGTTCCATCTTCCCGCTCGACCTTGCCGTGGCGAAGCTCGATCTCGGCGGCACCATCATCTACAGCGGCATCGTGCGCGATATTTCCGAGCGCAAGGCGAGTGAGCAGGCCCTGATCGAGGCGAATGCCGAGCTTGAGGAATTCGCCTACCGCACCTCGCACGACCTGCGCTCGCCGATTGCCTCCTCGCTCGGGCTGCTCGGGATTTCCCGCGATATGCTGGCGGAGGGGAATATCCCGGCGCTTGGCCAGATGCACCAGCGCATGGAGGGGAATTTCCGCCGCCTCGACCACCTCATCCAGAACATCATCACGATCACGCGTAACCGGTTGATGGAAGAGGACGAGAAGCCGATCGCGCTGCGCCTGCTCGTTTCGGAGGCGATCGATGCGCTCTCGCATCTCGACGATTTCAAGCGAATTCGCATCGAAAATCATGTGCCGGCCGAATTGACAATCGTCAGCAAGCCATCGAAATTCCAGGTCATCGTCGGCAACATGCTGTCCAACGCGGTCAAATATCATGACCCGAAGGAGGCGGAGCCGGCGATCGATGTCCGCGCTTTCCGCTATGGCGGCCGGCTCAGGCTATCGGTGGAAGACAACGGCCTGGGTGTTCCGCCCGCAAGCCGTCATTTGTTGTTTAAAATGTTCAAACGGCTGCACCCCAACCGGTCCTTCGGCAGCGGGCTTGGCCTCTACATATTGAGAAAGAGCGCGGAGGCCCTCGGCGGCACGGCGCTCTATGAAGCAAGAGATAAGGGCAGCCGCTTTATGGTCGAGCTGCCCGACGGGGACTGAAATGAAGATCCATTCGATCCTGGTCATCGATGACGACGAGAACGACCAGTTCATTTGTGAATATACGATCCGCAAGTTCGATCCGTCGATCCGCATCCTCAAGGCGTTCGACGGCACGGAAGCGCTCGACATCCTGCGGAGCGAGGACACGCCCGACGCCATCATCCTCGACATCAACATGCCGGTGATGAACGGTTTCGAGTTCCTCGACCGTTATGCCGAGGAATTCGAGCAGCACGCCCCCGTCGTCGCCATGCTCACCAGCTCGCATCTCGGCAAGGACCGCGAGCGGGCCATGCAATACAGCTTCGTGAAGAGCTATTTCGAAAAGCCGCTGCAGGCCGATCACCTGCGCATCATGGCCGAGCTTTTGGGAGTGTAGAGGCAAGACCCCTCCCTAATCCCTCCCCACAAGGGGGAGGGACTTAAACGGCCGTTCCGTTTGCGGACTCTTTACCATCTCGGCTAACAGCAATGTCGCCGGGAGAATGAAAGCGGTTCGGCATCGTAAGTCCCTCCCCCTTGTGGGGAGGGATTTAGGGAGGGGTCTTGCCTCTTCAAAAACCTTGTCTTCCGAAAAATAACCTCTATATTCTTTCCATGGAAAGGATTGAGGCCATGCAGCGCAAACCCATACAGCAGGTCAATGCGGAGGGCGTCGTGCTCACCAAGGCGGCCGTCAATGCAGCGGACCGGCTGGGGCTGACGGCGCGCATCCTCTCGGCGGTCATCGGCGTGTCGGAGGCGACGGTGTCGCGGCTGAAGCGGCAGGACGTGCTCTTGGAGCGCGGCACGAAGCCCTTCGAGCTCGCCGTGCTGCTCGTGCGCCTGTTCCGCTCGCTCGACGCCATCGTGGGCGGCGACGAAAGCGTGGCGCGCAACTGGATGACGGCCGAAAACACCGCGCTCGGTGCCCGCCCGGTCGATCGTATCGTCTCCATATCCGGCCTTGTCGATGTCCTCGCCTATCTGGACGCCCGCCGCGCTCTCGTCTGAGGCGCGGCCCTTTGCGGGCAGCGTCTGGCGGTTCGTCGAGGCGCAGCATCGCGTCTCGACGCTGAAACTCGTCGATACGCTGGACGAGCAGGCATTGCTCGAAGACATTCTCGAAGAAAGCAAACCGCTGCTGCCGCCCGAATGCGCCGGCCTTGATTATCTGCTCGCCACACCCTTCCGCTACGGCGCCATCTATCCGCACGGCTCGCGCTTCCGCCGGGCAGGGCGCACGCTCGGCGTCTATTATGCGGCGCTGACGGTGGAGACGGCGCTGGCCGAAATGGCCTTCTACCGTCTCCTGTTTTTTTCCGAATCGCCAACGACGCAGCTACCGGCAAACGCGGCCGATTACACCGCTTTTTCCGCTGCCATCGCGACCGGGCAGGCCATCGACCTCACGCTGCCGCCGCTCGACCGGGATGCCGCCTTATGGACGCATCCGACCGACTACGCCCCCTGCCAGTCGCTGGCCGAGGGCGCGCGGGAAGGCGGGCTCACCGCCATTCTCTACCGTTCGGTGCGCGATCCCGCCGCCGGCAACAACCTCGCGCTTCTTACGGCCAAAGCCTTTGCCGCACCGAAGCCGGTGGAGCGCCAGACCTGGCGCATCCGGTTGTCCGTGCTCGGCGTGCAGGCTTTGTGCGACCACCCGCCGAGGCGTATAGGCTTCTCCCGCGAGGATTTTTCCGCCGATCCGCGCATCGCCTCACGCGGATAGGGCGGCCTCCTCGAAGAAGTCCTCCGGCCCGTCCACCTCGATCAGCCGGCGCTTCTCGATCAGCCAGAAGCGGTTGGCTACCGCGCGTACGAAAGCGCGGTCGTGCGAGACGAAGAGGCAGCTCGCCTGCTGCGCGGTCAGCTCCCGTTCCAGCGCTTCCTGCCCCTCGATGTCGAGATGGTTGGTCGGCTCGTCGAGCAGATAGAAGTTCGGATTGGTGAGCCGCAGTACCAGCATGCCGAGCCGCGCCTTCTGCCCGCCGGAGAGCAGCCCGACCGGCCGCCCCTGCATCTCCACGGAAAAACCGGCACTGGCGAGCAGGCTGCGTGCCCGCTGGTCGCCGACGTCGAAGCGGTGGATGATCGTGCCATGCGGCGTCTCCGTATCGGAGAGATCCGACAGCGCCTGGTCGCCATAGCCGAGCACCAGCGACGGCGTCGGCTTGATGCCTTCCCGTGCTGCGCCATCGATTGCTTCGCGCAGCCGTAGCACGAACCGCGTCTTGCCGGTGCCGTTCAGCCCCAGCAGTACGATGCGGTCGCCCTGGCAGATGAATTTTTGCCCGGTGCGGAAGAGGAGGGTGCCATCGGGCGTTTCGACCGGGCAATCCTCCAGCGTCACCAGCACCTTGGCATGGGTGCCGCGGTTGGCGAGACGGATGGCGCCGGCCGAGTTCTCCTGGTGGGCGGGGCGGGCCGCATCCTCGATGCGCTCGGCACGGGCCTTCAGCTGCTTGGTCTTCACCACCAGCAGGTCGCTGCCCGAATTGAGGCCGATATTGTTGAGCTTCGCCGCCTGCTGACGCAGCTGTGCAGCCGCCTTCATATCCTTCTCGAAGCGCCGCTCCTCGGCCGCATCCGCCTCGTCCAGCGCCGCGCGGGCGCGGGAATAGGGCAGGGCGAAGAGCTGCGAGCGTTCGGGCCGCAGAAACAGCGTGCGGTTCGTCACCGCATCGAGGAAGGCGCGGTCGTGGCTGGAGAGGATGACCGGCATATCGCGCGGCAGCGTGCCGAGCCAGCTTTCCAGCCGGGCGATCTTTTCGAGGTCGAGATGATTGGTCGGCTCGTCGAGCAGCAGCACATCCGGCTCGCCGACGCGCACGCGGGCAATCAGCGCGATGCGCTGCCAGCCGCCGCTCAGCGCCGCAAGCGGTCGCTCGCGCAGGGCTTCGGGCACGTCGAGCTCTTCGAGCGTCACATCCGCCCGCCAGCTTTCGCTCTCCTGCTGTTCGGGCGACAGCGCGCCGAGCACGGCCTCGCGAAAGGTCAGCTTTTCCAGGCCGGGGGGGAGGTTCTGTTCCATATGCCCGACGGTGAGGCCGCGGGCGCGGGTGATCTCGCCGCTGGTCGGTTCGAAATCGCCGGTGATGCAGCGGAGCAGCGTGGATTTGCCGCGCCCGTTGGCGGCAACGAGGCCGATGCGGTCGCCGCTCGCGATGGCGAGGTTGAGATTGGCGAAGAGGGGGGTGGAAAGCGTGACGCCGAGCGCACGGATATTGATGAGCGACATGAAAAATCTCTGGTCTTCAAGGCCCCGCGGCGCGGCATCAGCCGTCGATCACGCGAAAAGGCACAAGGAAATTGGATGCGGGGAAACCGCATCGCCGGACAGGCGGACCAGAAGAGAAGTGTGTTCGTTCCGATCAGCCCTGCAAACGCATCTGCAGGGCAAGATTGGGACCATGCGTGCGGTGTGGCAGAAATTCGTGTTTCACGCGCAGTCCTCTCTTACGTGTTGCGAACGAAGAATCGATACCACCGGTGGGTGGGCTTGGCAACGGGGAGAAGGGGGAAGGGGACGAGCCGGCGGCTCAAATCTTCTCCGCGAGAAAGTCGATGAACGCCCGGATGCGGGCCGCCAGATGCTCGTGGCCGACATAGACGGCATGGACCTGTTCCGGCTGCTCCGGATTGTAATCCGCAAGCACCTCGACCAGAACGCCCGCTGCAATATCGCCTTCGACATGGAACTTGCCGATGCGCGCGATGCCGAGACCCTGCAGGCAGAGCAGCCGCGCGACGGAGCCGCTGGCGGCCATCAGGTTGCCGGCGGCGGGCGCCGGATAGACCGTGCTTTCGCCGGGATCGCGGAACGGCCATTCGCCCGGCGCGCGGCCGAAGGTGAAGGTGATGCAATTGTGCGCGGCGAGATCCGCCGGCGTGCGCGGCGTGCCGCGCCGGGCAAGATAGCCGGGCGTGGCGACGGTGACGCGATGGCTGACCAGCAGCTTGCGCGCCTTGAGCGCGGAATCGGCCATCGGCGCGGTGCGAAAGGCGATGTCGGTGCGTTCCTCGACGAGGTCGATCAGGCCGTCGCTCAACGACAGTTCCAGCTTCACATCCGGATAGAGCGCCAGGAATTCGCCGACGAGCGGGATGATATAGCACTCGCCGAAGCCGATCGTGGCGTTGATGCGCAGCAGGCCGCGCGGCTTTGCCTGCGCGCCGCGCGCGACCAGCCGCTCCATCTCGTCGATTTCCGCCAGCACGCGCCGCGCCCGCGCCAGATAGGTCTCGCCTTCCGGCGTCAGGAGGAGGGAGCGGGTGGTGCGCACCAGCAGGCGCGTGCCCAGGCGATCTTCGATGCGCGTCACCAGCTTGCTCACGGCCGAGGGCGTCAGCTTCAGCAGCCGGGCCGCGGCCGAAAAGCTTCCGGTCTCGGCGACCGCGACGAAGACATCCATTTCCCCGGTGCGATTGTCCATGGCTCATCCTGTGAATTCATTTCACAGCCCTTTATCCATTGCGCATTCTTATCATTCAAGTGGCCGCACCGCATATTCCCGCCATCACTCCCGCACGGCGTCCGATTGCGCCGCCAAAGCTCCTAAGGTGCTCCATGCCACTTGCTCTCTTTGCGCTTACCGTCGCGGCCTACGCGATCGGCACCACGGAATTCGTGATCGTCGGCCTCTTGCCGACCGTCGCCTCCGATCTTCACATCACCCTGCCGCTCGCCGGCCTCATCGTCTCCGTCTATGCGCTCGGCGTGACCTTTGGCGCGCCGGTGCTCACCGCGCTCACCGGAAAGCTCGGCCGCAAGCCGCTGCTGCTTGGTTTGATGGCGCTGTTCATCGCTGGCAATGCCATCGCCGCCCTGTCGCCGAGTTATGAAATGCTGCTCGTCGGCCGCGTGCTCTCGGCCTTCGCGCATGGCGTCTTCTTCTCCGTCGGGGCCACCATCGCGGCCGATCTCGTGGCGCCCGATCGCCGCGCCTCGGCCATCGCCATGATGTTCATGGGGCTGACCGTCGCCATCGTGACGGGCGTGCCGCTCGGCACCTTCATCGGCCAGACTTTCGGCTGGCGCGCCACCTTCTGGGCCGTCGCCGGCCTCGGCCTCGTCGCCTTCGCGGCCATTGCGCTTTTGCTGCCGAACACGCTCAAGCGCGAAAAGCCGGCCGGCCTGATGGAACAGGTGCGCGTGCTCGGCTCCGGCCGCCTCCTCATTGTCTTCGCCATGACGGCGCTCGGCTATGGCGGCACCTTCGTCACCTTCACCTTCCTGTCGCCGCTGCTCCAGGAAATCACCGGCTTCTCCGCCAACACGGTCAGCCTCGTTCTGGTGCTCTATGGCGCGGCCATCGCGCTCGGCAACATCTTCGGCGGAAAAGTCGCAGACAAGGATCCCGTCAAGGCGCTCACCGTGCTCTTCGCCCTGCAAGCCCTCGTGCTGGTCGTGCTCACCTTCACCGCCCCGTCGCCGGTCTTCGCGCTGGTCACGCTCGCCGCCCTCGGCTTCCTGTCCTTCGCCAATGTGCCGGGCCTCCAGCTCTATGTCGTCGACATGGCCAAGCGCCATCGCCCCGCCGGCATCGACGTCGCCTCGGCCCTCAATATCGCCGCCTTCAATCTCGGCATCGCGGCCGGTGCCTGGATCGGCGGACTGGTTGTCGCTTCCCCGCTCGGCCTCGGCGCCACGCCCTGGGTCGGTGCCATCCTTGTCGCCGGTGCGCTTGGCCTGACGCTCATCAGCGGCGCTCTCGACCGTCGCGAGCGCAGCCAGCCCGATGCCGTCTGCCAGCCGGCCTGAACCCTTTCAAACCCACCAGGAGAATCCCATGAAAACCGTCAACGCCAATGGCGCCCACATCCCCCAGCTCGGCTTCGGCACCTTCCGCATGCCGGAAGCCGATGTCCTCTCCATCCTGCCGAAGGCGCTTCAAAGTGGCTTCACCCATGTCGATACCGCCCAGATCTACGAGAACGAGGCGGCCGTCGGCGACGCGATCCAAAAGTCCGGCGTGGCGCGCGAAAACATCTTCCTGACCACCAAGGTCTGGGTGGCAAACTATGCGAAGCACGCCTTCGCCGCCTCCGTCGCGGAAAGCCTGCGCAAGCTGAAGACCGACCATGTCGATCTTCTCCTGCTGCACTGGCCGAACGAGGCGGTGCCGCTCGAGGTGCAGATCGCCGAACTCAACGCCGTGCGCGAAAAGGGTCTTGCCCGGCATATCGGCGTCAGCAATTTCAACGCGGCGCTGATGGCCGAGGCTGCGCGCCTGAGTGCCGCACCGCTCGTCGCCAACCAGGTCGAGTACCACCCCTTCCTCGACCAGACGACGGTACGGAACGCGGCCAGGAGGCACGGCATGGCGCTGACCGCCTACTTCGCCATGGCCGATGGCAAGGTGCCCGCTGCCCCTGATCTCAAGGACATTGCTGCGGCGCATGGCAAATCCGCCGCGCAGGTCGCGCTGCGCTGGTTGATCCAGCAGCCGGATGTGGTGGCGCTGACCAAGACGGTGACGGAGGCGCGGCTGGCCGAAAACCTCGCGATCTTCGACTTCGCGCTGACGCCGGACGAGATAACGCGCATCCATGCACTCGCCCGTCCCGACGGCCGCATCGTCAGCCCGGACGGCCTGGCGCCGGTTTGGGACCTCGCGGCCTGACAGATTTTGGCGGGGCGCATGATGCCCCGCCAACCACGCCGAAAGGCGAGGGCGGCTTTCCAAAAGCATGCCGGACCTGTATGGGAGTGTCGCGCCGCCTTGTGTGCGGCAGGGAGCCCTTCATGCAGTCCTCGTCTTCATCCGTCCTCGCGCCGGACTGGTCGGCTATTGTTGCCGTCGTGCTTGGCGCGACGGCGTTTTCCGTGGCGCAGGGGCTCACCTATCCGCTCGTCTCGCTGACGCTGGAATCGCGCGGCTATTCCTCGTCGATGATCGGCGTCAACGCCATCGCCTATGCCGCCGGCATGGGCGCCTCGACGCTGCTCGTCGGCAGCCTCACCGCGCGCTGGCGGCCGGATCGGCTGATCATCTTCAGCCTCGTCATCTGCTCGCTGTGCCTTGCCACCTTCGCGGCCTCGTCGTCCTTCGTCGTCTGGGGGATCGCGCGCTTCCTGCTCGGCTTCTTCGCCAGCATGATCTTCATGCTCGGCGAGGCCTGGTTGAACGCCGCCTGCCCGGACCGCCTGCGCGGCCGGGTCTCCGGTCTCTACGGCATGGGTATCTGCGGCGGCTTTGCCGCCGGGCCGCTGGCCATTCCGCTGTTCGGCAGCGCCGGCGGCCTCGGTTTTGCGCTGACCGCCGTCTATCTCGCCATCGTCGCCTTCGCGACCGCCATGTTGATGTTTTCGACCAAGACGACGCCGGAACCGTCCTCGACGGCCGATGTCTTCCGCTTCTTCAAAGCGGCGCCCATTCTCGTCGGCATGGTCTTCGTCTTCGGTTTTGCCGATATCGCGGCGATTTCCGCCATGCCGGTCTATTTCGTGAAGATGGGCTACAGCGAGGCCTTCGCCGCCATCAGCGTGACGGTGCTCGCCTTGCCGACCGCGCTCGCCCAGCCCTTCATCGGCGTGCTGCTCGACAAGCTGCCGCGCGAACGGGTGGCGCTCGCCGCCGTCGCCACGGCCGCCGCAAGCTACCTCGTCCTGCCGTCGATGACGTCGGAAATCGCGATCCTGGGGATTTTTGCCCTGATGGGCGTGGCGGTCTTCTCGCTCTATACCTGCGCGCTCACCATCCTGGGCGAACGCTACAGCGGCTCCATGCTGGTTGCCGGCTCCGCCGCTTTCGCATTGGTCTATGCGGCCGGAAGCGCCACCGGCTCGGGCCTCACGGGCGCGATCATGGAGGCCGGCGGCCCGCAGGCCGGTCCGCTCTCGGTCGGTCTCGGTCTTGCGGCGTTCACCGCCGTGCTGGCGTTTTCACGTCGGCGGTAAGAAGACCCTCTCTGCCTGCCGGCATCTCCCCCACAAGGGGGGAGAAAGGCTGGAAGCGCGCTCATTGCTCGAAATTTCACGCCGAGCGTGCCGCACGTTAAGTCCCTCCCCCTTGTGGGGAGGGATTTAGGGAGGGGACTTGCGTCCGATCAGACGAACTGGCTGAGGCCCGGCACGGAGGCGACGACTTCGTCGACCACGTCGGCGCCGGCATGCTCGCGGGCAACGGCCATGGTTTCCTTGGCGAGGCCGGAGATTTCGCCCATGCCGAGGCCCTGGCTCATCAGCTGCTGGCCTAGACCCATGATGCCGCCGCCGCCGATGGCGCTCATCAGGCCGCCGAGCAGGCCGCCGCCGCCGGTGCCTTCGCCATTGTACTGGGCGACCAGCTCGGAGGCGCCGGGAATGGATTCGATCATCTTGGCGACCGGGCCGTCTGCCGCTTCGCGCTGCAGGAAGCCGAGCATCATGCCGATGGCCTTTTCAGCAAGGGCCGGATCGATGCCGACGGCATCGGCAACGCGGGTGACGAGATCGTTCATGGAAAATCCTCCGAAGGAATTGACGTTGACGTCAAGGTAAATGAACTCGCCGGCAAATTCAAGCCGGCTTCGTATTCCGGGGCAGGGGCACGAAGGCCTTGAAATCGTGTTGTTCCCGTGCCGGACTATCCTTATAACTTGCCTGAGACGATTCAATGAAAACCGTTATCGCGCGGCAATCCGCGCGGGCGGGAATCGGACGAGGAACCGGCAGTCAGGGAGTTTTCAACGTGGCGGATCCCATTCTTCAGGACGGCAAGCTTTATATCGGCACCAGCCGCAAGCCCGACGACACCAACAACAAGCCGGAATATCTGGACCTGAAATTCGGCAACCGCCATGGCCTCGTGACGGGCGCGACCGGCACCGGCAAGACGGTGACGCTGCAGATCCTCGCCGAGGGCTTTTCGAATGCCGGTGTGCCGGTGTTCTGCGCCGACGTGAAGGGTGACCTTTCGGGCATCGGCGCCATGGGCGAGCCGAAGGACTTTCTCCAGAAGCGCGCCGACCAGATCGGGTTCACGCCCTACGATTTCCAGGAATTCCCGGTCATCTTCTGGGATCTCTACGGCGAGAAGGGCCATCGCGTCCGCACCACCATGTCCGAGATGGGACCGCTTTTGCTGTCGCGCCTGATGAACGCGACGGATGCGCAGGAAGGCGTCATCAACATCGCCTTCAAGATCGCCGATCAGGGCGGCCTGCCGCTGCTCGACCTCAAGGATTTCCAGGCGCTGCTCAACTATATGGGCGAGAACGCCACGACGCTGTCCAACCAGTTCGGCTTCATCTCCAAGGCCTCGGTCGGCTCGATCCAGCGTGAATTGCTGATCCTCGAGCAGCAGGGCGCCGAACAATTCTTCGGCGAGCCGGCACTCAAGATCTCCGACATCATGCGCACCACCAATGACGGCCGTGGCGCGATCTCGGTGCTGGCCGCCGACAAGCTGATGATGAACCCGCGCCTCTACGGCACCTTCCTCTTGTGGATGCTCTCCGAGCTGTTCGAGGTGCTGCCGGAAGTGGGCGACCCGGAAAAGCCGAAGCTGGTCTTCTTCTTCGACGAGGCGCATCTGCTGTTCAACGATGCACCGAAGGTGCTGACCGAGCGCGTCGAGCAGGTCGTGCGCCTCATCCGCTCCAAGGGCGTGGGCGTCTATTTCGTCACGCAAAACCCGCTCGACGTGCCGGAAACGGTGCTCGCCCAGCTCGGCAACCGCGTGCAGCATGCGCTGCGCGCCTATACGCCGCGCGAGCAGAAGGCGGTGAAGACGGCGGCCGACACGTTCCGCCCGAACCCGGATTTCGACTGCGCCACCGTCATCACCAATCTCGGCACCGGCGAGGCGCTGGTCTCGACGCTGGAAGGCAAGGGCGCGCCCTCCATGGTGGAGCGCACGCTGATCCGCCCGCCGGCCTCGCGGCTCGGGCCGATCACCGATGCGGAGCGCAAGCAGCTCATGGGCGTCAGCCCCGTCGCCGGCCTCTATGACGAGGATTTCGACCGCGAATCCGCCTATGAAATCCTCACCGCCCGCGCCAAGAAGGCGGCCGATTCCGCCGCCGCACAGCAGCAGGCCGAGACCGAACAGCAAGCCGAGCAACCCTCCGGCGGCAGCCGCTGGACCTTGCCCGGCTTCGGCGACGACGAGCCGGCGGCACCCTCTGCCCCCAAGCAGGCCAAACCTCGCGCCGGCTATCAGCGTGAAACGGTGGCGGAAGCGGCGATGAAATCGGTGGCGCGAACCGTCGCGTCCTCGCTCGGCCGCGCGCTGGTGCGGGGCATCCTGGGCAGCCTGCGCCGCTAAGCGCGCGGGGTCCGAACGGAAAAAGCAAGGCGAGGCGAGGGGACATCATTCCCTCGCCTTTTTCGTCAGCCCTTCACGGCCACGATGAACAGTCGCGGAAAACGCAACAGCCGCCGGCCGTCCGCCATCGGCGCATAGGCCTTGGCGATGCGGCTCTCGTAGTCGGCGAGGAAACCGTCGCGCTGTTCGGCGGGAATGCGGTCGAGATAGGGGCGCAGCCCCGTGCCCTTCACCCATTCGACGATCGCGGCGGCATCCGCCATCGGATGATTGTAGGCGGTGTGCCAGACATCGACCCGCGCCGCCTTCGGCCCGAGCGCATCCATATAGGCGGCGGGCGCGGGCAGGGGCTTGCGGCGCGGCGTGCCGGCCTCGAAGGCGCTTTTCCAGGGGCCGGCCAGCGCGCTTTCCTCCATCAGCAGGTGCGACGGTTCGGAAAGATTGTCCGGCATCTGCACGGCGAGCGCGCCGCCGGGTCGAAGCCCGTCCATCAGGCTGGCGATGAGCGTGATGTGATCCGGCAGCCACTGGAAGACGGCATTGGCATAGAGCAGCGCGGCGGGCTCCGGCGGGCGCCATTTCGCCAGGTCGCATTCGACGAAATCGACACCCGGCAGGCGCTGGCGCGCGGCCTTCAGCATGTCGGATGCATTGTCGACGCCCTTGACGCCGCGTCCGGGGAAACGATCGACCATCAGCTCCGTCGAATTGCCGGGGCCGCAGCCGAGATCATAGACCGTGCCGGCGACGAGATTATCCGGCACCTGGGCGAGGAGATCGCGGGCCGGGCGCGTGCGTTCGTCCTCGAATTTCAAGTATTGGGCAGCGGACCAGGCCATGTCAGAGGCTTTCGAGCGAGGGTAGGATCAGCGAGGGGCCGAGATCGAAATATTCGTCCGGCATGTTGGCACGGTTGATCCAGACGGTGCGGAAGCCGAATTTCGCCGCACCTGCAATGTCCCAGCGGTTGGAGGACTGGAAGGAGACGGCGTTGGGATAGAGCCGGTAATGCGTCGTCACGAGATCATAGACGCTCGGCGCCGTCTTGTAGGTCTTCAGCGCATCGACGGAGAAGATGTCGTCGATGACGGTGTCGAGCGCGGCATTCTTCACCGCCGAGGCGAGCATGGACGGTGAGCCGTTCGACAGGATGGCGATATGCGCCCCGCGGCTCCTCAGCGCCTTGAGCACGGCCGGCACCTCGGGATAACAATCAAGCTTCCAATAGGCATCGAGCAGCTTTTGCCTGAGCGCCGGATCGACGCCGCCGACCCGCTTGAACGTATAGTCGAGCGCCTGTTCGGTCAGCTGCCAGAAATCGGCGTAAGCGCCCATCAAGGCCCGCGTCCAAGAATATTCCAGCTGCTTGGCGCGCCACATCTCCGAAAATGCCTGATAATTCGGCCCCACATCCCCGGCATGCCGCCGCACCGCCGCATGCACATCAAACAGCGTGCCATAGGCATCGAACACATAGGCGGCATGAGACATGGGGCGCGATTCCTCCAGCATTTACGAGGGATTGGGTGTTATCGGAGGGGGAATGTCAATTGTGGAGTTGAGGGGGCGGCTCTCGACAACGTTGGTGTTTTATCCGTAAGAGCAGAGAAGTTTGCGCATGTCGTGTTTCTATTGAACGCCGCACCTCAACGAAGGTTCAATAACTGGCAGCAGATGTCGCAACAGCGGCTATTGGCCCGAAGAAGACAAAGAGGGGGCCCGCGGTGAATGACCGCTTTGCGCGGCCGCTTAGAAAGTTCGTTCACACTGGAATAAGCGTAAATCAAGTAGCGACAGCGTTCGTAAAACTATTGAGTTTGCACTGGACGACTCTGTCTACTCGGCACTAATCTATACCAGAGAGGGTAGAGAGGGACGACGCATGGCACCACCTTTCATAAATTCGACAGGTCTAATCGGAAAGATTTTTGAGAAGATACAACAGGCAAAGGTACCGCCTCGTTACACACAAGATTTCCAAGCAACCGTTCTAGGTTATGGCTCTGGCAGCGCTAAGCCATTCATTCCGTTCTTGAAGCGACTTGGCTTTATAAATAGCGATGGAACACCAACGGAAATCTACACTCGTTTTCGTAACGCTGATAGCAGCGGCGCGGCAATGGCCGAGGCCATGCGACATGGGTTTTCCGACATATTTCAGAAAAATGAGTTCGCGCATGCACTGACGGACGACAAACTAAAAAACTTAGTCGTTGAAGTCACTGGCAAAGAACCTAGCGACGGAACCGTTGGCGCAATCGTAGGAAGCTTCAAAGCGTGTAAACAGCTTGCCGATTTTGAGGCTGCGGATGAACCCTCGAAAGAAAAAGTAGCGCCCATAGACATCTCCCGATCATTAGTTAGGCATGAAGCAAAATCGACTTCGCGGACTGATCTGCGTCTTGCATATACTATTAATGTCAATTTGCCCGAGACCACGGATGTAAACGTCTATAACGCCATTTTTTCAGCCATCAGAGCGAACCTTCTGACCGATGAGTAGCCAATCTGACCGTATTCGCCTATTCGCCTTGAATAACTTAGCAATTGAGGCTGCAATTCAACGCGTTGAGCGTGACTATGAGGTAGACTTGGGGCATGTGCCGCCAACGAAAGAAAAGATCGACGAAACGTACTACCCGCAATTTGAAGAAAAGATTCGTCGTGAAGCAGCTGACATGAGTGCGCACTACCGCGTCTTCTATTGCTTGGAAAATTCGATTCGCTCGCTGGTTATTGATGTTCTGTTCGAAAAATACGGCGAACAATGGTGGGATTTGACAGTCCCCGAAAATGTGAGAAATCACGTCGCTTCAACGCGGAAAAAGGAAAAGGAATTCGGCGTTTCTGTTCGATCTCAGGAGGCTATCGACTACACGACTTTTGGCGAACTGTCGGAAATAATAAAATCAAACTGGGGCGACTTCAGTGATATATTTCAGGATGTTAAGGCCCTTGAAAGAGTGACCGCAACATTAAACGTGCTTCGCGGCCCGATAGCGCATTGCAAACCGCTCGCTGAAGACGAGGTAGTCCGTTTGCATCTCTCTATCCGAGATTGGTTTCGAGCGATGGGATAAGTTTCGCGTCGCGAACAAATCTGTCAAACCTGAGAAGGAACACCGACTAGCCGGAGCGTTAGCAAAAGGTGTTGGGACGCAACGAGGCGCTCTGCGGTCATTCATAATGAGAAGGTGTAGTTTGCTGGTGGACGGGCATACTATCACGTCGCCAGACTCACACGTCCGCTATTGGCGCAAAGCGACCGTCACAGCCCGCATCTTCTTTTGAGCAAACGAGTCAATCTCTGCCAAATTTCCTTGATTGCGGAGATATCCGGCTAGACAGAGATACGCTCCAAAGCCAACCCACCCCCCTCAAAACCGCGTGATCACGCTGATCCCCAGATCCGCCGCCTTGTCCATCGCCATCAGCGCCGGCACGGCCTCTTCGAGGCTGATATGGCGGCCGATCAGTTTTTGCGGCGTAAGCTTGCCGCTTTCGATCATCGACAGCATCGCGTCGTAGCGCCAGGCCTGCATGCCGTGGCTGCCGTAGATTTCGAGTTCGTGGCCGATGACCTGCGCCATGGGGATCTGCGGCGTCGCATGGTCGGCGAGCATCAGGCCGACCTGCACGTGCCGGCCGCGGCGGCGCAGGTTCTTGATGGAGTTGAAGCAGGTGACGGGTGAGCCCAGCGCATCGACGGAGGCATGCGCGCCGCCGCCGGTCAACTCCCGCACGGCCTCTGCGACGTCGGCGACTTCGCGGGCATTGATGGTGGCGACGGCGCCCATCTTGCGGGCGAAATCGAGTTTCTCGGCGGAAATGTCGATGGCGATGGGATTGGCGCCCAGCGCCGCCGCGATCATGATGGCGGAGAGGCCGACGCCGCCGCAGCCATGCACCGCCACCCATTCGCCGCCCGTCACCCGCGCCTGATCGACCACCGCGCGGAAGGATGTGGCGAAGCGGCAGCCGAGGCTGGCGGCGGTGGCGTAGTCCACCGCTTCCGGCAGGTGCACGAGATTGTGGTCGGCGTAATCGATCGCGACATATTCGGCAAAGGAACCCCAATGGGTGAAGCCCGGCTGGAACTGTTCTTCGCAAACCTGCTGGTTGCCCGAGCGGCATTCGCCGCAATGGCCGCAGCCGGACACGAAGGGCACCGTCACGCGCTGGCCTTCGCGAAACCGGCGCACGCCTTTGCCGACGGCGACGACCTTGCCGGCCAGTTCATGGCCGGGCACATGCGGCAGCTTGATATCGGCATCGTGGCCCATCCAGCCGTGCCAGTCGCTGCGGCAAAGCCCCGTCGCCTCCACCTTGATCACCACGCCGCCCTCGGCCGGCGTCGGATCGGGCAGGGTACGGATCTCGGGCGTGGTCTCGAAGGCCTCGTAATACATCGCGCGCATGGCTGTTCACTCTTTCTCTTAGATAATCGGTCGCATCATGAGCATTTCGTCGATCTCGTGGCCGTCGTGCAGTAAGCCCGCAGGTATACGGCCGACCTCGGTAAATCCCTCGCGCCGGTAGAAGGCGACGGCCGCGGCGTTTTCCACGCTCACGGCGAGTTCGAGCTGACGCAGGCCAGCTGCCCGTGCATGGTCGTTCGCCGCGGCCAGCAGTGCTCCTGCCAGTCCCGTGCCGCGCTCGCCCTCCCGCAAATAGACCATAACGAGAATGCCGCGGTGAGCCATTTTGCTGGCAGCATGGCGCGTCACGCCCATCAATCCCACGGGCGTACCGTCGCGGAAGGCGGCGAAGAGGGCAAGATTCGTCAGGACGCTGCGGAGGGCTTCGCCGGAAAGCGTTTCGAAATCCGCGGCTGTGCTGGCGAAGGCAGCAGGCGCCTCAGTCAGCGCCTCAAGTCGAATGGCACGGAAAGCTTCGGCATCGTCTCCAGTCAGGCGGCGGATGAGCGGTGTATCAAGCGTCATGTTCTTCTATTGCATAGCCCATCGTGCTCCGCCAGAAGACCATCCATGATAAGACCTGATACACCCATTCAACATCTTGAATGGACAAGCGGCGTGCGCTGTCGGAAGGCAATTGCAGCTTGACCGGCTCGGCCGGCCGGGCGTTTGATGGGCGAAAAGGAGGACAACAATGCCAGTCGATACATCACCACGCTCGACGACCTGGACCTTCGTGGACGGCGAATGGATTTCGGGCAACCCGCCGCTGATCGGCCCCACCTCGCATGCCATGTGGCTCGGCTCCACGGTGTTCGACGGCGCACGCTGGTTCGATGGCATTGCGCCGGACCTCGACCTGCACTGCCAGCGTGTCAACCGTTCGGCCGGGGCGCTCGGCCTCAACGCGACGATGAAGGCGGAGGATATCGAGGCGCTGGCCTGGGAAGGTGTGAAGAAATTCGACGGCAAGACGGCGATCTATATCAAGCCGATGTATTGGGCCGAACATGGTTCGCCCAGCGGCGTCGTCGCGCCGGATGCCGATTCCACCCGCTTCGCGCTCTGCCTTTTCGAAGCCTCGATGGGCGACCCGAAGGCCGCCTCGTCGCTCACCGTCTCGCCCTTCCGTCGCCCGACCGTGGAATGCATGCCGACGGATGCCAAGGCCGGCTGCCTCTACCCCAACAATGCCCGCATGCAGATGGAGGCGCGCAAGCGCGGCTTCGACAATGCACTGGTGCGCGATATGCTCGGCAATGTCGCCGAAACGGCCTCGTCCAACGTCTTCATGGTCCGCGACGGCGTCGTCTTCACGCCGGCCGCCAACCGCACCTTCCTCGCCGGCATCACGCGCAGCCGCGTCTTGGGCCTGCTCCGGGAAGCCGGCTTCGAGGTGATCGAGACCACATTGACGGTCGCCGATTTCGAGGCCGCCGACGAGATCTTCACCTCCGGCAATTATTCCAAGGTGGTCCCGGTAACGCGCCTCGACGGCCGCGACCTCCAGCCCGGCCCGATCACCGCCAAGGCCCGCGACCTCTATTTCGACTGGGCGCATTCCAACGGGGATGCTTGAACGGCAGGATGCCGGATTGCGAATGACTGAGCCGGCCGAAAGGCCGGTTTCTTGCATCGCGTCTCCTCTGTCGGCGAGCGCCTCCACCTCGGGGGCACCACCTCTCCTCCGTCATGTCAGGGCTTGACGCCCGGGGGCACCCCGCCGCCCCCCCGGGGGGGGGGGGGGGGGGGGCGGGGGGGGGGCCGGGGGGGAGGGGGG
>NZ_CAMLFY010000013.1 GCF_946479415.1 uncultured Shinella sp. | reverse complement strand
GCTCTGCTTCAGCATGACTTCCTCCTCGATGGCCCTCCTCCACGAAAGCCATCCTCCATAATGTAGGAGCTTACGCAGGGATTGGGAGGAGCGGGTCCTTATTTTGACCCTGAAAAATCATCGTTTTGGGATGCCATCCGCAAAAGCGGCCGGCAAATGCAAAGCTATCCTCTTGCGGCGTCAGATCGGAACCCGGTGCGTGTTCTTGAGCTCGTCGAGCGCGAAGCTGGAATTGACGAAACCGACGCCGGGAAGACGCAGCAGCGCCTTCTTCAGAATTTCCTCATATTGCCGCACATTGCTCGTCAGCACGCGCAGCACATAATCGTGGTCGCCGGTCATGGAATAGCACTGCACGACCTCGGGCATGTTCTTGACGGCCTTTTCGAACTCCAGTAGCGTCGCCTCGTCATGCTGCTTCAGCCGCACGAAACAGAAAACCGAGACCTCGAAGCCGACCATCCTTGGTTCGACGGCAATGATGCGGCCGCGGATGATGCCCTGCTTTTCCATCTCCTTGATGCGCCGCCAGCAGGGCGTATGGCTCAAGCCCACGCGCTTGCCGATCTCGGCGACGGTCAACTCCGGCTCGCTTTGCAGCAGACGCAGGATCTTGCGGCTCGTCTCGTCCAGCACGCCCTCGGCCATCTCAGATCAGCCCGCGCGAGGAGAGATTGCGCATCAGCGCGGCGATGCCGAAGGTCCAGGGCGGGCATTCGGTGGAGAGGCGCACCGTATTGGCAAGCGACCCGAGTTCCGCATTGGAAATCACCACGCGGTCGCCCGTCTTGTGCGTAAAGCCCTGCCCCGGCGCATCGCGATCCTCGACCGGCGCAAACAGCGTGCCCATGAACAGCATGAAGCCATCGGGATATTGATGATGCTTGCCGATGGTCTGCGCGACCAAATCGAGCGGGTCGCGGCTGATCTCGCGCATCGTGCTGCGGCCCTTCAGCACGAAACCATCTTCGCCTTCGATCAGGAGATCGAGATCAGCCTTGCGCACATCATCAATGGAGTAGGTTTCGTCGAACAGCCGGATGAAGGGACCGATGGCGGAGGAGGCGTTGTTGTCTTTCGCCTTGCCGAGCAGCAGCGCCGAGCGCCCCTCGACATCGCGCAGGTTGACGTCGTTGCCCAGCGTCGCACCCTTGACGCGACCCGCACTATCGACGGCCAGCACGATTTCCGGCTCCGGATTGTTCCATTTGGAAACCGGGTGCAGCCCGACCGACGCGCCCCAGCCGACGGACGACAGGACCGGTGCCTTGGTGAACACCTCCGCATCCGGCCCGATACCCACCTCGAGATATTGCGACCAGACACCCTCCTCGATCAGCGCCGCCTTGACCTTGGCAGCCGCTTCCGAACCCGCCTTCAGATCGCGCAGGCTATCACCGATGATCGCGGTGACCCGCCCGCGCACCTTTTCCGCCAGCGCCGGATTGCCGGCCGCCTTTTCCTCGATCACGCGCTCGATCATAGAGCGGGCAAAGGTCACGCCGCAGGCCTTCACGGCCTGCAGATCGCAGGGGGCAAGCAGATGCAGGCGCGAGAAATTGCCGGCGCCCTCGATGGAAGCCTCCAGCACGGCATCGAGCGTGCCGAGCGATTCGCATGGTGCCGCACGGGCGATCGCGACCGGGTCGTCCTTTTCCAGCAAGTCCCGAATGGTCGGGACATCCTTCGAGGTGATGTCGCAAAGCTTGCCATCCCTCAGCACCACCACCGCCGGCCCCTGCACATCCGGCCGCCAGACGCGCCCGACAAACGTCCCCCGCGAAAAATCACCTGCCGTCACGCGCCGCTCCTCCAAAATCCTCGGTGGACGTTGTAACGCGAAAAGGGCGGGCGGGAACAGGGCGGGAATAACAACACGGAAACGAGCGGGGATGGCGACGAGACGCCGCCATCCCGAACAATCAGGCAGGCTTTGTACGCACCGTCGAGACGATGGTGAGCGCAGCGAGGAAGAGGGCGACGCCGCTGGCGACGAAGACGCTCGACACGCCATTGGCATCAAACAGGGCACCGCCGGCCGCTGCCCCCGTCGCAATCGCGAAGTTGATCGCGGCGACGAAGAGGCCACCGGCACTTTCCGCTTCATCCGGCACGGCCCGCGTGATCCAGGTCGACCAGGCGACCGGCACCGCGCCGAAGGCGAGGCCCCAGAGCGCGACCATGGCCGCATCGCCGGCGAGGCTGCCGCCGAAGGCGGAAAGCGAGAGGGCGAGAGTTCCCATGACGAGCGGCATGATCGTCAGCGTGAAGCGCATGGAGCGTTCAAGCAGCACGGCACCGAGATAATTGCCGAAGAAGGTGGCGATGCCGAAACCAAGCAGCATGCCCGAAACGCCCTCGACGCCGACGCCCGTCACCGTTTCGAGGAATGGCCTTATATAGGTGAAGAAGGCGAAGTGGCCGGTAAAGACAAGCAGGATCGCCAGCATGGCAAAACCGACGCCCGGCCGTGCCAGCACTTCCACCAGCGTGCCGAAGCGCGAATGACCGCGCGGCGGCAGCGAGGGCAGCGTGGCCAGCTGCACGACAAGCGCCAGCGCACCAAGCACGGCCGCCCCCAGAAAGACATTTCGCCAGCCGACGATATCGCCGACATAGCTGCCGACCGGGGCTGCAAAGACCGTCGCCAGCGACACCCCGAGGAACATCACCGACAGTGCCTTCGCCACCAGCGCCTCCGGCACCAGCCGCATCATAGTCGCGGCCGAAAGCGTCCAGAAGCCGCCAAGCGCCATGCCGAGCAGCACGCGGCCGGCAAGCAGCATGGGCAGGTTCGATGACATCGCCACGAGCAGGTTGGAAAAGATCAGGAGTACCGAAAGCCCAAGCAGCACCAGCCGGCGGTCGAGCTTGCGGGTCACCACGGTGATGACAAGGCTCGTCACCAGCGCGACGGCGGCCGTCGCCGTCACCGCCTGCCCCGCCATGCCCTCGGAAATTCCGAGATCGCCCGCCATCGGTGTCAAAAGGCTCGCCGGCAGGAATTCCGCTCCCACCAGCCCGAACACGCCGAGCGTCATGGCGAGCACGGCTCCCCAGGCCGGGCGGGCCTCGGCCTCGCTCTCGGGCACTGATATTGTTGCATCCGTCATCTGCCATCCCTTTCCTGTTGCAGGTGCGTGCTGGAAAGATGGGTTGAAACACGGGACGTACAATGCCATTTTATCCGCAATGTTTGATCGATCGTCCGACCCGACCCAAAATGCGCATGATCCCGTCAGCGAGCTTCTGATGGGCATGCGCCTGCGCGGCGCCAGCTACGGCCGCCTGCAACTGACCCCGCCCTTCGGCATCCGCTTTGCCGCGGGACCGGAAGCCCGTTTCCACTTCATCGCGCGCGGCAAGGTCATCTTGCGCGCGCCGGGCCAAGCCGAGCGCCCTCTCGGCTGCGGCGACGCCGTGCTATTGCCGCGTGGCGAGGCACACGAAATCGTCACCGGCCCGAATGTCCGGATGCGCGACTACGAGAGCTACACGCACAAGCCGCTCTGCCCCGAAGTCGAGGCGGTGGAAGCGTGCATCAAATCCGCGGACCGGGAGAGCGACACCCTCATCTTTACCGGCCGCATGGAATTCGAGCTGGACACGCTGCATCCACTCGTCGGCCTGATGCCACAGATCATGTCCGTCGGCGCGCTGATCGGCCGCCAGCCGGAACTGATGCCGCTGCTGGGTGCGATGGAGCGGGAAATGGCGGAGGAGCGCGTGGGCTCGGCCGGCATCCTCGCCCGCCTCGCCGATGTCATCGCCGCCTCCATCGTGCGCGGCTGGGTGGAATGCGGCTGCGGCGACGCGACCGGCTGGGTCGAGGCCTTGCGCGACCCGCGCCTCGGCCGCGTCATTGCCGCCCTGCACCGCGAACCCGGCCGCAACTGGACACTTGCCGACATGGCGCAGGAAATGGGCAGCTCCCGCTCGGTCTTCGCCAAGCGCTTCGTTGAGGTAACAGGGGTCACCCCGCAGCGCTATGTACTCGCGCTGCGCATGCGGCTTGCCGAACAATGGTTCCGCCGCGACAAGCTCGCCATCGACACTGCCGCCCGCCGTCTCGGCTTCGGCTCCCAGGCCGCCTTCGCCCGCGCCTTCAAACGCATCGTCGGCGAACCGCCGGGCCAGGCGCGCAAGAAGACGACCGCAAGCAGCCTGGAAAATGCAAAAACGGGGAGAAAGAATGGTGCTGCTAGAGAGATTTGAACTCTCGGCCTCTCCCTTACCAAGGGAGTGCTCTACCCCTGAGCTATAGCAGCATCTTGCGAAGCGGAAGGCGCTTTCGCGTGAGCGAGGGCCTATTGCCATAGGTGGATGGGCAGTGCAAGCGGCGATTTCGCGATTATCGCAACAAACTGATGACGAGGGTGCTTTTTTCGCATCCGCGATTTCATTATGAGAAGGGATTATGAGCGGCAGAGACGAGACGAAAAGCGGGAAAATCAGGACGGAAGCGGAGATCCGGGCGGAGCGGCTGGCCAAGACGCTGCGCGACAATCTCCAGCGCCGCAAGCAGCAGGCGCGTGCGCGCCGTGCCGGCGAGGCGGATGAGACGACCGGTTTGCCCGGCGGGACGCCTGCCGCAAAAAAAGACGAATCGGACGGTTAGTCGGGATGTCTTCACCACGAAGGTTACGGGGGTGATCGTCCAGCCGGGCGTGCGCATGCGTGGTCGGTCGGCACGGTCTTCATTTTTCTTTCGCGATGCTCTAAAGAGGCCGCAATCTCCGAAAGCCTATATATCAAGAAAGGCGGGCCCGGCCCGTAATCGCATATGGATCGTATCAGGATTGTAGGCGGCAACGAACTCAAGGGCATCATCCCGATCTCCGGCGCCAAGAACGCCGCGCTGCCGCTGATGATCGCGTCGTTGCTTACCGACGACACGCTGACGCTAGAAAACGTGCCGCATCTCGCCGATGTCGAGCAGCTTATCCGCATCCTTGGCAACCACGGCGCCGACATCACCGTCAACGGCCGCCGCGAACGCCAGGGCGAGGGCTATTCGCGCACCGTCACCTTCACCTCGCGCAACATCGTCGACACGACCGCTCCTTATGAGCTGGTCTCGAAGATGCGCGCCTCCTTCTGGGTCATCGGCCCGCTGCTCGCCCGCGAAGGCAAGGCCCGCGTCTCGCTGCCCGGCGGTTGCGCCATCGGCACGCGCCCGGTCGACCTCTTCATCGAGGCCCTTGCGGCGCTCGGCGCCAAGCTCGAGATCGACGGCGGCTATATCGAGGCGACGGCCCCGGCCGGCGGCCTGATCGGCGCGCGCTACACCTTCCCGAAGGTCTCGGTCGGCGCGACGCACGTCCTCATGATGGCGGCGACGCTCGCCCGCGGCACGACCGTCATCGGCAATGCCGCCCGCGAGCCTGAGGTGCAGGATCTTGCCAAGTGCCTGAACGCCATGGGCGCGAAGATCACGGGTGCCGGCACCTCCACCATCACCATCGAGGGCGTCACGCAGCTCTCCGGCGCGCGCCACCGCGTCCTGCCGGATCGGATCGAGACCGGCACCTATGCCATGGCTGTGGCCATGACCGGCGGCGACGTCGTGCTGGAAGGCACGGACGCATCGCTGCTCGACACCGCGCTTGAGGCGATCCGCCGCTCCGGCGCCGAGATCACCTCGACGGAAAGCGGCCTGCGCGTCGTGCGCAACGGCGGCGGCATCAAGCCGGTGGACGTCGTCACCGATCCCTTCCCGGGCTTCCCGACGGACCTGCAGGCGCAGTTCATGGGCCTGATGACCAAGTCGAGCGGCATTTCGCACATCACCGAGACGATCTTCGAAAACCGCTTCATGCATGTGCAGGAACTCGCCCGCCTCGGCGCGAAGATCTCGCTCTCCGGCCAGACGGCGAAGATCGAGGGTGTGGAACGCCTGCGCGGCGCGCCCGTCATGGCGACGGACCTGCGCGCCTCCGTATCGCTCGTCATCGCCGGCCTTGCCGCCGAGGGCGAGACGATGGTCTCGCGCGTCTACCATCTCGACCGCGGCTTCGAGCGCCTCGAAGAGAAGCTCACCCGCTGCGGCGCCATCGTCGAACGCGTCAGCGATTGATCTTTCCCACGCGGCGGCGTTGCAGTCCGCCGCGTGCCGTCCTATCTCGTTTACCGAATATACGGGATGCCGCGCACGGCGGCATCCACGGGAAGGACATCGATTATGGACAGCCTGAAACTGCTTGCCCTCGACGCCGAAGACCTCGCGGTCGTCTCGGCCCATCTCCAGGACGCGGTCTTCAAGACCGACGGCCTCGCCTTCGACGCCCGCCAGCATGTCTTTTCGGTTGTCGTCAACCGCTTCGTCTGGGAAAATGCCGCAAGCCGCGGCAAGAGTTTTGAGCGCCGCCGCGCCGTCGTCGCCTTCAAGCGCGTCAACGCCGTGCGCTCCCTCGGCATCGACCGCAAGGATACGAGCGCCGTCTTCTCCCTGCTCGCCGTAAACTTCACGCCGAAGGGCGAAGGCCCTGATGGAACGCTGGAAGTCGTGCTCTCGGGCAATGCTTCCGTGGCGCTCGATGTGGAATGCGTCGAAGTTCAGCTTGCAGATACCGGCGGAGCATGGGAAACCAGCTTGAAGCCCCGCCATCCAGCGGTTTGAATGCATGAACCGGCAGTTTTGCCGGGAGACGACAGGGACGACAGACTTGGCGATCAGACTTGACTACCAGAGCAGCGACTTCGAAAGCCGTTTCGCTGCCTTCCTGACCACCAAGCGCGAGGTCTCCGAAGACGTCAACACGGTCGTGCGCGCCATCATCGACGATGTGCGCGCCCGCGGCGACAAGGCGCTGGCCGACTATTCCAAGAAGTTCGACGGCCTCGATTTTTCCGTGACTTCCATGCGCGTGTCGCTGGAAGAAATCGAACAGGCCTATGACACCGTCGATCCGAAAATCATCGCCGCCCTCGAACTCGCCGCCCAGCGCATCGAAAAGCACCATGCCCGCCAGAAGCCGAAGGACGATATCTACGAGGACGAGATCGGCGTCGGCCTCGGCTCGCGCTGGACGGCCATCGATGCCGTCGGTCTCTATGTGCCCGGCGGCACGGCGAGCTATCCAAGCTCGGTTCTGATGAATGCCGTGCCGGCCAAGGTGGCCGGTGTGCCGCGCATCGTCATGGTCGTGCCGGCCAAGGACGGCGAGATCAACCCAGCCGTGCTTGCGGCCGCGCGCATTGCCGGCATCGATGAAATCTACCGCATCGGCGGCGCGCAGGCTGTCGCAGCGCTCGCCTATGGCACGCAGACCATCGCGCCCGTCGCCAAGATCACCGGCCCCGGCAATGCCTTCGTCGCCGCCGCCAAGCGCCAGGTCTTCGGCACCGTGGGCATCGACATGATCGCCGGCCCCTCGGAAGTGCTCGTCATCGCCGATGCCGACAACGATCCGGACTGGCTCGCCGCAGACCTGCTCGCCCAGGCCGAACACGATGTCGGTGCCCAGTCGATCCTCGTCACCGACAGCACGGCTCTTGCCGATGCCGTCGAGGCCGCCGTCGAGCGTCAACTGAAGACGCTTGTGCGCTCTGAAACCGCCGCCGCCAGCTGGCGCGATTTCGGCGCCATCATCCTCGTTCCGGACCTCAAGAAAGCCGTGCCGCTGGCAAATCGCATCGCCGCCGAGCACCTGGAAATCGCGACCGCCGATCCCGATGCGCTGATGCCCGAGATCCGCAATGCCGGCGCCATCTTCGTCGGCCGCCATACGCCTGAAGTCATCGGCGATTATGTCGGCGGCTCCAACCACGTTCTGCCGACCGCCCGCTCGGCCCGCTTCTCCTCGGGCCTCTCGGTGCTCGATTATATGAAGCGCACGTCGATCCTGCGCCTCGGTCCCGATCAGCTTCGCGCACTCGGCCCAGCGGCCATCACGCTGGCGGAAGCAGAAGGCCTCGGCGCGCATGCCCGCTCCGTCGCCATCCGGCTCAATCTGGAGAGCTGAGGCATGGGCACGAAGGGCAACTTCCGCCTCTGCGACGTGGTGCTGGACGACACGATCGGCCGCGCTACGCCTGACGTGGAGCACGAACGTGCCGTTGCCATCTTCGATCTCATCGAGGAAAACACCTTCGAGCCGGTCGGCCATGCTGGCGGCCCCTACCGTCTCAACATTTCGCTTCTCGACAGCAAGCTGGTCTTCGCCATTCGCACGGAGGCAGGTGAAGACGTCGCAACCCACATCCTCTCGCTGACGCCGTTCCGCCGTATCGTGAAGGATTATTTCCTGATCTGCGAAAGCTATTACCAGGCGATCCGTTCCTCCACGCCGAGCCAGATCGAGGCGATCGACATGGGTCGGCGCGGCATCCACAACGAGGGTTCGCAGACCTTGATGGACCGGCTGTCGGGCAAGATCAAATTCGATTTCGACACCGCCCGCCGGCTGTTCACGCTCGTCTGCGTTCTCTACTGGCGCGGGTGAGCGAATGGAGGGTGTGTTCCCGACAGCCCTGGAAGCCTCGTCGCGGACGCCCCGTTCGATCCTCTTCATGTGCCGCATGAATGCCGTGCGCTCGCCGATGGCCGAAACTCTGGCCCGCAGCCTTTTGCCCGGCACCTATATCGCTTCGGCCGGCGTGCGCCCCGGAGAGCGGGACCCCTTCGTCGATGCCGTGCTCGACGAGGTCGGCCTGTCGCTTGGCCGCCATGCGCCGCATTCGCTGGATGAGCTGGAGGACGACTATTTCGACCTCATCGTGACGCTGGCGCCGGAAGCCCACCATGCCGCGCTCGAACTAACCCGCTCCATGGCCGTCGATGTCATGTACTGGCCGACGCCGGACCCCACGGTGGCGACCGGGACCCGCAACCAGATTCTCAGCTCCTATCGCGATGTTCGCGAATTCCTGAAAACTCTGATAGAGAAGCGCCTGAAGGATCCGGCCTGAGCCCAGCAAGGCCTGATTTTCAGCAAATGCAGAAACCCCGCGCTTCGGTGTTCACAAAGCACCGGGGATTGTGTAGTTTCCGGCAAATTTTTCGAGGCGGGCATCCGGCCTCCCCGAATTCACCCTACAGGAATATCATCACAAGATGGCAAAAGAAGAAGTCCTCGAATTTCCCGGCATCGTGACGGAACTGCTCCCGAACGCAACGTTTCGCGTCAAGCTTGAAAACGAGCACGAGATCATCGCACACACCGCAGGCCGCATGCGCAAGAACCGCATCCGCGTTCTCGCCGGCGACAAGGTGCTGGTCGAGATGACCCCTTACGACCTCACCAAGGGTCGCATCACCTACCGTTTCAAGTAAGACGCTTTTCAAAGCCCTGGGGCAGCGCCCTCGTTCGGCCCCCGGCCAGAGAGCGAAATCCGGCGCCCCCGGCGCCTTCCCGGAGATCCCATGGCGCAGACCGACAAGCTCATCCTCGCCTCCGGCTCGCCGCGCCGCGTCGAACTGCTCGCGCAAGCGGGCATCGAGCCCGCGCGCCTGATGCCGATGGATATCGACGAGACGCCGAAGCGCTCCGAGCATCCCCGCTCGCTTGCACGGCGCCTGTCGACCGGCAAGGCGCAGGCGGCGCTTGCCGCCATCAAGGGCGATCCGGCCTTCGCCGGCAGCTATATCCTTTCGGCCGATACGGTCGTCTCCGTCGGCCGGCGCATCCTGCCGAAGACCGAGATGATCGACGAGGCCTCCAGCGCGCTGCATCTGCTCTCCGGCCGCAGCCACCGCGTCTTCACCGGCGTGTGCCTCATCACGCCTGATCGCACGGTGCGCCAGAAGGTCATCGACACGAAGGTGCGCTTCAAGCGCCTGTCGACCACCGATATCGAACAATATCTCGCCTCCGGCCAATGGCGCGGCAAAGCGGGCGGCTATGCCATCCAGGGCATCGCCGGCAGCTTCGTCGTCAAGCTCGTCGGCTCCTACACCAATGTCGTCGGTCTGCCGCTCTACGAGACGCTGACGCTGCTGTCGGGCGAAGGTTTCGACGTGCATGCCGGCTGGGCGGGCGCCTGATGGCGGACGAACCGGAAAAGCCTGCGGCCACCGTCGCGCCGCTGCGCAAGGCTGTTCCCTGCCCGATCTGCAGCCGTCCCTCGGCGCGCGAGCATTACCCCTTCTGCTCGAACCGCTGCCGCGACGTCGATCTCAACCGCTGGCTCTCCGGTTCCTATGCCATTCCGGTTGCCGATGGGGAAGAAAAGCCCGAAGACGACGAAATCTAAGCCCTTCGTCGTGGCAAAAATCCAATCTTTTCCACAACTTGAAAAGACTGTCATTTTTCCGGCAAAAAACCGCCGATAGGGGTGGACACATTTTTGCAAGATGCTATAACCCCGCTCGCTTCCGGGGCGAAACCAAGCGCCCCACGGATTTCCAACCGAAATCCACCCGGATGCCCGGATAGCTCAGTTGGTAGAGCAGCGGATTGAAAATCCGCGTGTCGGTGGTTCAAATCCGCCTCCGGGCACCATTAAGCCCTTAAAATAATTGAACTTTTGAAAAGCTCTTTGAGCCCGCTTGTGCTGGAAATACGCTAGCACACCCCGCAAAATTGCTCTTTTCCTTCAAGGCCCGCCGCGCCTGCGACGGTCACGCGTTAGCACAGTTTAGGGCGGGCGTGCTATCAGCGTGACCACTTGAGCGTCATGTTGCAGCGTGAGAAGCGGCAAAAACAGCCTTTTCCCTGGAGCTTTTGATATGGACGGATCTGCCGAGCGCAATGATTATGCGTTGCCTGTTGCCTATCCGTTCCGCTTTTCGGACTATGCCGGTTACTCGCATGTGAAGCGAAGGACGACAGCGTTGGAGCCGTCGACGAGAGCGACGAATTTGTGACCCACGTGTTTTGGTTAAAGGAGGAGATTGGCCGTAAATGGATCATGCCTTAGATACGGCTACCCTGCCTCCGGGTGCCATATACATTACCGAATTCCTTTCCCGAGAGGAGGAGGAGGCAATCAAAAATCGGCTCGACGCCGGAGAATGGAGCAATACGCTTAAGCGCCGCGTGCGGCATTTTGGCTATCTCTATGACTATAGAGCGCGTGCCGTTACGGCAGACGCTTATCTAGGTAAGCTACCTTCATGGCTTGAAACGCTTGCAGAACGATTGGTCACGCGCGGCTATTTCGTTGATTTGCCCGATCAAGTGATCGCAAATGAGTATTTGCCGGGTCAAGGCATAAGCGCCCACGTCGATTGTGTGCCGTGTTTCGGTGACACGATCATTTCGATAAGCCTTTTATCCCAATGCGAGATGATTTTTCGGGAACGGTCTAGTTCCAGATCACTTGCCGTGTTGCTCCATCCACGCTCAGGCATATTGCTGAAGGGGGTGAGCCGATATGACTGGACGCACGAAATTCCAGCTCGAAAGTCAGATGCCGTGGACGGGACGAACGTGAATCGCGGCAGAAGGATATCTCTGACGTTTCGAAAGGTTATTCAGGCTGCTGGAAAACCTTTTTAAATCAGCCCTCAGCTCCTTGCGGGTCGAGGGCTGCTGTCAGCTTAGCCAACCAGTCGCCTAGCCATACGGGGAAAACATTTTGCCGGAGGCCGTAAAACGCCCAGTGAGAATTAGCGTTGCTCATCCCACCGAATTTCGAGGCGTCCCCCGAGTGCCCTTACACCTCGATTGATAGCTCTAAAATTCGGATATTTGCTGCGGTAGCCGCGGGTTTGAAAATATCTTTTCGTTCCGGCTTCCTCGTCGAAGTCGCGCATGGTCCAGCCTATATCATAACAACGGCTTCGACTTTGATCGAGCGAGATAATGCCGGTGATCTTGTAAGGCTTTTTCTTTCGACGATAGCCGTAATAGCGGGCGGCTGACTGGATTTTCCGCCAGTCTACCCCGGGGAAAATCTCGCAAATTTCCTCTTTTCCAGCCTCCGGATAGAGTTTCCGTAGTTGCTGTCTCGCTGACCACTGCCAGGACTGCCTGGGAGGCACCAAGCCTAATTTTTGGCAACGTGTTTGGATTGCCTTTTTTGACCGTGTATCCAGAATCTGACATATGGCGAAATAGTCAGGATAGAAAATCCTACAGACTAGGTCCTCTTCTTCCATCCAGATTTTATGGCCGCTGATCGTAAATCCCGCGCGTAGTATCCTTGATCGCGCGCGTTCGGCCGAGGCCGCGTTTCTCGCTAGATATGCCAAGTCCATAGCTTGATCTCGCACAAACCGGGACGGCTACAGCTTCTTCACGTTCATAACGCGGAAAGAATTGAATGTTCCCGCTTTGTCGGTGAAGATTTCTACAAGCGCTTTGGGCAAGCCATTCAACTCTCTGAGCTTATACGCCAGATTAGCGAATTCGAGTTTTAGGTGGTCGATTTCTTTCGCTCGAACATCAACGATGCGCGCTTCGATTTCTGATTTCTGGCGGAGAAGATCATCCAATTCAGACATGCACAACACTCCAATACGCTACTCGACTTTAAGCCGCTGTTACTCTTTTTGTGAACTTACCCCACGTCCGCTTTTATGGGGGCAGAGCCAGAATGATTTCTGACGGAAAGTTTTAATTATGTTTCTTGGCAGTTATGTGAAGCTATTTAGCAGCCTCAGCTGCCGTGTTTCGGCGCCATATGCCGCTTGATATCGCTCATAAATGTAGTTACATTAAATCATGAAAATTGTATGGGATGAACCCAAACGGCGGGCCAACCTTGAAAAGCATGGTCTCGATTTTGCCGATGTAAGCGACCTCGATTGGGCGAGTGCCATCATTGAGGACAGCAAGCCAGATGCTTCTGGCGGAAGGCGCTTGAAGGCTATCGGTTATTTTCGGGATGGGACGGCAGCAGTTATTTTCGCGACACTCGGAACGGAAACTATATCGATCATCAGTTTTCGTCCTGCGAGCGACAGAGAAAGAAGGAGGCTTCCATGGCCACCAAGACCCAAAAATTGAAAACGTTCGAGCCAGGTCACGGTTATACAAAAGAAGACTGGGATGCCGTCGATTTTCCCGAGTTGACCGACGAAGAGCTTGCCAACATGCGCCCGGCGAAAGAGGTGCTGCCGCCTGAGTTTTTCAGAGCTATCGAAGAGCATCGCAGATCGCGTGGGCGCCCACCGCTGGAACATCCGAAAAAGCAAGTCACCCTCCGGTTGGACGAAGACGTGATTGCTAAGTTTCGAGCGAGTGGCAAAGGCTGGCAAGGACGGATGAATGAGGCGTTAAGAAAAGCCGTGGGTATATAGCCGGCTCATAAAATTAGCGCATTTCTAGCACATGCGCATAGAGGCGATATATAGACCATAGCTTAGTGGATATTTAGCCAATTGAAAATCCGCGTGCCGGTGGTTCAAATCCGCCTCCGGGCACTATTTTTATGCTTATTGCGCCCACTTTCGTGCTCTGTGCTGCCGACGCATCGGACGTGTTGCGCTTACTCCCCCACCATACAGCGTTGCCTTGCATTACCATTCATGAGATGTTTTGAGCTAAAACTGCAAGCCAAAACGGTGGATTGAAGCATGGCTAATTTCTATATTGCCTCTGCTGGGGATATGTTTCTCGAAGACTTGACCCCGTCGAAATTCAGCCAGCATGGATCTGTCAACACAACGCCGTCAGAGATAAAATTCTACGACTATGACGGAGATGGCTTTACTGGTTATAATATATACTCCATCTTTCGTGGTGTATTCACTTACGACACATCAGGAAGCAAAATTACCGATATTCACGGGACGGTGAATTCTTTTTCTTATAGCTACAGCGGCCATGACAGCGCTGGTACATATTCATCCAGCGGATGGTCAGTTAGCAATATAGACATCGATGTCGATACGTTTAAAACAAAACAAAGCTGGGAAATTCTTGATTTGATGATGGCCGGCGATGACATCGTCAATGGATCCTCAACATCCAACGTGCTGCGTGGAGGAGCCGGAAACGATGTTATATACGGAAATGGTGGAGGCGACAGTATATATGGCGGACAAGGTGCCGACATCATGGTTGGGGGCGCAGGAAACACCATCTATCATGTGGACAACCCTTACGACGCAGTGGTTGAATTTTCCGGAGGAGGAAATGATACCGTCTTCAGTTCGCTCGACTATGCCCTTGGTCAATTCGTCGACAATCTGGTGCTGGAGGATTCCACCATACGCGGCAGCGGCAATGAGCTGAAAAACAAGATCACGGGAAATTCGAACAACAATACCCTCTCTGGCGGCGGCGGTAACGACACCTTGAAAGGTGAAGCAGGCGACGATCGGTTGATAGGCGGAGCCGGGGCTGACTTTCTCCAAGGCGGCGCCGGCGCCGACGCCGCCGACTATTCAACGTCGCAAAGCGGATTATCGGTCAGCCTCTATACCACCGCGAACGGCAATACCGGCGACGCGCGCGGCGACACCTTCATGTCCGTCGAAAATCTTATCGGCAGCAAGTATAACGACGTTCTGCAGGGAGGCAGTAACGACAACGACCTCGCGGGCGGCGCTGGACATGACAAGCTCAAAGGCAGGCAGGGGGACGATTCGCTTCACGGCGAGGCCGGCAATGATCTTCTCATCGGAGATGGCGGAGCCGATAGGCTGGATGGTGGAGCCGGGACCGACACCGTCTCCTACGCAGACGGCGGCGCTGTGATAGCAAGCCTGGCCAACGCGGCGATCAATACCGGTGATGCCAAAGGGGATACCTATTTCTCGATCGAAAACATTATCGGCTCTTATGGAAACGACTACATCTTCGGGAACAGCGGAAACAACACCATCGATGGCGGAAACGGCAACGACATCCTCAAAGGGTATGACGGCAACGACCGCCTGATCGGCAGCGGCGGCGACGATGTGTTCGTATTCAACACCAAGCTTAACGTCACTAGCAATATCGACACCATTCAAGACTTCAATGTCGTAGACGACGCCATCTGGCTGGATAACTCGGTCTTCAAGGCCTTGAGGGACGGTGCACTCTCGTCAGGCGCCTTCCGCATCGGGTCTGCGGCTGCCGACGCATCCGATCGCATCATCTATGACGACAAGACTGGAAAGCTGAGTTACGATATCGACGGCGCAGGAGGGGCTGGCGCAACTCAATTCGCGTTGCTGTCGAAGAATCTGACGCTCACTGCTGCAGACTTCATTATAATATGAAGATGTTTTCTGGCCTGCTGCGGTCTAGAGCATGTCCGGGGATCGATGAATCGAATGTGATGTGACGTGCTGGCTGGCTTCTGATTCAACATGGGCTTTAGCGGAGGTTGATTGTGGCCAGAGCCCTTGGCGAGGATTTGCGGTTGCGCGTGTTGAAGGCCGCTGACGAAGGGGCATCGGCCCGTCAGGCGGCGGCACGGTTCGGCGTTGGGGTGTCGAGCGCCATTCGCTGGATTGCGCGAGCGAAGATCGGCGAACTGAAACCGCGACCCCAAGGGCGGCGGCGCGGATCACGCCTCGACGGATATGCGGACTTCATCGTCGGGATGATCGAGGACCGCAAGGACATCACGCTCAACGAGATGGTCGAGCGCCTCGATATGGAGCGCTCTATGCGTATCGGCCGGAGCGCCTTGAGCGACTGGCTTGGCGGGCACGGGTGGACGTTCAAAAAAGTCCGCACATGCACTGGAGCAGGACCGCCCCGACATCCTGAAGCGCCGACGTGCCTGGTTCGACGGTCAACCCGATCTCGATCCGGCGAAACTGGTCTTCATCGACGAGACCGGTCTGTCGACCAAGATGGCGCGCTTGCGCGGCCGTGCGCCTTGCGGTGAGCGCTGCCGGGCCGGTGTGCCGCACGGCCATTGGAAAACCACGACCTTCACCGGCGCACTCAGAATGACCGGCATGACCGCGCCATTCGTCTACGACGGTGCGATGAACGGCAACGTGTTCCGCGCCTATATCGAGCAGGTGCTGGTTCCCACCCTTACCGCCGGCGACATCGTCGTCATGGATAATCTGCCCGCCCACAAGGCCGCCGGTGTCCGCGGCGCTATCGAAGCGGCTGGCGCGACCTTGCTCTACCTGCCGCCCTACAGCCCAGACTTCAATCCCATCGAAAACGCATTCGCCAAGCTCAAGGCGATGATGCGCGCAAGGGCCGAACGGACCATCACAGCCCTGTGGAATGCCGCAACTTCTCTCATCAAACTCTTCACGCCCGCCGAATGCCAAAACTACTTCAGAGCCGCTGGATATGAACCAGATTAAACCGGACGCGCTCTAGACGTTTCGTCACCCGGGATGCCGTTGAAATCAGCCTCTACACCGCTCATTGAAAATGGACGCATTCCAATTCACGGCTCCCGTGCAATTTCCCTTGACCAAAGAGGGATGTCCCGTGCATGCGAAATTGCAGAGGCTTCGTAGGCGGGCATGAGGGGGAACAGACATATGGCCAGCGAGAACCAGATTATAGAAAAACTGAAGCTCAGCGACTTGAAGACCCATGGCGCGATCTTCTCCGGGAAAACAGTCTTAGATCCTCGTTCCAAACTGACATTTGAAGCCCCCGTCCGTTTCCAAGACTTATGGTGCTACAGCAATCTAAGGGTTGGAGCGTTTTCCTTCCTCAGATCGGCTTATATCTCCGGCAACCCCACCATCGGACGCTACTGTAGTATCGGAGCGAACTTCAATATCGGAGAGCCCAATCACCCAACCACGTGGATGGGAACGACGTCCGTCCAATACCGTCCTGAAAAGTTTGCTTTTTTCGGGGACTGGACTGGATTTGAAGCGACGCAACGCACGCCGGAAAACAGTCCGGAAGCACACCGCGCCGCGGCAAGAATTGGCAACGATGTCTGGATCGGGTCCAATGTCATGATTCTCGACGGCGTCACTGTCGGCAACGGCGCCATCATAGCTGCCGGCGCGGTGGTCACGACCGATGTCCCCGACTACGCGATCGTAGGAGGCGTACCTGCAAAAATTATCCGTATGCGTTTCGATAAACCGCAGCTGATCGCGCGTATGCTGAAAGTGAAATGGTGGGAATTTTTTGCGCAAGATCTTTCGGGGGTTCCCTTCGACAACCCGCAAGCAGCACTGGATGAAATTGTCCGCCGGGAGCAGTCGGGAAAAATACAGCGGAACCGCCCTGGCTTTCATACACTTCGCAAGATCGACGAACACTATAAACTATGGCTTCCCGCGCGAGCGGTGCAGGATTCAGCAGCAGTCTCCAACTCACCGGAGGGTGAGACCACGGATGTGTCCCCCACATCCGACGACGACTAGTGGGAAGCCCTCATGCTGCGGAGCCCGGGGCAAAAAGCCGGGGAATAGGGAACCAACAGGAGATGTCCCTACCCCGGCAGGAATGGGGTAGTTTGCGCATAGCCAGGCTTGAGGTCAAAATTGCCGCGTGAAATCTGTACAAAGATTTCTGAAATGCGTTCCGCAGCACGACCGTCAAAGCCCGAGTTGGAAAACTGCTTCTCCGCCCATCCAATGTCGTATTTCGCCACGATCTCAGCAGGTTGTGAACGAGCGGCATCAAGCGATGCGTGCAGTTCTGCCCTATTGTGCGCAACGGGAATCTTCAGATTGTCCCAAATCTGATCGAAGTGAATATATTTCGAGCTGATCGCTGTGCGCCCACATAGGGCAGCCTCGAGAAGCATTGTACTGTTTACCGAGATGATCGTTTCCGACGCCGCAATCGCTTCTTCAGCGGAAAGCAAATAAAGGTTTGAGTCGTCAACGGCGGCATTCGGCATTGCCGCGATGCGCTCATAGGTAGACTTCCCAAACAGCTCCCCCCTGGAGGGCGGCAGCCGTATCATCAACTGGGTATTTTCTCTGGCCTGGATCCAATCTAATGCATCGGTCAGCGCATCTTCCTGAGCGCGCATCGTCTTCTTCCAGGATGTATATTGACTATCAAGTGGCTGGGTCGCGAAGGTGACGGTAAACTTGAATGGATCAAGACCGAGCGCGCGCAAAGGTTCCTTGTGGGAAGGGTTCAGGTTGCGGACACTTTGGAGGTAGTCGAACTTTGGCCCACCCGTCTTGACGATCCGCTCTACAGGATAGCCCCGCTCAATAAAAATCTCCGTTTGAAGATCACCCCACGTGCAAACAAGATCGCAGGCTGGCGTGTCGATAAACAGCTTGGGATGCAAGTAGTACATGCTCCGTGAAGCGAAAACAGATTCATGAGGGACCAGAATCGTCGGAATGCCCAATTGGCTTGCCGCATAAACCAGATGCCGCATCGCTGGCGTCCAATCCAAGGTAACGACGAGACCGGCTGCCCTCTCCCGATAAGGCATGAGCTTATGAAGACACATCTTCCTGTAGAGATCGCCGTTTTTGGCGGCGAACTTCAGGATGGAGGCTCGCGTTAATTTGTCAGCTTGACCCGAAAACATATCAATGTTCTTGAGCTGGTATTCTTGCGGCCGAGCCAGCGATAGAATTAGCTTATCGGTATGCTCTGGAATCCAGGATTGGTACAGAAAAATCGGCCTTTCGCTGAGCGCATCTTTTGGTTGATTTGGCTGAAACCACTTTGGAAGTTCGGCGCTCCGCTTTTCTGTCAGGAAGCCGAAAATTCGCGCCAGACTTTGCACATTTAGCTCCAAGGCATATGCGGGAAGCCTGCGCCATGACAGCACCTTCAGGCTCACCATTGCATCCATCCAACAATGAACGCAGGAGAAATCAAACCGCGCTCATCCCCATCGAGGATCCCCGCGTGGCAATTTGGACCCTGCGCTTGATATCAGCCGATATCTGAAAGTCAAACGATGCGACGCCCAACCACCGATGACAAGCTTGTAAAGTTATTTTACAAGCGTAAAACTGACGCCGCTGAATAAAACGGCGACACCACCCTCAAATTTTGCGCACCGACATTAAAGGCACCTCCAGCATGCAGGTGTCACGCTTTCTTACGCCAAAGGATTGTCTTGCAATTTGCTGGGCCGGAGGTCTCGAAATGCACCGTCTTTGGGGCGGAATCTCCAGCATTGTTGTTCATGTAGCGACGCCAATCTTTCATGGCTATGGGCACTCGCTTCGTGTCACATGCTACGGCAATCCTGCGGTTGTCGGTACCATACTTGTCAACCCATCCATTGTCCTTCGGGACCGATTGCTCGACAGCTTCAAACTGCTCTCCCACACGCGTGTGCTCTACGCAGAAGCACGCGTTATAGACACCGAGATATCCTCCCGGCGCCAAAGTATCGAAGATCGTGGTGATGGTGTCATCAAACAACTTAAACGGATAGAGATGGCCGATTTCATCAAGGCTATAACTTGCCGGCCAATTCACAAGGACATTCATCGCGACGACGGCGTGAAAAGGGCCGCGCGCGCGCAGTTCTGAAGACGTACTTTCATAAATCGATATGCCCGTATCCCTGCACCGCTCAGCAGCAACCGCAAGAGCATCTCGATTGATGTCGCAGCCATGAACCTCAGCATTCGGAATTACACGAAGTATGTCCAATGTCTCGAGGCCTTCAGAGCACCCGAAGGAGAGGATCCTCGGGCGCTCTATACCTTCGGCCTGGAAAAGACTGGCCAACTTCTGGAAGGTCCGATCATTCCGCCCACTTGCTGTAAAATTAGAAGGTTGCGCGGCCCAACTCCCCTCCGTCACTGACCGCACGTCGGAAGATACGGTAACGCTACCGGCCGAAGCAGGTTCGAAAGCGACAACGACGTTGCTAGACTGATTTTCTCCCGGAGCCGACCCATCCCTGCCCACAGGCTGGGGCGACGGCAGAAGCTGATCTGCCAGGAATTCCACGTTCGGGTCTCCGTGCTGCAGATAGGCCGTAACATCATCGTGGAACCAATATGGAGGGCTCACAACCTTGTTTGTGATCTGGCGGGAGTGGTAGCGATAATCCCGAATACGGTAACTCCCACTCATGTAATGAAGCCAGGTCGCTGCTCTCAAAGGAACATCGTCGCCCACATTGACGCTTTCCTCTCCTCGAAGCATCCGCTCGTAGTGCGCGCGATCACGTGGCGCAATCTGTCCAACAGGATAATCACGGGGCGCAAAGTCTGAGCAGACGATACCCGGAATCTGCAAAAGGCCCAATTCTATGGTTGTCGTGCCGTTATAGACCGTGCCGACGTCGATAAGATCCTTCATGTCAGCCATGTCGAACCAGTTGTGGCCGAGGTAGATGACATTTTCCGGCAAATCTCCGGTGATCAGGTCCCTGAAGAACTCCGTCAGGAAGGCGCCGATTTCATTCTTCAATTCGTGAGGGTGAGGCTTTATCAACAATAGCGTCCGGGACCCGCGGACGGCGTCTATTGTATGATTGAGCCATTCGGCCATGTTCCGGTGAACCGGCCCGCCATCAAATGGAACTGCCGAATCGCAGACCACTTTGCCAAATGCACAGGCCACCAACCCGCCTTCGGCGCGCCATGCGGCAATGCGCTCCCGGCATGCTTCGGCTTCCGCGGGACGCTCCGTCAGCGTACTCGTCGAACGCCTGACTTTCGTTATATCCCTTACCCGCTCAAGGATCGAGGGAGCTTCGTCCCGATGCTCATCAAAGAACGTTTCAAACTCGGACGGCGTTGGAAAACTTGCCGTACGATTGACCCGGGTGGCCGTCATGTTCCGGATGGCCATTCGCGTTGAAACCGGCGACGAGAAATTGGCGAAATAGTTCTGGTAGCCATTCGTGCCGTGAATACAGAAAAACTTTTCGGGATCTCCATGGGTTTCACAATAGAGGCGCACCACGACATCAGGGAGGCGCGCTTGGAAATTCACCATGAATCCCAAGGGCAGATCCAGCTCCGCCATCACACGTCGCGCCGTCTGAAGCACCACGCCCGTCATGCGCGTCAAATTCGCAAGCCGTGACAGATTGCTGACCAATGCGGGGCAGGTGTAATCGACATTGTACCGACGCCTGTTAACCGCAGCCTCTTCCCAGAGGGGATGCGTGAGATCGATCGTGTCCCAGCGGAGATGGCCTGTCTCAACCTCGACGTTGAAATTCTCGATCGGATCAAATGCCTTCTCCCGCTCGGCCCGCAACCTTCCGCTTCCCAGGAAGCATCCCAAGAACTGGTCAATCTTCGGGTTACCGGTCTTGTCTAGTGGAAGCGTGCCCTCAAAAAGCGGAATGATGGCCCAGCCTCGTCTTTTCATTTCGAGCAGGACGATCAGCGGGAAGCGAGTCGTCTGGTCGACAGCCCGCGGAGCGAGAAAAATGACCCCCTTGGGTTCGGTGGGCTGCGGCACCATCCGGAGATATTTTGTCGTGCTTGCGGCAAATTCCATTTCGCCGATTTGCTTGATGTAACCCCAATGAACAATCGGATCAAACTTATCGAGCTTAATCAGGTTTGCCGCGCAAACCCGCTTCAGCAGCGTTGCCGCGGCACTGAAGCTGCCCTTCCGCTGAAGGATCTTGGCCATGGGTGCGGCCGCCACCGACATCGCAACCGTGTTCGGCAGAGTTTTATAGACGGACATGGCCCATCCATATTCGCCGCATCTCAAGGCCCAAAGGAAGAACGCCTTGACGTCGCGAGCCGAGTTTCTGGATAGTTTCAGTTTTCTCAACACGCCAAGAGTAGGCTTATGCCAGCGCTCGGCATCGACAGCCGAAAGCGCCGCAGCAATCGTCCAGGCCGAACCGCTCGCTTTCGGATTTTTGGAAATCTTGAACAGCGTGGCTGAAATAAGCTCCAAATCTTCGGTGAAGCCCAATTTCTCCGCAACACGCATTACCTGGGTCAATAGCCTTACGGCTTTCATGCCCTTATCAGAGGCAAGACCGAGCTGCTTCGATTTCAAAGGAAGCCCGACCATGTCGGCCCATTTTGGGCGAATTTCGAGATAGGATCCCCGGGCAAGCGCATAGGCGTCATGATAGGCCGGCATACGGCGCAAACCCAGCTTCGTCATGCTTTCGATTGCATCGAGACGTGCCTTTAGGCTTTTGCCATGCTCAAAGTTTTGCCTGCATGCGTCGAGATATGTGCCTGTCTGTCCCTGTTGCCAGGAACGCTCGCCAGCCAACGGATCTCCCTGAGAATCCTCTCCTTCGGCGCCGCCATCTCCCGTCACGGCCATGTTGTCGCGCGATATGGAATCGACGACACGCCAAACTTTGGTCAGAAGCTTGGCGCGCGAGGACGGCGCTCTCGACTGGGATTGGGAATCGGCGTGCGATTCCCGCTCCTGTCTCATCGCAGAAAGAACAAAATCGGCCGCCTGGCCATATTCGCCAGCCTTCGCAAGCATGACAGAATATACATATGTGAGATAAACGCTGCCCGGATACTGCTCAACAGCATCCTTCACAGGTTGGATGAGTTTTTCTCGCAGCTCGGTGGAAGCAAGCACCGTATTGAGGAAGCCAGCTGTGCTCAGGTTGACGACTCCCCGCTGCGCCTCCCCGCGCCCGATAGCCAGCATTGCCTCGAAGATTTCTTGACTGCTTGAGCTCGTCTTCAGTCGGCGTAATCTCGATGCGTCCTTCCAGGACGTCGGCAAAAGCTTGCCGGGAGCCTGGTTGAAATCCATCTTGTCGATATGGCCACGCACCCTCTGACGGCCGGTACCGACAGCGTTACGATGAATCTTGCGGACAGCGGCCAACATTTTCTTGAAGGGGCGGATGATCGATTGCCGCACACCAGCAGGGCGAGAGGCTGGCTTACGGACTGCGGGGCGTACTGCGCCCTTTGCCTTGGCAGCTTTCGGCTTCTTGGCACCTGTGGGCTCGGGAACAGTTTCCTTGAGGCTCACATCGGGATTGTTATTTGTTACAAGTTCAACAACCGTGCCGCGAGCCGGCACGGCGTTCTCGGCCAGGGGATCCGATGTGACGACCGCATCTGCAAATCCGTTCGATGGCGGATTTTCGGCATCAACCTGATTGCGTTCCGGTATCATTGCATATCACCCCAATAAAATACTTCAGCCGCAGATCAGATCCCCTTCCCTTTGCAGGGGCCGTATGGGGTCAGGAGAAAAGGTCCCAAGAGACCGGCGTACCTGCCGGAACCGCCTTGGTGACCTTGCGGCCCAGCAGAGTGTCATAGAATTTCGGTGCCAGGCCGAGACCCGGACGAATGCGCCGGAGGTTTTCGACGGTAAGTTCATCGCCAGGCTGCAGGTCGACGCCGACATAGAGCGAACGACGGCGCGTGCGCGCCTTCACCTCCGATTCGGTGGCGCCGTACCACACCCGGCCTACGGCCTGCTTCACCCGCTTGCACTCCTCGACCATCTGCTTGAATTCTGCCGGTTCCAGCGAGAAAGCAGAATCGACGCCGCCTTCGCTACGTGCCAAGCAGAAGTGCTTTTCGATGACCGTCGCTCCCAGTGCCGTTGCACCGACGGGAACGCCGACGCCGAGCGTGTGGTCCGAAAGTCCCACTTCACAGCCGAACAACTGCGCCATGTGAGGGATCGTAAGGAGGTTCGTATTGGCCGGCGGGGCAGGATATGTGCTCGTGCACTTCAACAATGCCAGCGTTTCGCACCCGGCTTCGCGAGCCGCCGTTACGGCATCATCAATCTCCCCGATCGTCGCCATGCCGGTCGACATGATGAGCGGCTTACCGGTTGCGGCCACCTTGCGGATGAGCGGAATATCGGTCAGCTCAAAGGACGCGACTTTGTAGGCCGGCACATCCAGCGTCTCCAGAAAATCAACAGACGTCTCGTCGAAAGCAGACGAGAAGCAGAGCATACCGTGCTGGCGAGCACGATCGAAAATCGGCTTGTGCCACTCCCAGGGCGTATGGGCTTCCTTGTAAAGGCTATAGAGGTCACGGCCGGCCCACAGGGATTTGGGGTCGGAAATGCTGAATTCGCCACGCGTCATGTTCAGCGTCATGGTTTCGGCAGTGTAGGTCTGCAGCTTCAGCGCGTCTGCGCCGGCTTCGGCGGCAGCGTCAACGATTTCGAAGGCGCGCTCAAGCGATGCATTATGGTTCCCGGACATCTCGGCGATGATGAACGGGCTGTCGTCGAGCACTTTGTCTGTCCCGGCGTAGACGGCTTTCTTGAACTGCGACATGAGGAGCTTTCAAACTGGTTGGTGGCAAAACTTGCCACAGGGAAAACAACTTAATAACGGCGACGTCAAGGCGTTCTGGGCGCCATTGAGGCAAGACCGGAAACAAGATCGAACTTCGGTGACCAGCCGAGATCGCGGGCCGCCTTATCGATGGCCATGAACGGCTGGGGCACCGGTCCGTCATGGGGATCTTCATGGCGGATAGACACCGGATGAGCACAGGCAGCGACAACCGCTTCAGCCATTTCGGCAACAGACCAAGCCCGCCCGCCGCCGATATTGTAAACACCTCGAGCCGATGGCGACATCAGCGCTGCGATAATACCCCCGGCAGCATCCTCCACATAGAGTTGATCGACGCCGTATTGGGGGTTTCCGTTCATGACGATGTCGCGCCCGGCTTCTGCTTCAGCGACAAAGCGCATGAGCACGCCGGTTGTCCGTTCTCCCGCACCAAAGAGCGCCGAGAAGCGCAGTGATATCGCTTCGGTCTTCGTCCCGCGGCATATCAGTTCGATGATCTGCTCTCCCATCAATTTCGACAAGCCATAGGCATTGATCGGATGGGGTATGCAGGTCTCGACGAAGGGTACGGCGTCAAGGGCGGAATAGACGGCGGTGCTCGAAGCGAACACCACGCGACCGACACCGGCAGCGACAGCGGCTGCGGCGACACGCTCCGTCAAGGCCAGATTGGGCTCCAGGAAAGGACCCATTCCCCGGGCGGCATCGGTTCGCGCCATCCTGCGTCCACCCAAATGGACGACAGCATCCTGTCCCTCCATCCAGCCGGTAATGGATTCGGCGCTGTAATCGGTTTCATGAACGGTCACGCCAACGGGCGCTGTCTTCGCTAGGGCCTCCGCATCGCGCGTCAACGCTGTTACCGCCATGCCGGCATTAACAAGCGCCCGCAGCAGGTTACCACCGAGAAAACCGTTCGCTCCGGTTACAGCGACCCTCACCTTCAAGCTCCTTTCGCCATCACTTCGGCACGGCGGCGGGTCCATTCCGGCGACAGGCGGACATAATAGCCGACCACTTCGAGCCGGCCGTTAATCGCACCGACGACATCGCCGTCATTGTAGCGCCACTCGTGATAGACGGCATCGTCGGGGCGCGGGAAATTTTCCGCCTGGAAAACCGTACCGGGTGCAGCCTGCTGGAACATCAGCTCATAAACGGCCTCCTCCGTATCCCGACCTTCGACCACGTCCAGGATTTCGCCGGTGAGGGTTTTCAGGGTCAGTTCCATGAAGTCGAAGTCCCGGGCGGCAAGGATCAGACGCCAGATATGGCAACCATCGATGCGCGGCGCAATCTCGACAATCCTCGGCCCCTTGTCGGTCACCTTCATCTGAAAATAGAGGCACCCGTTGCTAATGCCGAGGCGCTGCACGACATCGCGGACAAGCCGGTCGGTCGCATCGACATCAGCCTGGGAAACATTGGCGGTCGGGATTAGATGACCCGAGGGTACGCCGATCATATGATCGCCATGGACGAGGCGCTCGGAAAGTTCGGCGACGACGATCTTGCCGCCCGAAACGAGCACGTTCGTCGAAACCTCTACACCATTAAGATAGGCTTCGATGATGGCCGACCCGGTGGGAGAAAGCGCAATCGCCCGTTCGACGGCACCAGAAAGATCCTGAATGTCTTCGATCTTGGCGACACCGCGTTGGCCTTGGCTATCCGAGGGCTTCACGATGCACGGAAAAATAGACCAGCCGGCAGCCTCCGCGACATCGGAAAGACGAATGAATGGTACGGGACTGAGGTCCTGCTCATTGAGCCACGCACGCAGCTTGGTCTTCTGATTGAAGAGGTCGATCAGTTCGGGATCGAAAAAATGCGGCAAACCGAGCGCATCGGATGCTTCGATAACTGCGGGTACCGCAATATCCGACGAGCAGGAATAGACAATTTCGGCGTGGACGTCTTTTGCCAGTGCGGTCACATCCGCGGGCTTACTGATATCCAGAAGATGGAATGCGTCCGCAAGCGGCTCGCCGGCGCCACCTGCCCGGTGCGCACAAGCATGCACGACCCAGGCATCATCCTTCAGATGGCGGATCAAGTCGGCCTGACCGGCATTCGTTCCCAAAACCAGGGCAACCTTGCTCATTCTTCCACGCCTTTCAATAACATGTTCATCAAGCGGCGCGTCCCGCCGCAATCAACCAATTCCGTACCGCGCCGTGCCATTTCTGCGGCAAGACCCACGGTTTCGACAAGCGTCGCATAGGCTTCGGCTACCTCTCCAGGCGTCACGTCGCCCCAGCGCCCGAGATAACGGGCAGCACCGAGATCCTCCCAGCCTTGAGACTGCCGGACCTGATTTTCGGCGATGGCCAGCAGAAGCATCGGGAGGCCGCAACGGGCGGCCTCATAGGTGGTGGTTCCACCGCCAAGAATAGCAAGATCGGAGGCGACCATCAGCTTCGGAATATCAGGAGGATTGACGTGCAGAATGACGTTCCTCCAACCTTCCGCTTCAATTCTCGCGGCAATTTCCGCGATTCGCGGATTGGAGGCACCCGACACGAGATGGAGGCGCGTATCCGGCCCTGCAATCGGTTGGAGCGCAGAAAGCACGCCAAGTGCCGCTCCCTTGTCGTCTCCCCCTCCAAACGACAGGAACACGTTGCCGGTTTGCTCTCTCGGCTTGGGGACCACGATCCCTTCGAATTCTTTGCGGAGGATCGCATAGCGGGGTCCCAGAAGGAATCGAACCTCAGGATGCGAGGCGACGGCCCGGTAATGTTCGGGACGCTCATAGGGCGAAGCGTTCACGACGAGGCGACCTAGGAAAACCTGTTCACGGCTGGCGTCGAACTGCTGCAACCAGTCCATGCCCGCGTTCTGAAGCACCTGCTGGAATTCACCATTCGCACGGTAGTCGTCGATGACTGCTTTTTTTGCGCCATGTGCGTCAGCAAATGCCATGAAAGCGGCCGCATCCGCCCCTATCGACGCGCCGGGCACCCGCTCGCACCACGCGGCAAACCGCGTTTCATCTTCGGCAAGCCGGTAGGATGTGGACGGGCCGTAGATGACCGCTTTCTGCCCGATCGCCTGAAACGCATCGGCAAGGACCCGGCAACGAACCAGATGCCCCATCCCGACTTGCGGTGTTGCATCGACGCAAAACGCAATCATCTTTGATCCGGCTTGCCGCTTGGAAACATTGCCTGGAACATCAATTCGGCGCGTGTCCAGTCATCTTCCGTATCGATATCACAAACCCGCCAGGTCGGCAGGACGACGGCAGCCGACCCCGAGGCCAGAATCGAACGCTCGCTCATGAACGCACCCCGTGTTCCCCAATAGAAGGAGCCCGCGTCATGCACCATTTCTTCCAGATCCTGTGAACGTGTCGCCAACTTGGCTTCGTCCAATGGCAATGTCGTGCCATCCGCGCAAAGGCGTAAAGCCCGTTGGATCGGATGCGCGTAATGCGTGACGGAAACGGAGAAACCGTTCGCAGACGTCTCCAGCGCCTTCAGTCCGGCAACGAGATCGTCGGCCGTGATGAAGGGGGTCGTTGCATAGAGGCAGCAAACCTGCTCGACCGTCGCACCGGACGCTTCCACCGCTTCGATCGCATGCCGAATGACAGGTCGCGTCGGCGTGTGGTCATCGGAGAGATGCACAGGCCTCCTGAAAGGAACAGTCGCGCCGCATGCCTCGGCCGTCGCAGCTATCTCCTCGTCGTCGGTCGACACGACAACAGCGTCGAACACGCCGGAAGAGATAGCCGCTTCGATAGGCCAAGCGATCATCGGACGGCCTGCGAAGGGGCGCACATTCTTGCGTGGCGTACGCTTGCTCCCTCCGCGGGCCGGGATGACGGCTAGTCTCATGCCAAAGCCTCACGAATCGTCGAAATGACGAAACTCTGTTGCTCGTCAGTCATCGTGGGGTAAAGCGGCAGGCTGATCGCCTCCGCATAATAGGCTTCCGCTTCGGGGAAATCCTCAGGCCTTGCGCCGAACTGCTGGAAATCCGGCTGCCGGTAGACGGGAATATAATGGAGGTTGACCAGAATATTCCGGCTTCGCAGGAGGTCGAACAGCGCACGCCGCGACAGCTTGGCCTTATCGAGCTGCAAGCGGATCACATAGAGATGAAAGCCGGAATAGTCCCCCTCAGAGCGCCACGGCGTTACCAGGGGCAGTCCACGCAGTTGCTCATCATAAATGCGGGCAATGACATGGCGCTTTGCAACATACTCTGTCAGCCGCTCCATCTGACTGAGGCCAAGCGCCGCCTGGATATCCGTCATGCGGTAGTTGTAGCCGAGAGCGACCTGCTCATAGTACCAGGCGCCGTCCGGCTCCTTGCTCATTTCCGTAGCATCACGGGTGATACCATGGCTGTTGAACAGAGCCATACGCCGCGCCAGGACAGGATCATTGGTCGTGGCTGCGCCACCCTCACCGGTCGTCACGATCTTGACAGGATGGAAGCTGAACACGGTGATATCGGAATACTGGCACGCACCAACCGGCCGATCACCGATACGGCCGCCGATGGCGTGCGATGCGTCTTCCACAACCTTGAAGCCGTAACGCTCCGACAAGGCCCGAATCGCGGGCATGTCGGCCGGCTGCCCGGCCAGATGGACGGGGATGACGACTTTGGGAAGACGCCCCTCCTTTTCCGCCGAACGCAGCTTCGCTTCGAGGCGTTCCGGGCTCATCGTGTAACTACGGGCGTCAATATCCACGAAATCGACATCGGCGCCACAATAGCGGGCACAATTCGCACTGGCCACGAACGTGATCGGGCTTGTCCAGACGACATCGCCCGGCCCGACGCCGAGCGCATTGCATGCGTTATGCAAGGATGACGTGGCACTGTTCGACGCGATGCAGTACTTGGCTTCTGTAACGTCGGCCAGTGCGCGCTCGAACCGCCCTACCGCGGGTCCCTGCGTAAGATAATCCGACGTCAACACCGCACGGACGGCGTCGATATCGGCCTCGGTGATGTCTTGCCGCCCGTACGGAATAACCATGTCAGATCTTTCCGATCTTGCCGGCGTTCGCGTCGATCCAAGACGAGAGCTGCGCATCAGACATCCATTCCGAGTTGTTGTCGGAACGATAGGAGAAGCCCTCCGGGACGCGCGTGCCATCCTTGATGCGGCTTTCATCGAGATGCCAGTTGTGGATGGACGGAAGAATCTTGAAGTGACCAGGATATTCGTACGTGTTGTACGCATCCTCTTCGCCGATCATCTGCTCGTGCAGCTTTTCACCCGGACGAATGCCGATGATGTCGTGCTCGGCTTCAGGCGCAAGCGTGGACGCAATGTCGACGACGCGCATGGAGGGAATCTTCTTCACGTAGATTTCGCCGCCGATCATGTCGTCGAATGCATGCCAGACCAGTTCCACGGCCTCTTCAAGAGAGATCATGAAGCGGGTCATGCGAACGTCGGTGATCGGAAGCTTGCCGGTGCCTGCCAGCGACTGGAACAGCGGAATAATCGAGCCGCGCGAGCCCATGACGTTGCCGTAGCGAACAACCGAAAAACGCGTATTGTGCGTGCCTGAATAGGAATTGCCGGCGACAAACAGCTTGTCGGAAGCCAGCTTGGTCGCACCATAGAGGTTGAGCGGGCTGCTCGCCTTGTCGGTCGATAGCGCGACGCACCGCTTGACGCCCTTGTCGATGCAGGCATCGATCAGGTTCATGGCGCCCATCACGTTGGTCTTCACGCATTCGAACGGATTGTATTCGGCTGTCGGGACGATCTTCGTGGCGGCAGCGTGGACGACGTAGTCGATGCCATCGAGAGCCCGCTGCAAGCGCGCACCATCACGCACGTCGCCGATAAAGAAGCGAACGCGGGGGTCATCGCCATAGAGCTTGGCCATTTCCCACTGCTTCATTTCGTCTCGCGACAAAATGACCAGCCGCTTGGGATTGTATTTCGCCAGCGTCATCGGAACAAAGGTATGGCCGAACGAACCAGTGCCGCCGGTGACAAGGATGGAGGGTCTGTCGTGCATAGTGCTCGTTTCTACTTCTTTGAACTTGTGGCAGATTTGATCCGAAACCAAAGATATGAACGCCGCCACACAAGGGAAGGAATTCTTTAAACTCTTGATCTGTTCGGAAATGTTCCGGAAAGACGAAGAGTTCAGGTGTCATTGTCAGCGCTCTCTATCGCAAACTCCTACTCTTTTGCAAGACCGGCCCGCAGCGAACTTCGCGAGGATTCCAGCCGCATTTATCCACCGCACCAAGCGCAAGACCCCGATCCGAATGCAGCCACAAAGACGCTGTAACGACACCGTTTCGTACTCGTCCAGCATCCTGAAAGTGCATGCCGCAAGGGCGTGCAATCCGACAAACGGTCATGCCCCTATCAATGCCTTCCGTGCCTGCGCCAGGAATTCTGCAATTCCCGACACCTGCAAAACCAAATAAACTGTCCAGCACTTCCGGCACCCGACAAGCGTTTGACCTTGACGCCTGTAGGCATGTGATGGCATTCGCCCGAAAATATGACGCCATTTCCTCTCGCTTGTGATTTAAGCGAGGGGCGATGACGGATTTTGAACCATGGACATTCCCAGGTGCTAGAACGCCACGGAAAGAGATACGAAAGACGGGCGACTTCTATTCGCTCGCAAAATATTTTGGTTGCCTCCACCGCCTACGAGGAGGATCAGGATTGGAGCCGTATGGCCGACGCAGCTTACTTCGCGCCCGAGACAGGTGAGACGAATGTTCTCGACCTGCTGAAGCGCGTTGCGGCGTCCGAGAAGCGGACGCGGACACCTTCTTATGATGATGCCTTCGCGATTACGCAGCTGATGGCCTCAGCCGATGGGCGCGCATCCCTGTTTGAAGCCTTCGGCCGGGAAGACTTCTCCGGCGAGACCGGTCTTTACCTGACTTATATACGCGCTGTCGTCTACGCAAAACACGGACATATAGACGGCGCCGTCGTCGCCATTCGGACCGCCATGGCGCGAGCTGGAGACAAATCGCAGCGGCGATGGCTTGACCAGGTGCTGGCGATTGTCGATCGGATCACCGTCGAGACCAAGGCAGAGGAAGCGGACGACCGGAAGCTGGCGATAGAGCGAAAATCGCTGCTTGAGCAGGGAAAACTCGTCGAGCACATCGCCCATTGTCGCAATCGCTTTAATAAGGCCAAGACCCTCGTTGGCAAGCTGAAGGCAATCCGATCGATGTCTGCCACTGCACGCAGACCGATTGCCAACTATGGCCCCGCCTTCGCAGCGGCGCGTGAATGCTACCTTAGCATAGCGCCGGAAATCTCCCGCTTGGCCGCGCCAATCTACTCAATGGTGCAAACCAGCTCGAAGGAACCCTTTGCATCGCTCGCCGCAGGACGCAGCCTCCTGCGCGCGTGGCCGCTCATTTCAGCACTCGATATTACGGCGAAGATTGGACTGACGGCAGAGGCCGAGCAACTGGCGGAGGGACTGTATGCGCTTGCGAGCCACCCACTCGGCTACCTTGTTCGCTGGCCCATCGTCGCCAACCTGATCAAAGCCGATTACGACCGCTGGGCGGAGCCTTCGCGACAGCTTATCGCCACGCATCTGCACCGCCCACTTTCTGCCATCGACGTCCGGTTCTGCTTTGACTGGGCCGCACGATGCGGCGAATACAAAATCGCCGAGGATATTCATAAACATCTGCCGCAAAGGCTCCGGGATAAAATCGGTTACGCCACTTTTGCGGTCATACTACAGCGGCAAGGGCGCTTTGCCGAAGCATATGCCTTCCTGGCCCGCCATGCCGCATACCTTCTGTCGGACAACGTTCGTCCCGATGCACATGAACACTGGAAAGCCGTCATCCATCTCGGACAGCTCGGCTTTTCAGCGCGTGCTGCAGCCCTCTTGTCCGAAATTCCACAACCTTCGGACCCAAAGGGGGTCCTGTTCGTGTTGCCAATGACGGCGAACCTGTCGACTCTTCTTCCGATTACGGTGATGCAGGAAGTCAAGCGGCGCGGCTGGGCGATTATCCCGCTCGTGGAAGGCGTTTTCCCTCTAGAGCCAACGGGGCGGCCCGAAATCGACTGCTTTCTGGGCTGCATTCGTGCCACGGGACAGTTGCGAAACGACATTGAAGTCGATCGCGAACAGGATATGCTCATCGATATTCCCAATGGCCATCTCCGGGTGGGCGGTATCAACTTCGACCAGGCCCTATGGGAAGAAGCAGCCATCAAGCAGCGTCGATATCGCGTTGAATACGACTGCCCCGCATTGAATACATATCTCCGCAAACAAACCACTTGGGCCGCATCGACCGCAACCGTATTGCCGCAAATGCGCAAGGCTCTACAAACGGTCGGGCTGCCCGCCGGCATGTTGGTGACGTTTCAGGCCAGAATACCCGACGCTATCGTTCACGCCTGGTGTGCCAAGAATGGTGATCCCGAGCGCTTCTTCTGTGCGCAAGGCGCAAACGGCTATCAAAACTACTTCGCCAACTTCTCCGAGCCGGTCTCCTCCCGCATGGCTGTTCGCAACATGACGGCAGCGGGGCTCTTGCGGTCCCCCAGCTTTCCAACCCCGCAGGAGTTCGAGAATTACTACAGCCGGTTTCTACCACAGGCCGCGGATATCCTTGAACGCGTGCAGGACATAACGCGCCTGCGTCGATCACGCCGGGTGGGGTCGAAGCATCCGGCAGAAGCGGAAGCCGTGGTACAAAAAATAGCCGCATGGCGAGCGGCAGGGGGGAAAGTCGCATGCGCCTTCGGCAAGGTCGTTTGCGATTCCGGCGTTCCGGTCGACGGCGGTCCCGCCCATAAATCGATGTATGATTGGATAAACCACACGGTCGCTTCCGTCGCAGGTTCGAAAACGCTGCTGTTGGTAAAGCCCCATCCACATGAGCATCGCAACGAAATCGGCGCCTATCTCACGGAAACATTTGCGCAACTGATCGACGTTCCCCATCACGAGAACGTTTCCGTACTCGGGCATGACTGGTTCGACATGGCGGATCTCATGACCCTTATCGATATGGGGCTGGTCTATAACGGAACGTCCACGATCGAGTTGGGATTGCACGGAAAGCCGACCGTGCTGTGTTCGCACTATGCCATGCTGGATTATCCCATCGGGCAGGCAGCCCCGCAGGATCGCGCCCACTACGAGCGGCTCGTACGCTTCGAGGAGGCATTGGAGGTCGCGTCGGATCTTCCCCTGAGGGCGGCCGTTTGGTTGCATTATCTGTCCGGTGACGAACGCATCAAGAACTACCGCTACCATGCGCGGCCCATAACAAACCGATCGATTTATCCGCCATGGTGGTTCGAGGAGGACCTGGCGGCCTTAAAGCGACAAAACGATCCTGCGGTCAGCCAACTCGCCGACGAAATTACAGGACAATCGATTTAAGGGCGTGATGATCCAGGCGATGGGGCGCCTCTTCCATCACCAATTTCGATGGACGCGTCAGAGAAACTCGCGTGAACGCGCCGGCCAAACCGGCTAGGCTTTTTCTGCTTTCCAAATCAAGGAGGCAAAATCAGACGGAGTGACCCTGCATGTCCCTTGCCCAAAACCTCAGCCCCCGCTCGCTTCGTGCGCCCGAAAGCGGCATTGTCGAAGTCGTGAACTATGCGCGCGGGCGTGAGGGGCTGATCCCGCTGTGGGTGGGGGAAGGCGATCTTCCGACGCCGGAGTTCATTGCGCGGGCGGCGTCCGAAGCGTTGTTGCGGGGCGAGACGTTCTATACATGGCAGCGCGGCATTCCGGAGCTTCGCGCGGCCCTGTCGCGGTATTATGCCCGGCGCTTCGGCATAACGCTGCCGGCGGAGCATTTTTACGTCGTCGGCTCCGGCATGCAGGCGATCAAGCTTGCCATCGAGGCACTGGTCTCGCCCGGCGACGACATGATCTATCTGACGCCGGCATGGCCGAATTTTGCGGCGGCGGCGGAGCTTTCGGGCGCCAATCCCCTTGCCGTGACGCTCGATTTTGCCGGCGGGCGCTGGCAGGTCGATCTCGACCGTGTCGAGGCGGCGATCACGCCGAAGACCCGCGTTCTCTTCGTCAACACACCCTCCAATCCGACCGGCTGGACGGCAACGCGGGAAGACCTCGAGAACCTTCTCGCGATTGCCCGGCGCCACGATCTCTGGATCATGGCCGACGAGATCTATGCGCTTTATCATTACGCCGGGGAGAGGGCGCCGTCCTTTCTCGATGTGATGGAAGACGGTGACAAGGTCGTCTTCGTCAATTCTTTCTCGAAGAACTGGTCGATGACCGGCTGGCGTGTCGGCTGGATCGTCGCGCCACCGGAAATGGGTCAGGTGCTGGAAAATCTCGTCCAGTATTCCACCTCCGGCGTACCGCAGTTCCTGCAACAGGGCGCCATCGTGGCGCTGGATGAAGGCGACGCCTTTTTGCAGGCGAACATCGACAAGGCGACGAAGAACCGCGACGTGTTCTGCGATGCGCTGATCGCCACGAACCGTGTCGAGACATTGAAGCCGGATGGCGCGCTCTATGCCTTCCTGAAAATCGACGGCGTGACGGATTCGCGCCGTACCGCAATCGACATCGTCGATCGCACCAATGTCGGCCTGGCGCCGGGCACGGCCTTCGGTCCCGGTGGCGAACTCTTCATGCGCGCCTGCTTCCTGCGTGATCCCCGGCAGATCGCCGAAGCCGCCGACCGGCTCGCGCGCTATATTGCGGCACGCTGAAACCCGTCACAGCCGGGCGAGCAGGACATCGGCCCGCTCGGCCACCGACACTTTCGGCAGGATGACCGTCTCGTAGCCGAGCGCCGGATAGGTCCTTTCAAGCCGCTCATATTCGGCAAGCGCGGCTTCGAAACCGTGACGGCGTTCCGGATCACCCACATAGATGTCCGGCCAGGGCGGCGTGAGGAAGACGTGCGCGTTGTAGCGATGCTGCGCGGCGAGCGATGCCAGAACCGGCTCCCCTGTCTGAGCCTCCAGCGCCGCGGCGGCGTCGATCAAGCCGCGATCGAAGAAGACGAGGCCGGTCTGATCGCGCATCGCCTCCCGATCGGCCAGCGCCATCGCAATGGCGCGGCGCGCGAAGGCGGTGAGATCCAACCAGGGCAAGGCCGTGCCGCCGCTCGCCAGTTCCTCCTGCACGATGCGACGGCCGGGCTCCTCGACCGTCGCATGGCCGCGCCGGCGCAACTCTTCCAGAAGCGTCGATTTTCCGCCGCCGGAGCAGCCGGAAAGCACGATAAAGCGGTCCGTCATAGTGTTACCTTTCTGATGTCGGAAAGAGCCCGGCGCGATTGCGGTTGCGTCTTGTCGGCCGGCGCGCTGATATGCCTGAAATTCGAGCGATTCGGGGGAATGCATGGCGGTTCTGGTTACGGGCGGCGCAGGTTATATCGGCAGCCATATGGTCTGGGCGCTGGTCGATGCCGGCGAGGATGTGGTGGTGCTGGACCGGCTTTCCACGGGCTTCCGCTGGGCGGTCGCGCCCGAGGCGCGCTTCTATGAGGGCGACATTGCCGATACCGCGCTCTTGTCCACCATCTTCAGCGAAAACAATATCGACGCGATCATCCATTTCGCCGGCTCGATCATCGTGCCGGAATCGGTCGCCGATCCCCTCTCCTACTATGAGAACAACACCGTCAAGTCACGGGCGCTGATCGCGGCCGCCGTGGCGGCCAAGGTGCCGTATTTCGTCTTCTCCTCGACGGCAGCCGTCTACGGCACGCCCGACGGCACCGAGCCGGTGCTGGAGACCGCCGCCCTTCGTCCGGAATCGCCCTATGGCGCCTCCAAGCTGATGACGGAGATCATGCTGCGCGACACCGCCGCCGCGCATGACTTCATCTATACGGCGCTGCGCTATTTCAACGTCGCCGGCGCCGATCCGCGCGGTCGCACCGGCCAGTCCGGCGCGGGCGCCACCCACCTCATCAAGGTGGCGAGCCAGGCCGCGCTTGGCAAGCGCGACGGCATGGACGTCTACGGCACGGATTATCCGACCCCCGACGGCACCTGCATCCGCGACTATATCCATGTCAGCGACCTCGCCAACGCGCATCTCAAGGCCCTGCAGCGCATGCGCGCCGGCGGCGGCTCGATCGTCGCCAATTGCGGCTATGGCAAGGGTTTCTCGGTGCTGGAGGTGCTAAAGCAGGTGAAGGCGGTATCGGGCCAGGATTTCCCGGTCAGGATCGCCGGCCGCCGGCCGGGCGATGCCGTGCTGATCGTCGCCAATCCCTCCATCGCGATGACGGAACTGAACTGGCAGCCGCAACATGACGATCTCGATTTCATCGTGCGTACCGCGCTCGATTGGGAAGAGCATCTCGGCAAGCGCAACCAGATCTGAGACGACGCTTAGTCTTCGCCGAGCTCGGCCTTCTCATAGGCGATGGCATGCTGGATGAGCTGCGCCCAGATACCCTCGTAGAAATCGCCGTCGAGGCCATGCGCCTCAGCATTGCGGTTGGCGTTGTCGCGCACTTCCTTCACACGCACCGGCACGTCGGCGGGAATGCCCAGCCCCGCCTTGATCTCGGCGGCACGGCGGATGAAGCTCCAGCGCTCCTCGAAGAGCGCCATCAGCGCCTGGTCGACCCGGTCGATGTTTTCGCGGATATCCGCCATCGTCGTGCAGTCTTCAGCCGTCTTCGCCATTCCGGTCTCCTTTTGCGAGACCCGGATAGCAGAGGAATGACCGGGGGGAAAGGCGTCTCGCTGTCGCGGGCGGACCGATGAACATCCGGTGCAGGACGTGCCGAAAAGGGTGATTTTGCGGGACCCGGAGCGCAGCGTACTTTGGTACGTGAGCACCGGAAGCACGGGAAAGCGCCATTTGCAGGCCGGCATGGACCGGATGTTCATCGGTCCGAGGCCACATGCAGGCCCGGGGGTTAAGCAAAAGGAGGGTGCGGTCCTGTCTTTCGCTTGCGGGCCTGCATGCTGGCCGAGGCGGAACCTAGGCAAGCAAGCTGGCGCGAAGCTGGATGCTTTCACGTAACGTGATGTCACGTCCCGATCGCTAATTTGATAATTAATCCAAGGCCTGCAACGGCCAGAACACCACCCGCCCAAAGCCCGGCGAACCACAGGAGCTTCTTCGTCACGGAAGGCTTCGCCATCAGTGATACCCCTCTTCCGGATCGACCTTGCCGCGGAACACCCAATAGGCATAGCCGGTATAGGCGAGGATGACGGGGATCAGCACTATGGCGCCCACCAGCAGGAAGATGAGGCTCTCCTCGGGGGCCGCCGCCTGCCAGATCGTCAGCGAAGCCGGCACGATATAGGGGTAGAAGCTGATGCCGATGCCGGCGAAGCCGAGCACGAAAAGGCCAAGTGCGGCGAGGAAGGGGCGCGAATCGTGCTCCGTTCTCAGACCGTGCACCAGAAGCGTAAAGCAGCCGAGCACGAGGAGCGGCACGAGCAGGCTGAAGACCAAGGTCGGCCAGCCGAACCAGCGCTCGAAATAGAGCGGCTCGAGAAAGGGCGTCCACAGGCTGAAAACGCCCATGGCCAGGAGCGTGCCGATGCCGGCCTTCAAGGCATGGCCACGCGCACGGGCGGCAAGGTCACCGCTGGTCTTCATCACCAGCCAGGTGGCGCCCAGCAGCGCATAGCCGATGACGAGCGCAAGCCCGGTTGCGATGGAAAAGGGTGTGAGCCAATCCCACCAGCCGCCGGCATAGGCGCGGTTTTCCACGGGAATACCCTGCACCAGCGCGCCGAGCGCCACGCCCTGCGTAAAGGCCGCGACCATGGAGCCGCCGGCAAAGGCGATGTCCCAGAGGAATTCGCCACGCCGGGTGCGCCAGCGATATTCGAAGGCGACGCCACGGAAGATGAGGCCGAGCAGCATGAGGATCAGCGGCATGTAGAGCGCCGGCAGGATGGTGGCATAGGCGAGCGGAAACACCGCCATCAAGCCCCCGCCGCCCAGCACCAGCCAGGTCTCGTTACCATCCCAGACGGGCGCGACGGAATTCATCATCACGTCGCGGTCGTGCTTCTCCTTGAAGAAGGGAAAGAGAATGCCGACACCGAGATCGAAACCGTCTAGGACGACATAGGCGAGCACGGCAAAGGCGATGATGGCCGCCCAGATGAAGGGAAGATCAAGCGCCATGATGGTGGCTCCCGTTGTCGAGTGCGGCGGCGGGCGTGATGCCGGCGGAGCGGAGCGGCCCCTCGGCGAGATCGGGCATCGGATCGCGCGGCAAGCGGCCCATCAGACGCAGGATGTAGAAGGTGCCGGCGCCGAAGACGAGGAAATAGACGATAATGAAGGTGATCAGCGAGGTTGCCACGGCCGGCGCATCGATGGGCGCGACGGACTGGGCAGTCAGCAGGTGGCCATAGACCGTATAAGGCTGGCGGCCGACCTCCGTCGTCACCCATCCGGCGAGCACGGCGACGAAACCGGCAGGCCCCATGACGATGGCGGCGCGGTGCAGCCAGCGGTTTTCGCCGAGCGTGCCGCGCCAGCGACACCAGAGCGACCAGAGCCCAAGGCCAAGCATGGCAAAGCCGATGGCAACCATGATGCGGAAGGACCAGAAGACGACGGCGACCGGCGGCTGCAATTCCTTCGGCACCGTGTCGAGACCGGCAAGCGGCGCGTTGAGATCGTGTTTGAGGATGAGGCTCGACAGTTTCGGAATCTCGATGGCGTAATCGACGCGCTGCTCGGCGGAATTCGGAAGGCCGAAGAGGATGAGCGGCGCGCCGTCGGGATGGCTCTGATAGTGCCCCTCCATTGCCATGACCTTGACGGGCTGGTGCTCCAGCGTGTTCAGCCCGTGCATGTCGCCTGCGAAGATCTGGATGGGGGCGACGATGGCCGCCATCCACATGGCCATGGAGAACATCTTTTTCGCCCGCTTCGGCGCATCGCCGCGCAGCAGATGATAGGCACCGACCGCGCCGACGACGAGGGCGGTGGTGAGATAGGCGGCCAGCACCATGTGTACGAGGCGATAGGGGAAGGACGGGTTGAAGATCACCGCCCACCAGTCGGTCGGAACGAACTGCCCCGCCTCGTTCACGGAAAAGCCGGCGGGCGTCTGCATCCAGGAATTGGCGGCAAGGATCCAGGTGGCCGAGATCAGCGTGCCCAGGGCGACCATGAGCGTGGCGAAGAAATGCAGCTTCGGCCCGACGCGGTTGAGGCCGAACAGCATGACGCCGAGGAAACCCGCCTCCAGGAAGAAAGCGGTCATCACCTCATAACCCATCAGCGGTCCGATGACCGGCCCGGCCTTGTCGGAGAAGACGCTCCAGTTCGTGCCGAACTGGTAGGACATGACGATGCCCGAGACGACACCCATGCCGAAAGCGAGCGCAAAAATCGTCTTCCAGAAATTGAAGAGCGCGAAATAGACCTCGTCCTTCGTCCAGAGCCACAGCCCCTCCAGCACGGCGAGGTAGCTCGCGAGACCGATCGAAAAGGCTGGAAAGACGATGTGGAAGGAAACGGTGAAGGCAAACTGGAAGCGGGCAAGCAGCGTTGCGTCCAACTGTTCGAACATGGGCCACGTCCTTTCATCAGCCACCGCGCGCCTTCTCAAGCCCGCAGCCGCCGCAAAGGATGCGGTTTCGAACAGATAAAAGTCAATTCGGCGCACACGCCCACGTTGCCGCACCGCGACAATCGCCCGCGTGCGGCATTTCGCTCGGCGGCAAGGCAACAAAAAACCTCCGCCGAGGGGAACGGCGGAGGTTTGACAGGCCAGTCCTGGGGACCGAGGCAGAGAGAGGGGGCGCCTCGCGAGAGCTGGCCTATGGCCGCGGATCGTCGCGGTTAGTTGCGCGGCGCACCGTCGCCGTAGCGGTTGGCAGCCGGATCGACATAGTCGACCTTGCCCTGCGGGCCGCTGTTGCTGATCGAAGCCGTGGTGGTCTGGTCGATAACCGGCTTGCCGGCGTTCGGGCCGTACTGCTGGACGTCGGTGCGGCCGAAATTCGGGTTTTCAGCGAAAGCGGCACCAGCGGAGAGCGACAGGGCGGCGATGGCGATTGCAAACTTTTTCATGGTCTTAACCTTTCGAATGGGGAGGATCGGCCGACCGGACCTGCCGGTCGGCGAAGGGTCTGCGTGAAGTGTTGATTAACGGCCGGCGTAGGGAGCGCCGTCGCCGTAGCGGGTCGAGGAAATCGCAACTTCCTGGTTGTCGACAGCAGCCGCATCCTTGTGCGACTTGATCGAGGCCGTGGTGGACTGATCAACAGCCGGCTGGTTGGACTGGAGGTCCGTGCGGCCGAAATTCGGGTTTTCAGCGAAAGCGGCACCGGCGGAAAGCGACAGGGCGGCGATGGCGATTGCGAACTTGTTCATGGTCTTAACCTTTCGAATTTGGGAGGATCAGCCGACCGGACCTGCCGGTCGGCGAAGGGCCTGCATGAGGCGTTGATTAACGGGTGGCGTAGGGAGCGGCGTCGCCGTAACGAAGCGTCGACGAAGCGTCCTTGTTGGCGACGCGCTCTGCGGCATAGCTATTGCCCGACTTGATCGACGCCGTGGTGGTGTGGTCGACGGCGACCTTGCTGGTCTGCGGGAATTCGTTGGCGCCGAAGTTGGGGTTTTCAGCGAAAGCGGCACCGGCGGAAAGCGACAGGGCGGCGATGGCGATTGCGAACTTGTTCATGGTCTTAACCTTTCGAATTTGGGAGGATCAGCCGACCGGACCTGCCGGTCGGCGAAGGGCCTGCATGAGGCGTTGATTAACGGGTGGCGTAGGGAGCGGCGTCGCCGTAACGAAGCGTCGACGAAGCGTCCTTGTTGGCGACGCGCTCTGCGGCATAGCTATTGCCCGACTTGATCGACGCCGTGGTGGTGTGGTCGACGGCGACCTTGCTGGTCTGCGGGAATTCGTTGGCGCCGAAGTTGGGGTTTTCAGCGAAAGCGGCACCGGCGGAGAGCGACAGGGCGGCGATGGCGATTGCGAACTTGTTCATGGTCTTACTCTTTCCTATTTGATGGGGGCGGTCGGCCTTCCGGCGCGCCCCGGGCTGGTTTCTGGCGTTTTGCTCAGCGGCTTGCGTAGGGAGCGCCGTCGCCGTAGCGATTGGCAGCAGGGTCGATGTGATCGACGACGCCGTCGGATGCGGCCGGGCGTGCCATATGCCCAACCGAAGAAGTGACCGTCTGGTCGGTAATCGACTGGCCGGCGTTCGGGCCGGAGGTGAAGACATCGGTGCGTCCTGCATAAGGGCTTTCCGCAAAGGCGGTGCCGGCTGTGAGGGCGAGCAGGGCGGTGGCAACAACGAGCTTCTTCATGGTGGTATTTCCTTTTGTTCTTGCGATGCTCTCCAGAAGATTGCCCCTGAAGACACCTTTGATATGGACCCTCATTAAATGGTACGCAAGTTTGAGGGCGGTAAACTAATTGTCAATGAAACGTTGACGATCGAAGGGCCGTTTTGAACGCCCTCGCGGCGCACGAAAAATCGCCCCGGCAGCGCGTAATGACACGCCCGAGCACTCGATCTATCCATTTGATTTTTGTTTGTTTTATCTGCCGCAACGCGCCCTGAAACACGCGTAGTTATCCGTCGTCAAGAATTGTGGCACAGGAAGGCCAGGCGGCAATTTCAAGGTTTTGCGGCTCGCAGCCGATCACATCCGCGTGCTTTTTCAGGGGCGCGGAAGGCAGATTTCACCGACGGACGGGTCAGGAAAAATGACGAAAAGGTGGCGAAACGGCTCGTCGCCCCTTGAAGCGGCACCGGATTTGCCACGCGCAAACCCGGTCCCTTGCAAAAAAGCGGTCAGGCGGCCCGCAGATAGTGTTCGGCAAGCTCCGTCCAGAAGGCGGCGCCGACCGGAAGCAGGTCGTCGTTGAAATTATAGCCGGGGTGATGCAGCGATTTGTCGTTTTCGCCGCTCTTGCCGCCCAGGAAGAAATAGGTGCCGGGGCGTTCCTTCAGCATATAGGCGAAATCCTCGCTGCCCATGAAGGGGCGTTCGAGGTCAACGACCTTGTCGGCGCCGGCGAAACGGATCGCCAGATCGCGCACGAGATCCGTCTCGGCCTTGTGGTTGATGGTCGCGTCGTAGAAGCGCTGATAGTTGACCGTGGCGCTCATGCCGTAGCTCTCGGCCTGCCGTTCGGCGATGAGCCGGATACGGCGCTCCAGTTCGTCGCGCACGCCCGGATCGAAGGAGCGGATGCCGAGCACGATTTCCGCGCGGCTCGGGATGATGTTGCTGGCCGAGCCCGAATGGAACGAGCCGACCGTCACGACCGTCGGATCGAGCGGATGAATGTTGCGCGAGACGATGGTTTGCAGCGCCATGACGATGGAGGCGCCGCAGACGATCGGGTCGAGCGTCTCCTGCGGTTCGGCCCCGTGGCCGCCGACGCCGTTGACCGTGATGCGCGCCTCGTCGACCGCCGCCATGATCGGGCCTTCGCGCAGCGCGAACTGGCCGAAGGGCAGGTTCGGCTCGTTGTGCAGCCCGAAGACGGCATCGCAGGGGAACTGGGTAAACAACCCCTCCTCCACCATGATCCTGGCGCCGCCGAAGTTTTCCTCGGCCGGCTGGAAGATCAGGTGCACGGTGCCGTCGAAATTGCGCCGCTCGGCAATCGCCTTGGCCGCGCCCAGAAGCATGGTCGTGTGGCCGTCATGGCCGCAGGCATGCATCTTGCCGGGCGTCTTGCTGGCATAGGGCAGGCCCGTTTCCTCGAAGATCGGCAGGGCATCGATATCGGCGCGAATGCCGATGGACTTGCGGCCGGTGCCGTTCGTCAGCGTCGCAACGAGGCCGGTCGTCGCAAGGCCGCGCGTCACCTTATAGCCGTAGCTTTCGAGATGGCGGGCGATGACGTCGGAGGTGCGAAACTCCTCGAGGCCGAGTTCGGGATGTTCGTGCAGGTCGCGGCGGATCGCCACCAGTTCAGGCATGGAATTTTGAAGAGACGTATGAATGGACATATCAGGCACCACGTGAAGGGATTTTGCTTTCGAAATAGCGGAAGGCCACGACCAGAATGGCGGTGAGGCAGAGATAGATGAGCGCGAGCAGCAGCAGCGGCTCATAGGTGAGATAGGTCGCCTGCCGCACCTTGGAGATGACGGCATAGGCATCGATGACGGTGATCGTTGCGACGAGCGGCGTCGATTTCAGCTGCAACACGGTTTCGCCGTTGAGCGTCGGCAGCGCGCGATAGACGGCGCGCGGCAGCCAGATGCGGCGGAACATGGTGAAGGGGCTCATGCCATAGGCGCGTGCGGCCTCCAGCTCACCCGGCGGCACACCGGCAAAGGCGCCGCGCATCACCTCGCCCTCATAGGCGGCGAAGGACAGGGTCAGCGCGGCCACGCCATAGGGCCAGGCCTCGCGCAGATAGGGCCAGAGGAACGAGCTGCGAATGCCGGGAAACTGCGGAAACAGCGACCCCAGGCCATAATAGAGCAGCCAGAGCTGCAACAGCAGCGGCGTGCCGCGGATGATGGTGCAGAAGCCCTTGGCCAGCATTTTCAGCGGCCACGGCCCCGTCACCTGCACGAGACCGATCGGCACCGCAAGAAAGAAGCCGAGGATCGAGGTGGCAAACAGCATCAGCAGCGTCACGCCGACGCCATGGGCCAGCGCGCCGGAATATTTCGGCACCCATTCCCAGCGCATGAACCAGATGATGCAGAACACGAAGATCGCGGCAATCGCCATCAGCACGATGCGGTGCGGCTTGAAGAAGCTCTGCTTGCTGGGCAGTTCGGTCAGCGCCATCGCCGAAACGGTTTGTTCCGTCATCACGCCGTCCTCGTCATGCCGCGCCGGTAGTGACGCTCGATGAAACCGATCAGCACGTTGGAAAGCAGCGTGATCATCAGATAGAGCGCGCCCGCCGCGCAGAAGAACAGAAGATAGGCCTTGGTGCTGCCTGCCGCCTGACGCGTCACCAGCGTCAGCTCGGAGAAGCCGACGACGGCGAGCAGCGCCGTGTCCTTGGTGGCGATCAGCCAGAGATTGGAGAGGCCGGGAATGGCATGCGGCAGCATGGCCGGCAAGGTGATGCGGCGCATGATCTGGGTGGGCGACATGCCATAGGCGCGAGCCGCTTCGATCTGGCCGGCCGGCACCGCCTTGATCGCGCCGCGGATGACCTCGGTGGAATAGGCGCCCTGCACGACGCCGATGACGAAGATGCCGGCGGCAAGGCCGCTGATATCGACCGCACCCCAACCAAAGGCAATGGAGATCTGGCTCAGAACATCCGTGCCGGCATAATAAAGAATGAGGATGAGGACGAGTTCCGGCACGGCGCGCACCAGCGTCGTGTAAACTTCAAGCAGGTCCTTGGTGACCGGGCCGCCGTAAAGCTTGCCCATGGCGCCGCCGGTGCCAAGCATGAGGCCGAGCCCGTAGCCGCCGATGGCGATCTGGATGGAATTCCACAGCCCCGCCAGAAGCACCCCGCCCCAGCCGGGCGGCTCGAGCGCAAGCAGGCTCCAGTTGATCAGCGATCCGGCATCGGCCATGGGGTCTCGCGTCCGTTCGAGGAGAATTGCCGGCGGCACGAGCCGCCGGCATTACACTGCGAAACCTGATCAGCCGCCGTAGACGTCGAAGTCGAAATACTTCTTCGAGAACGTGTCGTAGGTGCCGTTGGCGCGGATCGCCTTGATGGCGGCGTTGATCTTGTCCTTCAGGTCCGTCTCGCCCTTGCGCAGGCCGACGCCGACGCCGAGGCCAAGGATTTCCGGATCGTCCTTCACGGTGCCCTTCATGTCGCAGCAGGCCGAACCCTGTTCGGTCTTCAGGAAGTCGCCGAGCGCAATCGAATCGGCCTGCACGGCGTCGATACGGCCGGCGGCCAGGTCGTTGTTGGCCTCATCCTGCGTCTGGTATTCCTTGACCGTCGCACCGGCGGCAGCGAAATACTTGTTGGCATAGACCTGGTGGATGGTCGCGACCTGCACGCCGAGCGTCTTGCCGGCAAGGCCTTCCGGCGTCGCGTCGAACTTCGCATCCTTGGCGCCGATGATGCCCGGAGGCGAGTTGTAGTACTTGTCGGAGAAGTCGATCGTCTGCAGGCGTTCCGCCGTGATCGACATGGAGCCGATGATCATGTCGATCTTGTTGGTGGTCAGCGCCGGGATGATGCCGTCCCAGGCGACGGGCGTGACGACGCAGTCGAGCTTCGCTTCCGCGCAGATCGCCTTCATGAAGTCCACTTCCCAGCCTTCCCAGTTGCCCGAGGCATCCGGCGAGGTGAAGGGCGGATAGGGCTCGGCGGCAAAACCGACGCGGACCTGCTCGGCCGCGGCACCCGAAATGGCCGAAAGGCCGATTACGGCGGCAAGGGCGATTGTCTTCAAGGCACTCTTCATGATTTTCCCTCTGTTGGTTTTCTTGCTTCTCAGTGGATGGAACTGATGAACTTCTTCAGCCGCTCCGATTTCGGTGCGCCGAAGATCTCGTCCGGCGGGCCCTGTTCCTCGATGACGCCGTTCGCCAGGAAAACGACGTGGCTCGCCACGTTGCGCGCGAACTTCATCTCGTGCGTGACGAGGATCATGGTGCGCTTTTCCTTGGCGAGGTCGCCGATGACGGTGAGCACCTCGCCCACCAGTTCCGGGTCGAGCGCGGAGGTGGGTTCGTCGAACAGCATGACATGGGGCTGGATGGCGAGCGCACGGGCGATCGCCGCGCGCTGCTGCTGGCCGCCCGAAAGGAACGCCGGATAGGCATCGCGCTTCTCGTAAAGACCGACGCGGCGCAGCAGCGTTTCGGCCCGCTCGATCGCCTCGTCCTTCTTGATGCCGAGCACATGCACCGGCGCCTCGATGACGTTTTCGAGGATCGTCATGTGCTGCCACAGATTGAAGCTCTGGAAGACCATGCCGAGGCGGGAGCGCAGGCGCTGCACCTGCTTGCGGTCCGATGGCATCATGCCGCCATGACCATCCTTCTTCATGGCGATCGTCTCGCCGTGGATGGTCACCGTGCCGGCGCTCGGCAGCTCCAGCATGTTGATGCAGCGAAGGAAGGTCGACTTGCCCGATCCCGATCCTCCGATGATGGCGATGACGTCGCCCTCATGCGCGGTGAGCGATACGCCCTTGAGAACCTCGAGCGGTCCGAAGCGCTTGTGCAGGTCCGTGACCGCGATAGCCTCGGCGCGTTCCGTCATCGTGGAGAGATCTCCAGCGCACGGAAAATCGATGCATGACACATGCCAAATTCCCCTGTTTTTCAGCGTTCCCGCGGGCATCTTCGGCCCGTCGTTTCGTCTTGTGGATTGCATCGTGGCACTTGTTAAGAAATTGTTCAAGCGTATAATAGTGCGATCGCTGACTTTTCTGGCAGCACCCGCTTTCGATCAAAAATTCCTTGGGAGTATTGAATGACCGCCTATGGTTCGCAGGAAATGTCGGCCCCTCTGATGCGCGTTCTCATGCGCCGCCCCGGTTCCAGCCTCGCGTCCGCCGATCCCGCCAAGTGGCATTACGGCCCGACCTTCGATGGCGCGCGCGCCGTGCACCAGTACAAGGCCTTTGCGGACATGGTGGAGAAATCCGGCACCGAAATCATCTGGCTCGAGGACGACGGCGACGGCCTGGCCGATGCCATGTTCACCCATGATCCCTCGCTGATGTCCGACCATGGCGCGATCCTGCTGCGCATGGGCAAGCCGCTGCGCGTCGCCGAAACCGCCCTGCACGAAAAGGCCTATGCCGAGCGCCAGATCCCGATCCTCGGCCGCATCGAAGGCACCGGCACCGTCGAAGGCGGCGACTGCATCTGGCTCGATGCCAAGACGCTGGTCATCGGCCGCGGCGTGCGCACCAACCAGGAGGGCATCGACCAGATTTCCGCGATCCTGGCACCGCACGGTGTCACGGTTCTCGCCTATGACCTGCCGCTCTGGCAGGGTGAAGAGGCCTGCCTGCACCTGATGAGCGTGATGAGCCCGCTGGCCGACAATCTCGCGCTGGTCTTCGCACCGCTCCTGCCGGCCGCCTTCTACCAGCTCCTGAAGAAGCGTGGCGTAACGCTCATCGAAGCGCCGGCCGACGAATTCCACGCCAGCAACGGCCTGTCGCTCAACGTGCTGCCGACCCGCCCGCACGAGGTCATCATGGTCGAAGGTTTCCCGGCAACCAAGGCGGCCATGGAAGCGGCCGGCTGCACCGTGCAGACCTTCGAGGCCGATGCGCTGTGCATCGCTTGCGAGGGCGGCCCGACCTGCCTGACGCGGCCGGTGCTGCGCCGCGCGGCTTAAAGCAGTTCCAGCAAAAGTGTGCGCGGTTTTGCGTCCGGAACTGCGTAGAAACTAGAGGAGAACCAATGGCCCGCCGGACCTTCCATCGCGCCCCCGAGGCCGAACGCCGCCACGATCTGATCGAGGCGACGCTCGACTGCATCGCGGAATACGGGCTGGAAGGCGCCACGGTCCGGCAGATCGCCATCAGGGCGGGTGTCACGGCGGGCCTGATCCGGCACTATTTCCAGTCGAAGGAGCATATCCTTCAGGAGGCCTACCGCGTCGTCATCACGCGGCTGACGGAGAAGGCCGAGCGGGTCTCGGGTGATGCGGAAACAAGGCTGCGCGACTTCATCGTCATCAATCTGACGGAGCCGGTCGCCAACAGCCGCAGCCTGTCGCTCTGGGCCTCGTTCATCAGCCGCGTCAGCGTCGATCCGGAGCTGGCCGCGATCCACCGCGAAGGCTACCTCAGCTTCCGCGACACGCTGGAAAGCCTGCTCGCCGATTTCCTTTCCACCCGCGGCGCGGATTCCTCGCCGGAACGCTGCCGAAGGCTGGCGATCGCCATCAACGGCCTGCTCGACGGCCTCTGGCTGGAGGGCTGCCTGGCCGGCGAGCTGTTCGGCGACAGCGAACTGGTCGAGATCGCCCTGACCTCGATCGAAACCTTGCTTGGAATATCCCTGAAGCCGGTCGACGCCCCGCGCATCGACGGTTAAACCACCCCCCGAAATCGACATGCGGAGAATGGCCATGCGCTACGCGTCCATCACAGACCGGCTTCAGAATCTCGGATCCGAAAAATGGGCCATTCATGCCGAGGCACGACGCCTGAAGCGCGAGGGCAATGCCGTGATCGAGCTCACCATCGGCGAGCCCGACGTGCCGCCGGATCCCGCGCTGCTGGCCGAGGCCGTGCGCGCCATGCATGCCGGCCGCTACCGCTATTCCAACGGCCGCGGCGAACCTTCCGTCGTCGATGCCGTCGTGCGCAAATACCAGAAGCGGCGCAGCGACGTGACCGCCGAAAACGTGCTGTGTTTCCCCGGCACCCAGACCGCGCTTTTCGCCGTCATGCTCGGCCTCGTCGAGGCGGGCGACGCCGTGCTCGTCGGCGACCCGCTCTATGCCACCTATGAAGGCGTCATCCGCGCGACGGGCGCCGTGCAGGTCCCCGTGCCGCTGCGCCCGGAAAACGGCTTTCACATGAAGGCCGCCGATCTCGAGGCCGCCATCACGCCGCAAAGCCGCGTGCTATTGCTCAATACACCGCACAACCCGACAGGCGCCGTGCTGACCGCCCAGGAAATCGCCGAGATCGGCGCCGTCTGCCGCAAGCACGATCTCTGGATCGTCTGCGACGAGGTCTACGAACAACTCGTCTTCGGGGCGACCTTCGCCTCGCCCTTCGACAATGCCGATCTCGCCGAACGCACCATCGTCGTCTCCTCGATCTCGAAATCCCATGCCGCGCCCGGTTTCCGCAGCGGCTGGACGGTCGGCCCGAAAGAATTCTGCACGCGCCTGCTTGCCGTATCCGAGACCATGCTGTTCGGCGGCCAGCCCTTCATCGCCGACATGACGGCCTATGCGCTCGACAATCCGATTTCGACCGCCGCCACCATGCGCCGGACCTACCAGGCCCGCGCCACCCGCTTTGCCGAGGCGCTGTCGCGCGCCCCCGGCCTGACGCCGCTGCCGCCGGAAGCCGGCATGTTCATCGTGGTCGATGTTTCCGAGACCGGCATGAGCGGCGAGGATTTCGCCTGGGCGCTCCTGCGCGAAGAACTCGTCGCGGTCATGCCCGGCTCGTCCTTCGGAGAGCAGGCGGCGGACTATATCCGCCTCAGCCTCACCGTGCCCGACGACCATATCGACGAGGCCTGCCGACGCATCGCAGCACTCGCCACCCGATCCGCCCTGCCGAAGGAACGCCGCGCATGACCACGAAAACCGTAGGCGAAGTCCTCGTCGATCTCCTGGAAGCCAATGGCGTCGAGGTCGTGTTCGGCATTCCCGGCGTCCATACCGTCGAACTCTATCGTGGTCTTGCCGCCTCGAAAATCCGCCACATCACGCCGCGCCACGAACAGGGCGCCGGCTTCATGGCGGATGGTTATGCCCGCGTCTCCGGCAAGCCGGGCGTCGCGCTCGTCATCACCGGCCCCGGCCTCACCAACACGATCACCGCGATGGCGCAGGCCCGGCAGGATTCCGTGCCGATGCTGGTCATCTCGGGCGTCAACAAGCGCGATTCGCTCGGCCATGGCCGCGGCCTCTTGCATGAACTGCCCGACCAGCAGGGCATGATGAAGACGCTGGCGCTCTATTCGCACACGCTGCTCAACCCCGCCGACCTGCCGCTCGTCGTCGAGCGTGCCTTCGCCGTGCTGCTTTCCGGCCGCCCCGGTCCCGTCCATATCGAAATTCCGACGGATGTGATGGCAAAGCAAATCGAAACGGGGAGCTTCCCCGCCGCTGTCGCGACACGCCCGCGCGCCGATGCCGAAACGCTGCAGCGCGCCGCCATCCTCTGCACCAATGCGTCGCGCCCCGTCATCCTCGCTGGTGGCGGCGCGATTACGGCGGAGGAGGAGATCCGCGCGCTTGCCGAGCGCATCGGCGCGCCCGTCGTTACCACGGTCAATGCCCGCGGCATGCTTGCCGGCCATCCGCTGTGCGTGCCGGCCAGCCCCAGCATGAAATCCGTGCGCCGCATGCTGTCGGATGCCGACCTCGTCGTCGCCTTCGGCACTGAGTTCGGACCGACCGACTACGACATCAATGTCGACGGCGGCTTCCCGCGGCTGCGCTCGCTGATCCGCATCGATATCGACGCCGCCCAGCTTGCGCGCACCCCGCAATCCGGCCTGTCGATCTTCTCCAGCGCCAAGACCGCCGCTGCCGGCATGCTCGGTTTTCTGGAAGGCCACAAGGCGATCGGCAACGGCGCGGCCCGCGCGGAAACCGCGCGCAAGGGGTCGTGGAATGAACTGACGCCGAAAATGCAGGCGGAAGTCGGCATCATCGACACGATCTACCGCACGCTGCCCAAGGCGATCATCGTCGGCGACTCGACCCAGGCCGTCTATGCCGGCAATTATTATTGCGCGGCACCGCGTCCGCGCAGCTGGTTCAATGCCGCGACCGGCTATGGCGCGCTCGGCTTCGCGCCGCCGGCCGCCATCGGCGCGGCGCTGGCCGAACCCGATGCCCCGATCATCTGCCTCGTCGGCGACGGCGGCCTGCAATTCTCGCTCTCGGAAATCGGCTCGGCCGCAGATGCCGACGCCCGCGTAATCTTCCTCGTCTGGAACAATGACGGCTACCAGGAAATCGAGAATTTCATGGTCGATGCCGGCATCACGCCGGAGGGCGTCAAACCCTCGGCACCGGATTTCATCGCCATCGGCACCGCCTATGGCCTGCCGTCCGAGCGTCTCGCCGACGTCAAGGACCTGTCGGCAGCGCTTGAACGGGCAGCCGGTCGCAAAGGTCCGAGCCTCGTGGAAATCCATCAGACGAAGACGAAGGGGGCCACGGCCTGACGGGCAGACGAGCCTTCCATGGACTTCCCGCGAGATTTTGCCGCTGTAGCGTGCAGCGGACGGCCCTTTGCAAATCGTCGTATATTTGCCATGGATGCCGGGCCGTTGCTATCTCACGCATCGACGGCGAGACAACGGACCAAGTAGAGAATTGACGGAACAGCAGACATTTCCAGGGCCGGCCTACGCGAAGATGCCGCCCGGGATCCAGCGAGCCAAACCAGCGCTCCTCCAACGCGCGATCGACTGGGTGCCGCTAAGCGACTTCCTGGCTGCCCAGGTCGGGTTTGCCCGACGGTTTGACCGCAGCGTGCAAAGCCTTGCAGCGCGGGGAGGCCATACCGTGCGCGCTGCGCAGGCCCATTTCCATTTTTCCGATGCCCTGCATCTGTCGATCGACCCGAAGAGCATCAAGAAGCGGCTGCTCGATTACATTTTCGATGACGGCCGCGCCCGCTGGATCGGCGACGATTTCCTGGATGGCGGGAACTGGGACCCTATTCTAACGGCCCTCAAGAACTCCTATTCCCACGCGGAAGTTGTTGAGCTCTGCCGTACCCGGCAGAACTTCCGGGAGGGGAACCGCTACCAGCGGTATGCCGCACGGATCACAAAAGGGGAGACGATGCAGCGCAACCGTATCGTTCTCGACACGATCGACAAGCTCGACAGCTATTATGAATATTACCTCGCTCTGATCGAGGATATCGAGAAGAACGGTATTCTGCCGCATTCCGATCTCGGCCTGCGCGGCCAGACCGGCCACCGCCATCGCTGGACCCGCTCGCTGTGGCAAGACCTCGCCGAGCGTGACATCGGCGTCGCGATCGATGCGGATGGCAAGCTCGTGCGCCATACCAGCGGCAAGCACCGCATGGCCGCAGCTCTTGCGTTGAACCTGCCGCGCATTCCCGTCGAGATCCGCATGGTTCACGCCCGCTGGCTGCAACGCCGCTCCGAAACGCTCGGCCTTCCGCCCAAGGACGCGCTTCTCGCGACGCTGGAAGAAGCGCGCGCGAACGGCTGGCCCGCACGATAAAAGGCCCGGCGAAAACCGGGCCTTCCTGTAATCCTAGCTTGGGAAAGCTTAGACGGCCGGGCGGCTCTTCAAGAGGTCGCGGATCTCGGTGAGGAGCAGCACGTCTTCCGGCGGCGGCGCAGGCTCGGCGGCACCGGCTTGCTTTTCCTTTTCCAGCGACGCGCGCATGCGGTTCACGCCCTTGATCATCATGAAGATGATCCAGGCGAGGATGATGAAATTGATAAGAACGGTGATGAAATTGCCGTAGGCGAAGACCGCGCCCTGTTCGCGGGCGGCGGCCAGCGATGTCGCCGTCACATTGCCCGAAAGCGCGATGAAATAGTTGGAAAAGTCGAAACCGCCCCCGGTCAATGCGCCGACGATCGGCATGACAAGGTCGTTGACGACGGATTCGACGATCTTGTTGAAGGCTGCACCGATGATGACACCCACTGCAAGGTCCATGACATTGCCGCGGGCGATAAACGCCTTGAACTCGTTGAGCATAAGCCTCTCCTCTTGCTGCGACGCAAAAGCAAATTAGTGCAGTTTTTGCGGCATGGAAACTGCGATCCATCAATATTGAACGTTTATACGCGACGTCTTCAGGTTCTCAGACCTTCGGCGCAATTTCCTTCGTGCGCGCTTTGGCCTATTCTCCTTGAAAAGGCCGAAGGACTGCGGGAGGAAGCATGCCGGGCTCGCTGATATTCGCGCTCGCGCTCGCCTATCTCTTGCTGCTCTTCGCGGTCGCAAGTTACGGCGACCGCAAGGCCAAGCGGTCCGAGCGCGTCGCCAAGGGCCGTCCGCTCGTCTATGCGCTGAGCCTTGCGATCTACTGCACCTCCTGGACCTATTTCGGCGGCGTCGGTCTCGCGACGACCCATGGCCTGGAATTCGCCGGCATCTATATCGGCCCGATCCTGATGTTCACGCTCGGCATGCCGCTGATCCGCCGCATCGTGACGCTCGCCAAATCCGAACGGCTCACGTCGATTGCCGATTTCGTCGCCGCCCGCTACGGCAAGAACCCCGGCGTCGCCGCCGTCGTCGCGCTGATTTCGCTGATCGGCTACATCCCCTATATCGCGCTCCAGCTGAAAGCCGTGTCGAGTTCGGTTTCGGCCATGGTCGATACGACCGGTTTCGGCATCGCCGCCTCCGGCGGGCTCATCGACCTGCCGCTGGTCGTCACGCTCTTCCTCGCCTGCTTCGCCATCGTCTTCGGCACCCGCCACACCGATGCGACCGAACACCAGGACGGCCTCATCCTAGCGATCTCGATGGAATCGCTGGTCAAGCTCATCGCCATCGCCTCCGTCGGCCTTTACGTGCTCTATGTCATGTTCGACGGGCCGGGCGATCTGTGGCAGCAGGCCTCGCAGAACGAGCGCGTCATGCAGGCGCTGACCTATGAGACGCCGGTGGCGCGCTGGGTGCTGCTTATCGTTCTCTCCGCCTTCGCCATCATCATGCTCCCGCGCCAGTTCCATGTGACGGTCGTGGAAAACCGCACGGCCGGCGAGTTGCGCACCGCCGGCATCCTCTTCCCGCTCTATCTCATTGCCATCAACATCTTCGTGCTGCCCGTCGCGATCGGCGGCGTCATGACCTTCAACGGCACCGGCGACGGCGACCTCTATGTGCTGACGCTGCCGTTTGCGCTCGACCAGCCGGTGCTGACGCTGATCGCCTTCGTCGGGGGCTTTTCCGCCGCCACCGCAATGGTCATCGTCGCCTCCGTGGCGCTCTCCATCATGGTGTCGAACGACATCGTCATTCCCGTCGTGCTCCGGCGAAACCTCATCGGCGGCGTCGAGCAGCAGGACGACCTGTCGCGCATGCTGCTCATCATCCGCAGGCTGGCGATCTTCTTCGTGCTGCTGCTCGGCTACGCCTATTACCGCGCTGCCACCGCCAATGCCGGCCTCGCCTCGATGGGCCTGCTCGCCTTTGCCGCCGTGGCCCAGGTCGCGCCGACCATGCTCGGCGGCCTGTTCTGGCGCAATGCCAATGCGCGCGGCGCCATGGCCGGCATGATTTGCGGCCTCGTCGTCTGGGCCTATCTGCTGTTTCTGCCGAGCATCGGCGTCGCCGACAATGCCTATGTCGCCGAAACCATTCTCGGCTTCCTCTTCCCCGGCTCCACCGTCTTCACCGGCGCCAATGCCGACCCGCTGGTCAACGCCACGCTGGTCGCGATGATGGTCAATGTCGGCGCCTATGTCATCGGCTCGCTGACGCGCAACCCGACCTCGCTGGAGCGCCTCCAGGCCGGCACCTTCATCCGCTCGAAACCACGTCTCGAGCGCGCCTTCCGCGGCCGCCGCACGAAGGTCACCGTGCGCGACCTCAAGACCACCATCGCCAAATATCTCGGCGAAGAGCGCATGCAGCGTTCCTTCCACACCTATGAGCGGCAGGTCGGCCGCTGGCTGGAGGACAATGCGCCGGCCGATGCGGCCATCGTGCACTTCTCCGAGCAGCTGCTCGGCAGCGCCATCGGCTCCTCCTCCGCCCGCCTCGTCCTCTCCCTGGTGCTCCAGCGCATCGATGACACGCCGACGGACACCGACTGGCTGCTCGACCAGGCCAGCGAGGCCCTGCAATACAATCAGGACATGCTGCAGACCGCACTCGGCCAGATGGACCAGGGCATCGCCGTCTTCGACAGCGCCGGCAACCTCACCGTCTGGAACCGCCGCTTCCGCCAGCTGCTCGACTTGCCGGAATATGTCGGCCAGGTCGGCTTTCCACTGTCCGACATCGTGGAAATTCTCGCCGAGCGCGGCGATATCGCGGAGGAGGAGCGCGCGGTCACCATCACGCGCAGCATGACCTATGACGAGCCCTTCGCGCTGGTTCTGGCGGGCGGGGAGCGCATCGTGGAAGTGCGCACCAATGCCATGCCGGAAAAGGGTTTCGTCTCCACCTATACCGACATTACCGACCGTGTCGCCGCAGACCGCGCGCTGAAACAGGTCAACGAAACGCTCGAGCACCGCGTCGCCGAGCGCACCGCCGAACTCACCCGCGTCAACACCGCGCTTGCCGAGGCGCGCGCCGCCGCCGAAGAGGCCAATATCGGCAAGACCCGCTTCTTCGCCGCCGCCGGCCACGACATTCTCCAGCCGCTCAATGCCGCACGCCTCTATTCCTCCTCGCTGGTCGAGCGGCTCGGCGAGACGGAGAACCGCGAGATGATCCACAACATCGATTCCTCGCTGGAATCGGTGGAAGCGATCCTCGGCGCCGTGCTCGACATTTCCCGCCTCGATACCGGCGCCATGAAGCCGCGCGTGCAGACGGTGGCGCTGAAGGACCTGTTGAAGCGCATCGAGACCGATTTCGCGCCGATGGCGCGGGCGAAGAACCTGAAGCTGACCGTGCTCTCCAGCTCGCTCGCCATCCGCACCGACCCGAACCTGTTGCGCCGCGTCGTGCAGAACCTCGTGTCGAATGCCATCAAATATACCCAGTCCGGCAAGGTGCTGGTCGGCGTGCGCCGCAAGGGCGGGCAGGCCGTCATCCAGGTGCTTGATTCCGGCATCGGCATTCCCGCCTCGAAGTTCCGCACGGTCTTCAAGGAATTCGCCCGGCTCGACGAGGGTGCGCGCACCGCACCCGGCCTCGGCCTCGGCCTTTCCATCGTCGACCGCATCTCGCGCGTGCTGTCCCATCCCGTCGAACTGCAATCGACGCCCGGCCGCGGCACCAGCTTCAAGGTCCGCGTGCCGATCGATGCCGCCGCCAGCCGCCATATCGCCGACAAGCCGGCCGCCGTGCCCGTCAGCGACGAGCCGCTGAAGGGCCTGCGCGTGCTCTGCATCGACAACGAACCGAAAATCCTCGACGGCATGCGCCTGCTGCTGTCCGGCTGGGGCTGCACGGTGACGCTCGCCGAATCCGTCGCGGCGGTCGAGGCGCTGGTCGCCGCCGGCCCGCCGGCCGTCGATGCCGTGATCGCCGACTACCATCTCGACGACGGCACCGGCATTGCAGCCATCGGGAAACTCCGCGCCGCACTCGCCCGCGAGGTCCCAGCCCTCCTCGTCACCGCCGACCGCACGCCGGAAGTGCGCGCCGAGGCGGAGCGGGACACCATTCTCGTGCAGAACAAACCCGTCCGCCCGGCCTCCATGCGCGCTTGGCTGACGCAGTTTTCGGCGTTGCAGCGGGAGGCGGCGGAGTAACGGAAGCGTCGCGGCTGTCAGCAAAAGGCCCTCTCTGCCTGCCGGCATCTCCCCCACAAGGGGGGAGAAAGGCCAGCAGCCTGCTCTTCCCTCGACTTTGGAGCCCCGAGGATGCCGCACGGTAAGCCCCTCCCCCTTGTGGGGAGGGGTTGGGGAGGGGCCTTCGGCCCTCAGACTGGAACCTTCAAGCCGCCGCCTGTGCCGCGCCGATCTTGCCGAGCTGGATGACTGCCTGGGTGCGGCTGTCGACATTGAGCTTCAGGAGGATCGCCGAGACATGCGCCTTGATGGTGGCCTCGGAGACGCCGAGTTCGTAGGCGATCTGCTTGTTGAGCAGGCCCTCGGCAAGCATGGCGAGCACGCGTGATTGCTGCGGGGTCAGCGTGCGCAGCCGTGCGATGAGATCGGCCACCTCGCTGTCCTGCTCCGGCCCGCGCACATAGCCGCCGGGCGTATAGATATTGCCGGCCAGCACCGAAGCGATGCCCTCGCGGATATCCTCGATGGAGGCCGATTTGGAGATGAAGCCGGAGGCGCCGAGATCGAGCGCGCGGCGGATGGTGACGGGATCGTCGCTGGCCGAGACGATGACGACCGGCAGGCTCTGGAATTCGGCGCGCAGCGAGATGAGGCCCGAAAGGCCGCTGACGCCGGGCATGGCGAGATCGAGCAGCAGCAGGTCGGCATTGGGGTTTGTCTCGGCGGCCTTGCGCGCCGCCTCGAAATCCCCGGCCTCGACGATATCGGGATTGCCGTCCATGCCCGTCAGCGCCTGTTTCAGGGCGCCGCGAAACAGCGGATGGTCGTCCGCGATGATGATCGTGAGTGCCGATGCCATGCGCTCCCTCCCAAGAGTAAATGGCCCAAGAGTATGGGACCTGACGACGGAGGCGGCGCGGGCGCAGGCTCTCCGTCAGGTCTTCTGCGGGTCCGCGCCTTTCTCGGGAACGGCTTTCTCCTCTCCGTCCTCGAGGTTTTTCACGATGCCCATGAACCTCTGCATCATCTTTTCCATGACGGTCATGGTCCGGTCAATCTCTTCATCCGTCGGTAGCGAGGGTTTTGCATCCGTCAGAGCGGTTGTACCGCCCTTTTCCAATGCTTCCACGCGTTTGGTGAGCAGGTCGAGTTCCTTCTCGAAGGCCGCGCGCTCGTCGGCCGCCATGCGGCAGACGATCTGGCCGTCCTTCTCCCGGCAGAGCGAGATATCGCCCGAGGCGGTGTCGAGGCGGATGAAACCGGTATCGGTCTTTTCCATGCGGTAGCGCCCCTCGCCGTCCGCATGGGCGGAGCCTGCGAGGACGAAAGCGGCGAAGGTCAGGGGCAGAGCAGAGATTCGCATGCAAAATCCTCCAGGAGCCGTGGACAACAGCCGTTCTTTGCGGCAAGCGCTACCGTTGAACACGGCAGGCAAGGGAGAAACGGACGAGATGGCCAAAACAATCTACAAGATCGTTCCGGCAAGTCTGTGGCAAAATGCCAAAGCGGCCGGGATTTTCGAGGGTGCCGCCATCGACCTGACCGACGGCTATATCCATTTCTCCACCGCTCCCCAGGCGAAGGAAACCGCCGCCCGCCATTTTGCCGGCCAGACGGACCTGCTGCTCGTGGCCGTGGATGGTGACGCGCTCGGCGAGAAGCTGGTCTTCGAGCCCTCGCGCGGCGGCGATCTCTTCCCCCACCTCTATGCCGCCCTGCCGCTGTCCGCCGTGCTCTGGGAAAAACCCCTGCCGCTCGGTCCCGATGGCGCCCACCAGTTTCCGGAGATGCTGTGATGTCCCTGCTTTCGACGCTTGGCCGCAAGGGCCTCTTCCTCTTCGATCCGGAAACCGCGCATGGCCTGTCCATCACCGCGCTGAAGACCGGTATCGTGCCCGCCTGCCCCGCCAAGGCCGATCCGCGGCTGGCCCAGACCATCGCCGGCCTGACCTTCCCCAATCCGATCGGCCTCGCCGCCGGCTACGACAAGAATGCCGAGGTGCCGGAAGCGCTGCTGCGCCTCGGCTTCGGCTTCACCGAGATCGGCACGGTGACGCCGCGCGCGCAGGCAGGCAACCCGAAGCCGCGCATCTTCCGCCTCGTCGAGGACGATGCCGTCATCAACCGCCTCGGCTTCAACAATGAAGGCCATGCCGCCGCGCTGGAACGGCTGAAGGCTTGCCGGCGCGATGCGCTGATCGGCGTCAATATCGGCGCCAACAAGGACAGCGAAGACCGCATCGCCGATTATGTCGCCGGCATCCGCACCTTTTACGATGTCGCGCGCTATTTCACCGCCAACATTTCCTCGCCCAACACGCCGGGCCTGCGCGACCTGCAGGCGAAGGAAAGCCTGCATGCGCTGCTCTCCGCCGTGCTTTCCGCCCGCGCCGAAGAGGCGACGCGCAGCGGCCGCCAGGTTGCGGTCTTCCTGAAGATCGCGCCCGATCTCACCGAGGAAGGCCTCGACGACATCGCCGAGGTGGCGCTCGCCCATCCGCTCGACGGCCTGATCGTCTCCAACACCACCCTGTCGCGCGCCGGCCTGCGCAACGTCACCCATGCAGGCGAGGCCGGCGGCCTCTCGGGAAAACCGCTCTTCGAAAAGTCCACGGTGGTGCTGGCCAAGATGCGCAGGCGCGTCGGAGAAACCCTGCCGATCATCGGCGTCGGCGGCGTCTCCTCGGCGGAGACGGCGGCGGAGAAGATCCGCGCCGGCGCCAACCTCGTGCAGCTCTATTCCTGCATGGTCTATGCCGGCCCGACGCTACCGGGCGAAATCGTCGGCGGCCTCTCGCGCATTTGTGATCGCGAGCAGATCGCTTCGATTTCCGCGCTGCGCGGCACCCGCACAAGCCATTGGGCCGATCGCGCCCTCTGATCGCCACGCCCGCGTCACAGCGGAACCAAAGTCCTCCCTCAGGGTTTAGCTCTTGCGGGTGGAGTGTTCGGCAGAAGCCGATTCGCATCGACGGTAGCCTGCACCGATCCCGCCTGATAACGGCCAAAAGGCCAGGAAGGGATGACACCATGGACGATCAAAACGAACGGATCCGCAAAAGGGCGCACGAGATCTGGGAAGAGGAAGGCCGGCCGGAAGGCCGCGAATATACGCACTGGCTGCGCGCCAGGGCCGATATCTACGCGGAAGACGGCGAAAAATCGAAACGGCCGGAAAACCCTCTCGATCTCCTGGGTCTGAACCTCGGACGCATCCAGCCGGCTTGAATGCCGGCTGCCTCGCCGGAGATCAGCTCCGGTTTGCCACGGAAAACTGCCGGCCGGCGAGTGCCGGCAGGCGCAGCGCCAGAAAAATCCCCCGGAAAGCCAGGAAGAGATTGAGCGCCAGCCACAGGCCGTGATTGCCCAACAGCGGCACGAAGACGGCAAGCGCCGCGAGATAGCCGACGAAGGCCAAAAGCATCATATTGCGCATGGCGCTCGACCAGGTCGCGCCGATGAACACGCCATCCATCTGGAACGCCAGCGCTCCGGTGATCGCCGTCAGCGCCGCCCAGGGCAGGTATTTCGCCGCCTCGGCCCGCACGCTTTCCGTCGTCGTCAACAGGCCGACGATATCAGCTCCGAAGATCAGGAAAAGCCCGGTGGTGACGACGCCGAGGCCGAGCGACCAGAGACATGTGAGCTTCACCGCCCGGTCGAAGGCCGGCTTGAAATGCGCCCCGAAGGCGCGGCCCACAAGCTGCTCCGCCGCATTGGCGATGCCGTCGAGATAATAGCCGGCGACGAGGAAGATGTTCATGAGAACCGCATTGGCCGCCAGCGCCAAAGGCCCCATCGAGGAGCCGATGCGGGTCATGATGGCGAAGGCGCCGATCAGCACGAAAGTGCGGATCATGATATCGCGGTTGAGCGAAAACAGCGCCTTCAGCCGTGCCGGCGCGAAGATTTCCGCCCGCGAGGGCCGGTCGGCGCGTTCGAAGCGCGAGACGACGATGGCAAGCCCGGCCAGCATGCCCACCGTTTCGCCTGTGAACGTGCCCCAGGCGATGCCGGCAATGCCCCAGCCGAGCCCGAGGCCGAGCGTGATCGACAGCACGATGTTGATGCCGTTGATGATCGCCTGCAACAGCAGCCCCGTCATGCCCTGCCCGCGCCCGAGCACGAAGCCGAGCAACGCATAGTTGGCGAGCGCCATGGGGGCGGAGAGCACCCGGATCATGAAATAGGTCGAGGCGACCTCGGCCACCTCAGGCGTCGGCGCCATCAGGAAAAGCCCGCCGGACAGCAACAGCGGCGACAGCAGCATCAGCACGAAGCCCGAACAGAGCGCGATGGTGAGCGAGCGCCAGTAGACCGCCTGTTCCTCACGCCGGTCGCCGCGGCCGAAGGCCTGCGCCACCAGTCCCGTCGTCGAGGCGCGCAGAAAATTGAAGCTGCCGAGCAGCAGGTCGAAGATGATGGCGGCGACGGCCATGCCGGCCAGCGCATCCGCCGAGCCGAGGCGCCCGGCCACCGCCGTATCCGTCAGGCCGATCAGCGGCGTCGTGAGAAAGCCGAGCGTCATGGGAATGGCGATCGCCAGCACCAGCCGGTGCGTCACCTCGAAGGGACCGGACCCGTCGTTTTCGCTTACTGCCGTGGCATTCATGCAAACTCCCCCCTCATGGCTTTCCAGCCCCTCATCCGCCTGCCGGCACCTTCTCCCCGCAAGCGGGGAGAAGGAAGAAACATCGCCGCTCGCCGAGTTACTCACCCATTGTTTCTAAGCCGTGCGCCACGGCATGGCGACATGAGCCACGTCCCCTCTCCCCGCTTGCGGGGAGAGGGTTAGGGTGAGGGGCGAAGCGCTCAGCCTGACAGCACCATCGCCCAATACGGCTGCCCGCCCGAAGCCGGATTGGAAACCATGGCGACGCCGAGCCCGCGATAGTCGGCGCCCAGCATGTTGACGAGATGTTTCGGCGAGCGATACCAGGCGTCGAAGGCTTCCGCGGCGCTGTCCTGGCCGACCGCGATGTTTTCCGCCGCCGGCAGCGCCACCTCCATGCCCTTCATGCGCTTCAGGAAATTCGCGCCGAAGCCGATATTGTGTTCCATCTTGCCGGCGGAGGCCATGCGGCTCGCCTGGTCCATGGCGGCGCGCTGCGCCTGCTTGTCGATGACGAGCGCCGACAGGCCACGCTCGGCGCGGAGCTTGTTGACGAGGCCGAGCGAGGCGGCCGTCTGGTCGCTGCCGGTGCCGGCCGAGGGCGTCAGCACGCTGGTGGTGGAACAGCCGGCTGCAAGCGCCGCGATGGCCGCCGCCGAAGCGGCAAGAAAGGTGCGACGGGTCAGCATGGTCAGCGGCGATAGCTCAGAAGGCGGATGAGGATGAAGATGGGAATAACGATGACGGCGCCGAGCAGCAGGTAATCGCCGAGGCGGCCGAGCGTCTTGAAGCCGGTGTGCCAGAGATCGAGGACGAAATCGCGCGCGGCAAACAGGATATCATCAGGGTAGAGCCCGAAGATCGACATCAGGAAGCCGACGGCCACCGACAGGATCAGGAGCTTGATGAGCACGCGCAGGGGGCTATCGCCCAGAAACCCGTTCACGCCATTCGACATCTGCTGATTCTCCAAAAATTCGTTTGCCCCTGAGATAAGCGTTCGCCCCGCCTGCGGCAAGCAACGGCCGCTCACGAGAATTCGCTTGCCTTTTGCCGCCGCCCTGCCATGTAGCGGCCATCCGTTTCCAGATCCGAGCCCCCATGACGAGCCCGCATTTCTCCTCCGGCGATCTCATCGCCGACCGCCGCGCCGATTATGCCCGCATGTTTGCGGAATCGGGCGAGTTCGCGGAGGCGCAGGAAATCATGGAACAGGCGCTCGAGCAGGTGCCGGGCTGGGCCGCCGGCTGGTTCCGGCTCGCCGAATATGCCGAGAAATCGGGCCGGAAGGAGGCAGCCGCCGCCGCCCTTGAAAAGGTCATCGCGCTCGATCCCTCCGATATTTTCGGCGCCAGCCTGAAACTTGCCGTGCTCGGGATGGCTGAAGCCCCCGCCGCCCCGCCGATGCACTATGTCGAACGCCTGTTCGACGACTATGCCGACCGCTTCGATACCGCGCTGGTCGAGCGGCTCGACTATACCGTGCCGCAGACGCTCGCAAAACTCGTGCGCAAGCATTCCGGCGACGATGCGCATTTCGGCCTCGTCGCCGATATCGGCTGCGGCACCGGCCTGTTCGGCGCAGAATTCCGCCGCAATGCCGGCCGCCTCGAAGGTTTCGATCTCTCCGCCGGCATGCTGGCCAAGGCGGAAGAGAAGGCCGTCTATGACCATCTCGCACAGGCCGACCTTTCCCTGCCGGCAGAAGACAGCGGCCTCTTCGGTGATCTTCCGGAGTCTCGCGCCGATCTCGTCAGCGCTGCCGACGTGCTGATGTATCTCGGCGATCTGGGACAGGTGTTTGCGAGCGTCGCGCGGCTTGCCAAGCCCGGCAGCCTCTTCGCCTTCTCCGTGGAGGATGGCGGCGATGGCGAGGCGCCCGTGCTGCGCCCCTCGCTGCGCTACGCCCACCCCGAGGCTTTTATCCGCAGGCGGATGGCCGAGACCGGCTTCGAGCTGGTGGCGCTGGAAAGAAGCGTGATCCGCCAGGATGGCGGCCAGCCGGTGCATGGCCTGCTGTTCCTTGCCCGGCGCCAGCCATAGGCGTCGCGCAAAAAGTCATAGGCTTCACGCAAGCGGCGACGCCCTATACAACGATAAAAATCATCGGAGATCGGCCATGGACGGCGACAAGCGGCGTTTCGGCTTCTGGAATCCCACCCCCACCCGCCACACGCCGCTGGAAGATGCGCAGGGCTTGTTTGCGAGCAGCATGATCGCGGCCCTCGGTCTTGCGCTGATGAGCAGCGCCGGGCTGGTGGCCAGCGGCACCGCCGGCGTCGCCTTCATCCTGCACTATCTCACAGGTATCAGCTTCGGCCTCTACTACACCGTCGTGAACATCCCCTTCTACATTCTCGCGCTGAAACGCCTCGGCTGGGGCTTCACCATCAAGACCGTGCTGGCCGTGACCATGACCTCCATCATCACCGAGTTCCAGCCGCATTTCGTGCGCATCGAAAGCATCGATCCGATGTGGACGGCTGTGCTGGCCGGCATCCTGCTCGGCTTCGGCCTGCTCGGCCTCTATCGCCACCGCGCCAGCCTTGGCGGCGTGGGGGTTCTTGCGGTCTATCTACAGGAGCGCTTCGGCATCCGCGCCGGCCTCGTGCAGCTCGCCTTCGATCTCTTCGTGCTGATCGCCGCCTTTGCCGTAGCCGCCCCCTTCATCGTGCTCTGCTCGGTCGTCGGCGCCGTGGTGCTGAACCTCTTCCTCACCGTCAACCATCGCGCCGACCGCTATATCGCGATGTAAACCCCCAAACGCATTCGGCCCTCCCGGATACCGGAAGGGCCGAAGACCTGCTTGGGTCAGGTCGTGATGCGTTGAGCGCACTCAGTCGTACTGCATGCTGCCCGGATCGGAATCGCCGTAACGGTTGGCGCCGGGATCAGCCAGCTGCTCATTGGTCTCGTTCGGGACCTGACGCGCGGTGTCGTTCGACGTGATGGACGCCGTGGTGCCCATATCGAGGTCGTTCACCTCGGGGTGCATGATCGCCTGGCCGGCATTCGGGCCGGACTGGATCACGTCGGTGCGGCCGACATAGGGGTTTTCGGCCAGTGCCGCGCCTGCAGAAAACGAAAGGGCGGCCAGAGCAAGAACAATCTTCTTCATGGGAAATCTCCTATCAATTTCTCTGTCACGGGGCGGTAAACGGAGGGCCCGCACGAAAAGTTTCATGTTTCTTCCGCGATAACGGCCTCGTGTATGCCTCGTGAAAAGCCGGGATCGCCCTGAAAGCCTCGTATTTCAACGGTTCGCGGAGATTGTTGCAGGGGACGCTTTTCTTTCCGCTCGCGTGAATTAGCTTAACGCCGTGCCCGATTCTCACCTCAGCCATGCCGCCCACGGCCTCTCTTTGTTGCCTCCATCCTTCACCCGCTGGTTCGCGGACAAGGGCTGGCAGCCGCGCGCGCATCAGATGGAGCTGCTCGTCCGCGCTCATACCGGCGAAAGCCTGCTGCTGATCGCGCCGACCGGTGCGGGCAAGACGCTTGCCGGCTTCCTGCCGGCGCTGACCGATCTCACCCATCGCGGAAAGATACCACCGGGCTCGGCCTTCACCGGCGTCCACACGCTTTACATCTCACCGCTCAAGGCGCTCGCCGTCGATATCGAGCGCAACCTGATGAAGCCGGTTTCGGAAATGGGCCTGCCGATCACGGTGGAGACCCGCACCGGCGACACGCCGCAATCCAAACGCCAGCGCCAGAGGCTGAACCCGCCCGACATCCTGCTGACGACGCCCGAACAGGTCGCGCTGCTCATCGCCAATGGCGAAGCGCCG